>JAIVHL010000002.1:0-45339 GCA_020201075.1 Halomonas sp. | reverse complement strand
GAAAGCTTCGGCAAGGGCTCGGTGCAGCAGATCATGCCGCTCGGCAACGGCGAGGGGCTCAAGCTCACCACGGCGCTCTACTACACTCCCAACGGTCGCTCTATCCAAGCCCAGGGCATCGAGCCAGATGTACAGGTGGTACGCGGTCGAGTGGAGGTAACGGAGAGCGGTCGCCGGGTGCGCGAGGCGGACCTGGAGGGCCACCTGCGCTCCCAGGAGGCCCCGCGGGAGCGCGCCGAACTAAGTGAGCGCCTGCGCGAGGACTACCAGCTCGGCGAGGCGCTCAACCTGCTCAAGGCGCTCAACGTGCTAAGCAGACGCTGACGTTACTTGGCACCGGCGGCCATCAACGGCAGGAGACCGGCAGCCGCCCCCGGTGACCAATGGCCTGCTGCATTATCAGGCGCTTTAGCGGGACGAGCCGGTCCACGGCGCCCAGCCCCAGATTGCGCGCCAGCGTCAGCGCAGGATGCTGCGCGCCGAAGAGGAGCCGGAAGCCATTCATTAGCGCCAGCATGCCGGAATTATCACCGCGCCGGCGCCGCGCATAACGAGACAGCCAGCGCTGATCACCCAGCGCTGTGCCGCGGCTGCGCGCCAACAGCAACTCCTCGGCCAGCACGGCCGCATCCATCAGCCCCAGGTTCACCCCCTGGCCCGCCAGCGGGTGAATGCTGTGGGCGGCATCACCGACCAGCGCCAGGCCCGGCAGCACGTAGCGCTGCGCGTGGCGCTGCACCAGCGGAAAGGCCACCGTCCTGTCGACCACCGTCACCTCGCCGAGTCGATGGCCGATGGCCGCAGCCAGCGCTTCGCCCAGCGCCTCGGCCGACAGCTCTTGCAGCCGCTCGGCCTCTTCCGGCGAGGTAGACCAGACGATCGAGCAGTGGTGGCGCTCACCGTCCAGGCGCAGCGGCAGGAAGGCCAGGGGGCCAGTCGGCAGGAAAACCTGGCGAGCCACATCCCCGTGGGACCGCTCTACCTTTACGGTGGTAACCACCGCCATATGGCCGGTGTCGTGAACGTCGACATCGATGCCGGCTAGCTCGCGCAGCGGCGAGCGGGCCCCATCGGCACCCACCACCAGCGGCGCCACCAGCCGGCGGCCATCCGCCAGGTGGACGCACCGATCGCCATCGGCCGTTTCCACCAGCTCGGTCACCCGGGCGCCCAGCAGCACTCTGACCGATGCCAGCCCCTCCAGGCTTCTTTCCAGGGCGGCCTGGGTCACGTCGTTTTCGACGATATGGCCAAGCCTGGCGACGCCGGCCTGCTCGGCGGAGAAGCTGACTTCACCCGTCCCTTCTGCGTCCCACACCTGCATGAAGCGGTAGGGACTGACGCGACGAGCCGCCATCCACTCCCAGGCGCCCAGCCCCTCCAGCAACTTCCGAGAAACCGGCGTCAGCGCGCTGACCCGCATGCCGGGATGTCCAAGCCCCACCGTATCGGGGTCCAGCAAGGCGTCACGGGCATCTACCAGCGCCACATCAACCCCGGCCTCGCCCAGCAGGCAGGCCAGTGCCGTACCCACCATGCCGGCGCCGACGATCACGACGTCAGCGATCTCTTCGGCGACCTCTCGGCATGTCGCATCCAGGGTGCTCTCCATCGGTACGTCCATTGTCATCTCCTTAACCTCTTCCTGGTCCGTAACGCTCACGGCGATCCTCCTAGCGTTCCAGGCCCATGGCTCGGCGAGCCAAGCCTCTGCGCAGCGGCCCGACCAGGTTGAGGCCGATCAGCCCCGCCGCCCGAGCGTGGGAGAGCAGCACACTATCGATGCCGAACAGCCGCACCAGACCGTCGCTGAATCGCACCACGTTGTGGCGATCGGCGTGACGACGTAACTCGAAGGCCTCCAGCACCTCGACGCTGCCGGGAGCCTCGCCGCTCGCCTGGCCCGCCTCAATGGCGCTCACCAGGTCCATCACACCGCGCAGCGCCAGGTTGAAGCCCTGGCCGGCCACCGGGTGCAGCGCATGGGCGGCGTTGCCCAGTATCGCCAGACCCGGACGGGTAGTCTCCCGAGCGGTGACCAGACTGAGTGGATAGGTGTGGCGGCGTCCGACTCGGCGAAAACGCCCCATGCGATCGCCAAAGGCCTGCTGCAGCTCGGCCAGGAAATTTGCGTCGGAAAGCGCCAGTCGACGATGCTCCGCACCCAGCGGGTGGGTCCAGACCAGCTCCATGGACTGCCCTTGCAGCGGCAGCAGAGCGATAGGCCCCTCGCTGGTGAAGCGCTCCCACGCCTTGCCGTCGTGGGGCCGGCTAAGCTCGACGTTGGCGATCAGTGCCACCTGATCGTAAGAGTGGCTGTCGCTTTCGATGCCAAGTTGCTCCTTGAGCCCGGAACGACCGCCGTCGGCCAGCACGGTGAGCCCCGCCTTGAGCTGCTCTCCCTCGGTCAGGGTGAGCATGTGGCCGCCCGCCACCGGTACAATCTCCTCCACTCTGGCCGGGCAGTGCCAGTCAATCGCCATCTCGGCCAGGCGACGATGCAATACCCGGCCCATCCAGGCGTTGGGGATCACATGCCCCAGAGCCGTCACTCCCAGTTCGTCGCTTGAGAGCCGTGTAGCGCCGAAGCGGCCGCGCTCGCTGATATGAATGCGCCGAATCGGGTTGGCATGTTCGGCCATGGCTTCCCAAAGCCCCATCTCGGCAAAGTGATCTGCCGACCCCTGGGCGATGGCGCTGGCCCGGGCGTCGAAGCTGGGCTGGAAGGAGGCGTCGGCCATCTCGACCATGGGAGCGGCCTCGATAACCGCCACCGAGAGCCCGGCCTGCTCGATCAGTGGCTTCAGGGCACAGGCCAGGCTGGACCCCACCAGGCCGCCGCCAATGATAGCGATATCAACATGGTGCGCGGCCTTGACGCCAGCCGGGAAGGGCTCTGGCGTATGGGGGCGGGAAAGGGAGTGGGTATCGTTCACGGCATCTCCGAACAGCACGTATCGTAATGTACATTACATAATGTAAAAGCTAATCAACCCCGGATCGGTTACTTTTCGGCCATTAGCGCCTCAATTTCCACCATCTGTTTGGGGACGCCCGCCGTCAGCACCTCAGCACCGGTGGTAGTAACGACGACATCATCCTCGATGCGGATGCCGATACCGCGAAATTCCTCGGGAATATCGGCGTCGGCGGGAATATAGAGACCCGGCTCCACCGTCAGCACCATGCCCGGCGCCAGAACGCGAGGCTCTCCCCCCTGGCGATAGGCGCCGACGTCGTGGACGTCCAGCCCCAGCCAGTGTGAGGTGGAGTGGAGATAGAAGCGCCGGTAACTCTCGTCGTCGATGCGCGCCTGCACCTCGCCTTCGAGTAGCCCCAGCCCGATCAGTCCTTCGGTAAGACCGCGTACCACGCCGTCATGGAGTTCGACCAGGGTCACGCCCGGCTTGATGGCGGCCAGGGCCCGCTCCTGAACCTCCAGCACCAAGCCATAGAGTGCCCGCTGGGAGGCACTAAAGCGGCCGTTCACCGGAAAGGTGCGGGTGATGTCGCCGGCATAGAGGTCGAATTCAGCCCCGGCGTCGATCAGCACGAGATCGCCATCCCGAAGCGGGGCGCAATTCTCGATGTAGTGCAGCACACAGGCATTGACACCGCCACCGACGATGCTGGCATAGGCTGGGCCACCGCCGCCCTGCCAGCGGAACTCGTGCTCCAGTTCGGCCTGGAGGTGGAACTCGACCAGCCCCGGGCGAGTCGATCGCATGGCCCGCACATGGGCCCTGGCAGAGATCTCGGCCGCATGGCGCAGCAGCACCAACTCGGCCTCGCTCTTGATCAGTCGTGACTCATGGAGCAGCGGCGCCACATCGGCCAGCACCTCCGGGGGACAGGCACCACGGCGCACCCTGGCCATCAGGGCGCTGCGCACCTCATCGGCGATAGCCATGGCCTCGGAACTGTCCAAGGGCAGGTAGAACGTGCGACGGCCGTCCAGCAGCGCCTCGAGACGCTCGCCGCGCTCGGCATTCTCGAAGGCCTGGTCCACCCCGTGCTCACGAACGGCTCCCTCGGCTCCCAGTCGGAACCCCGTCCACGCCTCCATCAGCGGGTTGCGGTCCTGGCAGAACAGCACGCTCTCGCCTTCTGGCCGCCCGGGCAGCAGCAAAAGCAGAGCATCGGGCTCCGAGAAGCCGGTCAGATAGTGAAAATCGCTATCCTGACGAAACGGAAATTCGCTGTCCCGAGAGCGAGTGACCAAGGTGGCACCGGGCAACAACACGGCGCTATCCGCGGGCAGCGCCACCATCAGCGCTACACGTCGGGACAGATACTCGTGCTGGGTAATGGGAGCGGGACGGGGGAGGATCTCGGGCAGCATAGGCGCTCCTCTGAATGGGGCTGGGCTGAGTGGGAGAATAGGGGGCGACACATGGGGCAGCATTAGTGACGGGTATCGTTCTCGGTATCCTCGACCTGGGGCAGGCCAGGGTGCTGCTCGGTGTAAAGCAACATGGCGGCCATCCTCACGTGTTCGGCGAGAGCAAAGAGATCCCCCTCATTCTCGGCGCTCTCCTCGAGCTCGACCTCCATGGCGGCGATCCCTTCCAAGTCCCCCAGGGCCTCGCGCAGGGCCGGCGACCAGCTTTCTTGTGGAGTACTGCCGGCGTCCTGCACTACCTCAAGGAAGCCCAGGGTCCACTCCTTGAGACCTTGGGCGCGTTCGGCCAGAGAAAAAAGGTCGTCGGGCAGCAGCGGCTCGAAGGTGAGCTCGCTGCCGGAGAGGGCGTCGAGTGTCTGACGCCGCCAACCCAGAAAACGTTCGGCAGAGGACTCATCGCGGGGCTGCTCGACGCCCAGTGCCAGGCACACCTCTTCGAGCCATGCTTCGGCGGTGAGCTCTTGCATGGCTAGGCCAGCGCACAAACGGCCATCGAGAAAGGCCGGCGACTGCATGCTGCCATGAAGCAGAAAGAGGTCGGCGATGGTGGAGAAATCCTGGCGTTCGTTGATCAGTGACATGCGAAAATCCGTAACGGCTGCGAGCAAGAGTGAGCCTCGCCCGGGGCGGCGCGTTGACCGCCCCGGAAGGGCTCTCTTATAGTGAGGTACGAAACCTTTCCTTCCATGGATGTTAACGCATCGGGCCACCGGGGCGCGCGGTAGCTCTCCCGGCAGGCCGACCCGGAGTCTTCCGATGACCGACGCCACGCGTCCGACCACCGAAATCACCCTGTTGGGGCGCGGCTATGTGATTGCCTGCCCGCCAGAAGAGCAGGATAAGCTGGAGCGCGCCGCCCGCTATCTGGATCGCGCCATGGGCGGCATTCATTCCCAGAACAACCTGATGGGCACCGAGCGTATCGCCATCATGGCGGCCCTGAACATCGCCCATGAACTGCTTGAGGCACTGGACGCCCAGCGAGCAGGGGAAAGCAACCTTGACGCGCTCAGCACTCGCCTGGAACGCGCCCTGGTCGATACCCCCCAACGCTGACTGTCTCGACAACACCCACTGCGAGCATATCTCGCCCCCAATAGAATGCGTTGGACGGACACATTGGCTCTGGTAGGATGAATGAGTTCCCTGGGGTGTTTGCCAGTCGTTATCGTCCCTCGAGCCTATGCGCATTACCCAGGGGGCCATATGCTAGCCGGACCCGTGTGCATGTCCGCGCGTCGGAAAGCCTGACGGTCCGGCTGCGGCCACCCACCTTGAACCACTGGGTTCAGGGCCAGAATGACAGCGGCACTCTGGGGAACCTCGTCTGCCATGACCCACCTCATGACGACATCCGCCGCACCCCTTTTTCTTGATGCTTTCGACGGCTCTCGTCAGGCCCTGCGCCGTGAGCTTCGCCGCCGCCGACGCGCCCTGACTCCGCGACAGCGTCAGGCAGCTAGCAAACGCCTGTGCCGCAGGCTGCGACGCCTGCCCGAGGTACAGCGCGCCCGCCGCGTTGCGCTCTATCTGCCCAACGACGGCGAGATTGACCCCACACCGCTGATCGACTGGCTCCGTCGTCGTGGTGCCCACGTATACCTTCCGGTGCTTCGACCGCTTTCACGTAACCGGCTGTGGTTCGTCCACTACCGTGCCGACACGCCCATGGTAATCAACCGTTACGGCATTCCTGAGCCTCAGACCCGTCATGGCGCCCATCGCGATCGACGCCGGCCCGCTTGGGCCCTGGACCTGATCCTGCTGCCCCTGGTGGGCTTCGACGAAGCCGGCCAACGAATGGGCATGGGTGGAGGCTTCTACGATCGAACCCTGGCCTTCACGCGCCGTCCCGGCCCACGACCATGTCTGATTGGTTTGGCGCATGAGTGTCAGCGGGTCGAGGCACTGCCGAATGAGCCCTGGGACGTCCCCCTGGATGCCATCGTCAGCGATGCTCGGATCGTTCGTCCCTGACGAGGTACACCACCGCCTGAACGCAAACGGGGCGATGCCCAATGACATCGCCCCGTTTGCTAGCGGTCTATATCTGACGTCGATGGGCCCATGTTACCGCCCGAGTTAACGGCTCAACTGCCCGCCAGCGCCTGGGCGTAACCGGTTGCCACGAGTCCGATACCAAACAACAGTACCAGTGCCATGACCAGATCGGGCTTGCGCTTCATCATCGACTCCATAGGGAAAAATAATTGCTCCAGACTATAGGGCGATTTCATGCTCGCGACAACCACCCAAACGCAACGTTTTGTGGCTGAAAAACCCAGCAGGCGAGGCGCGCGGTGCGAGTCAGCGCTTACTCCTTGATGAGGGAGATCGCTCAGGCCATGAACAACCGATAGGCGGCGTTGTCAGTTTCCTTCCAGTAGCGATAGCCGATTTCGTCGAAGTGCTCCTCGACATGGGCACGGTCGCCGTTGGGGATCTGCATACCCACCAGCACCCGACCATAGGCAGCCCCGTGGTTGCGGTAATGAAACAGAGAGATGCTCCAGTCGTGGGGCAGGTGGGTGAGGAAGTTCATCAGCGCCCCGGGACGCTCCGGGAACTCGAAGCGATAGACCTCTTCATCGAAGTGCTCCTTGGGGCGGCCGCCACCCAGATGTCGGATATGCAGCTTGGCCAGTTCATTGTCGGTGAGATCCTCTACCTGGTAGCCGGCCTCGCGCAGCTTGTCGATTACCTCGCGCTGCTCGCCCAGTTCGGTCCGCTCGGCGATGTGCTGGAGGCGATCGAAGTTGATGTTGGCGCCACAGTTGATGCAGATAAGGGTTTGGCCCTCGACGCCGGTCTGCTGCACGTACTTTTTGAGACCCGCAAGCGACAGGGCCCCGGAGGTCTCGGCGACCGCCCGGGTATCCTCAAAAATATCCTTTACCGCTGCACATATCTCGTCGGTATTGACGGTGATGACGTCATCGATGAGGTCGCGGATGATCGAAAAGGGCAACTCGCCGATCTGCGCCACCGCCACCCCCTCGGCAAAGACACCGACCTGATCCAGCACCACCCGCTCACCGGCCTCCAGGGCGGCCTTGAGACAGGCGCTATCCTCGGATTCCACACCAATCACCTTGATGTCCGGGCGTAGATACTTGATATAGGCCAGCATGCCAGCCATCAGTCCACCGCCACCCACGGGCACGAAGATAGTATCGATGGGACCGCTGTGCTGGCGCAGGATCTCCATGGCGATGGTGCCCTGCCCGGCGATGATGTCGATGTCATCGAAGGGGGGGATGTAGATATAGCCATGCTCCTTGATCAACTCCTGGGCATGGGTAGCGGCCTCGGCGAAAGAGTCTCCCTTGAGCACCACCCGAGCGCCTCGTGAACGCACTCCCTGAACCTTGATGTCCGGCGTGATCCTCGGCATCACGATCACCGCCTTGACGCCCATCTGCTTCGCCGCCATGGCCAGACCCTGGGCATGGTTGCCGGCAGACGCTGCAATCACGCCCTTGGCCTTCTGCTCCTCGCTCAGCTGGGCCATCTTGTTGTAGGCCCCGCGAATCTTGAAGGAGTAAACCGGCTGGAGGTCCTCACGCTTGATCAGGATGGTGTTGTTGAAACGGCGGGAGAGGAAAGGCGCAGGCGAGATAGGGGTTTCCACAGCCGCTTCATAGACGCGAGCCTGGAGTATCTTCTTAACGATTGATTCAAGCATCCTGATGTCCCAAGGGGAAACGCGAGTCGTGCAGCGTTCTGTGCTGCACTGCGGAGGGCTACCATTGGTAGCATTGTGGTGGCGTCGAGTCCAGCCAGCATCGGCAGGTAAGGGCCCGTGCCCTATAATGGCGCCGGTTTCATGCCCCATCTTAGTACCCCACCCTGCCACCACCGGAGAGCGACCATGACCCAGAACGGCCCATCCCAGGACCAATTGAAGGACGCCGTGGCCGCGGCGGCCATCGACGAGATCAAGCCCTGGCTCGAACGCGACACCGTGCTCGGGATCGGTACCGGTTCCACTGCCAATCTGTTCATCGATCGCCTGGCCAAGCTTCGCGACGACTTCAAGGGGGCAGTGGCCAGCTCCGAGGCTAGCGCCAAGCGCCTGCGCGGCTACGGCATCGAGATATTCGAACTTAACAGCGTGGGCACCGTCCCTTTCTATATTGATGGCGCGGACGAAGTGAACGCTCACTTGCATATGATCAAGGGTGGTGGCGCGGCCCTGACCCGAGAGAAGATCGTCGCCGCCTGTAGCGAGACATTCATCTGCATCGCCGACGCCTCCAAACGGGTCGATCGGCTGGGCGAGTTCCCGCTGCCGGTGGAGGTGATCCCCATGGCGCGCTCCTACGTGGCTCGGGAACTGGTCAAGCTGGGCGCCGACCCGGTCTATCGCGAGGGGGTGGTCACCGACAACGGCAACCAGATCATCGACTGTTTTGATTTCATGATCGACGACCCGGTGGCCATGGAAGCGCGCCTCAACGCTATCGTCGGGGTGGTCACCAATGGCCTGTTCGCCGCCCGCGGCGCCGACGTGCTGCTGCTGGGAGCGGGAAGCGGTGTGGAGCGACTTACATCGGTGTAATGCTGCCCGCTGACGAAGTTAGCATTCACTTCGCTGGAAGACATCGTGACAGACCCTCCAGCGTTCGCTCTAGCGCACCTCGATTAGCCGCCACCACGGCGCGGCCTGCCTCGCCCAGGCGGCGCCGCTCGGCAGGGTCGGCGAAGAGCTTAGCCAGAAGGTGTCGCCAAGGTAAACCGCCGTCGCGGCCTCCGGCCACTCTCCGCGAGAGCGACGCGCCACAGGCATGCCCGCCTGTTCGCACAGCGCCGCCACCGCATCGAAGCGCTGGGGGTGGCGCGGAACCAGTACGAGCAGCGCCTCGGAACAGCTCTTGAAACCGGGCGTCAGATGGCTCTCGCGCAGCCGAGCATGAGCGGCCAGCAGCGCCGTCTCCTCCCCCTCATGGGTAGAGCCTGCCACCCAGACCGGACGCTCACCGAGTCGGGTACGCAAGCGCTCACTCACCTCGAGGGCACCATTATCCGTGGCGATATCAAACTTGAGCGACCCCACTACGTCGATACGCTCTTGTGCCATACCGAGCCGCGCGAAGCGCTCGGCGTCGGCGACCGACTTGGCGGCCAGCCAGTCCACGCAGGCCAGCGCCTCACGCATCAGCGGGCGCAGCCGACGATAGCCGCGGAAGGCCCGCGGCGAGAGGCGACCGTTGATCACCGCCACCGGCACGCCGCGGCTGCAACAGGCATGCAGCAGGTTGGGCCACAGCTCGGTCTCGAAGAAGAGCGCCAGCTCGGGGCGCAGGCGCTCGACGAAGCGTGCCGCGGCCCGGGGGAAGTCCAGCGGAATGAAGTGGTGAACGACACGCTCGTCGTTCCGGGACGCCGCCAGGGCCTGCGCTCGCTCCGCCCCGGTGGCGGTCATGGTGGTGAGGGTGAGGCGGTGCTCGGGGTAGCGTTCGAGCAACGCCTCGATCAACGGACGAGCCGCCAGCACCTCGCCCACCGAGGCGCAATGCAGCCACAGCATACGCTCGCCAGAGGGTGTCTCGAGGATGCGCCCCAGGCGCAGTTCGCGAGGCGTCTGGTGAAAGTCAGTGAGCGCATGCTCACGGCGTATGCGACGCCAAATCAGCGGCGTCAGGGCCAGCAGCAGCGCCGAGTAGAGGCCACGGGGCCAGCCCATCAGGCCTCACGATCGAGGATGGTGGAAATCATCGCCGTGGTGGAGACGCCATCTTCGAAGCCCAGCACGCGGACCTCGCCGCCGGCTTCGCGCACCGCTTCACCGCCGGCGATCTGCTCGGGACGATAGTCGCCGCCCTTGACCAGCACGTCGGGCAGCACGTCCTCGATCAGCCGCTGGGGGGTGTCCTCGGCGAAGGGCACCACCCAGTCCACAGCGCCAAGGCCCGCCAGCACCTGCATGCGGCGCATCAGGGTGTTGATGGGGCGCTTGGGCCCCTTGAGGCGGGCGATGGAAGCGTCATCGTTGACCGCCACGATCAGCCGGTCGCCAAGCTTGCGGGCCTGTTCGAGGTAGGCGACATGGCCGGCGTGCAGGATGTCGAAGCAGCCGTTGGTCATTACCACCCGCTCACCGCGGGCCTGGGCGGCGCGCACCGCTTCGATCAGGGGCGTTTCCTCGATTACCCCGAACTCGGCCAGCTTGTCGCCGTGCAGGGCGGTGTAGAGCTCGGCGATGGAGAGGGTCGCGGTACCCTGCTTGGCCACCACCAGGCCGGCGGCCAGGTTGGAGAGCGTCATCGCCTCGGGGAAGCCATGGCCGGCGGCGAGCGCCAGACCCAGCACACCGATCACCGTGTCGCCGGCGCCGGTCACGTCGTAGACCTCCCGAGCCCGGGTCGGCAGATGCAGCGGCTCGTGGCCTTCACGAATCAGGGTCATGCCCTTCTCGCTGCGAGTGATCAACAGCGCCTCCAATTCCAGCTCGGCGCAAAGCGCCTGGCCACGCTCCGCCAGTTCGGCGTCGTCGCGGCAATGGCCCACCACCGCCTCGAATTCCGCCAGGTTGGGGGTGATCACGCTGGCCCCGCGGTAGCGGGAGAAGTTGCTGCCCTTGGGGTCTACCAGTACCCGTTTGCCACTGGCTCGCACCAGGCGAATCAGCTCCTCGACCCGATTCAGGGTGCCCTTGCCGTAGTCGGATAGGATCACCAGATCGGCCTCGGGCAACGCTGCCTCGACCCGTTCGATCAGGGCCGAGGTATCCACCTCGCCGAGCCCCTCCTCGAAATCGAGGCGAATCAGCTGCTGGTTGCGGCTCATCACCCGCAGCTTGGTGATGGTGGGAAGGCCTGGGCTACGGGCGAAGTGAGTACCCACTCCGGCGTCTTCGAGACGTGATACCAGGCGATCGGCATTGTCGTCATCGCCCACCAGTCCGGCCAGAGCGGCGTGGGCGCCCAGAGAAGCGATGTTGAGCGCCACGTTGGCGGCGCCGCCGGGACGGTCCTCGCTCTGCTCGACTCGCACCACCGGCACCGGTGCCTCGGGGGATATCCGTGAGGTGCCACCGTGCCAGTAGCGGTCGAGCATGACGTCGCCCACCACCAGCACGCGGGAGCGCTCCAGGGCAGTCAGATCAAGTTTCATCGTCGGGAAGCTCCCTTTCCAGGTGAATGGCGGCAATATGGTCGAACAGGGCCTCCAGGCGCTCGATGACGTCCTCGGCGTGAATCAACGACATGGCGTCGGGGTGGCGTACCCGCTGTCCCCAGGCGATCTCGTCAAGAGACTTATGCAGATAGGTGTCCACGGCGTCCGGGTAACGGTTAACCACAAACTCTCGCCAGCAATAGGGGGCCGCACGGTCGGGATTGGTGGTCGCATAGAGCCCCACCGTCGGGGTACCCAAGGCGTTGGCCATGTGCACGGGACCCGAGTCGGGAGCGATAACGACTCTTGCCCGTGCGATCATCGCCAGCAACCCCTTCAACGACGTGCCACCGATGGCATCGATCACCGAGCCGGGCTCGCAAAGGGACTGAATTCGCTCGCCCATCTCGCGCTCCTGGGTGCTGCCGCCACCCGTGAGCAGGGTCCGCAGGCCATGCCGATGCCAGGCGTGCTGGATCACCGCTGCATAGCCCTCGGCGGACCAGTTGCGGAAATTCCGCAGCCGTGGATTGGCGCAGGGGCTCATCAGCAGGTAGGGCGCCTCGCCGGTCAGCGCCCGGGCCTCGTCGAAGGCGGTATCGGGTACCGGCATATCCCACGTCAAGGAAAGATCCTCCACCCTCAGCAGGCGGGCGAAATCCAGGAAGGACTCCAGCACATGAGAACGGGGATGGGGGGTCAGCTGGCGGTGGGTGAACCAGTGCTGGGCATCCTTGGCGCGGGCCTTGTCGTAGCCCACTCGCACGTCGGCCTTGAGGCCCAGGGAGAGCGCGCTGGCGCGCAGCGCCTGCTGCATGTGCAGCAGCACGTCGAAGCGGGTACCGGCCAGCTCGCGCCACAATGCGCGCATGCCGGCAATCCCGCTGGCCTTGTCATAGACCGCGAACTCGACCCCGGTCAGGCCGGCCAGTAGACTGTATTCGGCCTTGCCGATGATCCAGGTGATACGCGCCTCGGGCCACTGGCGCTGCAGGGCACGAACCGTCGGTACCAGATTGCAGACGTCGCCCAGAGCGGAGAGTCTCAGCACGCCGATGTGCCGGGGTTGTGCAGGCAGAGGATGCTTCATGGAGTTGGCAACGTGTCGAGCAGGAAAGGTTTTCATTCTATATGATGCCGAGCGTTTATGTGACGCCGCTGCCGAAGTGCCTCCCGGCCCGAGTCTCTTCGACCCCGAGCACTGGAGAAACCAAGGGCGGGTCATCGGCGAGGCCCCGGGACGGGGAGTCAGCCTTTTCCTGGCTGCCGACAGCGACCGGGAGTGGGTGCTACGGCCCTACCGCCGCGGTGGCTTCGTCGCCCGGCTCAGCGGGACACGCTACCTGTGGACCGGCCTGGAACGCACCCGCGCCTTCCGTGAACTGCGCCTGACCGCCGACCTTCACCAGCGCGGCCTGCCGGTACCTACACCGGTGGCCGCTGCCGTCAACCGCCACGAATTCACCTACGAAGCCGCCCTGATCACCGAACGCATCCGCGGCGCCCGCGCCCTGGCCAGCCGTCTGGAAGAGCGTCTTGCCGACGAGGCTCTGCTGATAGAGGTGGGGCGAACGATCCGACGATTTCACAACGCCGGTCTCGATCACGTGGACCTCAATGCACGCAACCTGCTGGTAGATAAAAGAGATCGCGTTTGGCTGATCGACCTTGACCGCTGCGGGCTGCGCTCGCAGGGACGCTGGCAGGCCGCTAACCTGGCGCGCCTCGCGCGTTCCCTGACGAAATTCGGCGCCCGGGACGCCATGGCACCGATTCAACGAGGCTACGAGGAGCGCTGACCCGGCTCAGGCTAGCCAGCGTACTCCTCGATCAGGCTGGCCACATGGGCCGTCAGGGTAAAGTCCGCCAGCACCCTCGCACGAGCCGCTTGTCCCAGACGCCGGCGCAGTGAGGCGTCTGCAGCCAGCTCGGCCAGCGCCTCTGTCCAGGCCGCGGCATCCTCGGGAGCCGCCAGGCGGCCGGTCTTGCCGTCAAGCAGCTCGGGGATCGCCCCGCTATCGCTGCCGATCACCGCCTTGCCGGCCGCCATGGCCTCGATCACGGTCAGACCGAAGGCCTCGTTGCGCGAGGGCACGCAGACGATATCCAGCGCCTCGAACAGCCGCGGCAAGTCGCTCCGAAAACCGGTGAAGGAAATGCGCGGCTCGAGTCCCAGCGCCGCGATGCGTTGTCTCAGCGTCGCCACATGGGCCTCGTCGCTGCCCTCCCCCGCCGTCAGTCCGCCGATCAGCACTCCCTGCCATGCCAGATTCGGCTGCGCCTCGGCCAGAAGCGCCAGGGCCTCGACCCACACTGTTTGGCCCTTGCCCGGCGTTAGCCGTCCCGGCAGGCCAATCGCCACCGCCCCATCAGGCACGCAAAGGTCATGGCGCAACGCGGCTTTTTCCTGGTCATCGAGGCGTGTCGCATAGGGAGCCGGGTCGATGCCCAGATAGAGGCGTCGAATGCGCTCGGGCGGCAACGGAAAGGCCCCGAGGTTGCGCTGTCGGGTCGCTTCACTGATGGAAAAGAGTCGAGTTATCCGCCCGTAGGCCCAGCGGTGATAGGGATCCTTCTTGGGACGGGTCACGCCCATGTGATCGGTGAAGAAGAGCCTGAGCGACGGCCTGAGACTCACCAGTAATGCGCCTAGGCGCAGGTCGCTGGACTTGTGGCAGTGCACCACGCCAATGCCTTGAGCCTTGAGGTAGCCGAGTATGCGCCCGACGGACAGCAACGCCCGCCCTTTGGAGGGCAGTTCAAGCGGTTCTACCCCGGCCAAACGAAAGCTCTCGGCAACTCGGGAGCCGGCCAGGGCCAATCCGTGGCTCTGCCACCCCTGCCGGGCCAGCTCAGGTATAATCCGTGACGGATACATTTCCAGTCCGCCCCAGCCGCTGGAGAGGCAGATATGCAGAACCTTGCACGACAAGGCTGACTCCTTCGGTATCTCGGGGCTCGGGAGCCCGGATGACTGCAACTTCCGCTGCCCCGGGCGCATCTTCGCGCCTGCTGGTGGTTCGCAACGACAAGCTTGGCGATTTCATGCTGGCGTGGCCGGCACTAGCCTACCTGAAATCGGCGCGTCCCATGCCCCACATCAGCGTCCTGGTGCCGGCCTATACCGCGCCCATGGCGCGGCTATGCCCGTGGATCGACGAGGTACTGATCGACCCCGGCGAGGGTGCCGACCGAACCGCCCGCCGGCGACTGCTGACCGAGGTTAAAGCGGCCCGCTTCGATGCGCTGCTCACGCTCTTTTCCACGCCACGCATCGGCTGGCTCGGCTGGCGTGCGGGGATCCCGATACGCCTGACGCCGGCCACCAAATGGGCGCAGTTATTCTACAACCGAAGGGTGGTACAGCGCAGGTCACGTTCGGAAAAGCCCGAATACCGCTACAATCAGGAGCTGGCCGAGGCGATGCTGGCGGCGCTGGGGCTGGCTCCCTGCGCCGCGCCCGAACCTCCTTACTGGCCGCTGCGTAAGCCGCTGTGGATCCTGACCGCCGGGCCCGGAGAAGAGGCCACCGCCGAGGCGATCCGGGTTCCGCTGCTCGAGGCCGGCGTGGGGGTATACCGCCTGCCGATCCGCGATGGACTCGCCGACTTTGCCACAAGCCTTGCCGCGGCGGATCTATTCATCGCCGGCTCCACCGGGCCGCTGCACATCGCCGGCTGCCTGGATATCGCCACCGCCGGTTTCTATCCGGCGCGCCGCTCTGCCACTCCGCTGCGCTGGCAGACCTGCAACCGCGCCGAACACCGTCTGGCGTTCTGCCCGCCCGAGGGTGCCGGCGAGCAGGACATGACGAGCATCGATATCGCAGCGGCAGCTAACCAGATCACCGGTTTTCTCATCTCGCACAACCGCCGAGAGGCTTCACCATGACTCCCATCACCGGCATTGTCATCACTCTCAATGAAGAGGCTCGTATCGGTGACTGCATCGATTCCCTCAAAACGGTTTGCGACGAAGTCATTGTGGTTGACTCGCTCAGCCAGGACGACACCGCGAAGGTCGCTAAGGGCAAGGGGGCCAGCGTTCTGCTGCAGAAATACCTCGGGGATGGTCCACAGAAAGCTTTCGGAGTCCCCCAGGCCAGTCACGACTGGATCCTTGCCCTGGATGCTGACGAGCGCCTGGATGACGATGCGATTATTGCCATTCGACGCCTCTCGCTGGATGACCCATCGGTGGCCTACAGCTTCAGACGACGAAACTTCTGTGGCAGCCATTGGATCAAGGCCGCGGGCTTCTATCCCGACAAGGTGGTAAGGCTCTACAACCGGACGACATCGGGATATCTGCCCAAGAAGGCTCATTCATCGGTAGAGGCACCGAAGGTTGAGAGTACCGACGCTCATATTCGTCATTTCACCTATGAAAACCTGTCCCACTGGATTCAGCGCATCGATCAACTTTCGACACGCGACGCCTGGGCCATGAAAGAGAAGGGTATTTCGCCCTCTGCATTTCGGCCGACCCTGCACGCGTTGAGTGCGATGATCCGCAAGCTGGTCCTGAAGGGAGGTCTGCTGCAGGGAAGTGATGGTGTGACGGTCGCCATAACGACTGCCTTTCACGCCTACATGAAGTACGCAAAACTGAATGAACTTTATGAGAACGAACGGCAGCCATAACCCATTCTGAACCCGGGCGATGTGTCTGCCTTGTTATACCGCGACATCGCGAGGACCCCGACCCACCATGCTTCCCGTTCTTTCCTCACCGATGCTTCGCCACCCGCGCTGGTGGGCGCTGCTCGCCATCGGGCTCTGCCTCGGCTATGCCGTCGTCACCGTGAGCCGGCTGCCCGTCTGGGCCGTGCCGGCTATCGCTGGCGCCTGGCTTGGCGCCGGCTGGTTGCTCCGCTGGGGGGCTCCTCTGCGTCCTCGCCCCAAGGTCAGAGTATGGCCCTGGTCGCTGCTGCCCATGGCGCTTCTGGGCCTCTATATCTACCTCAACGACAGCTTCGGTATCGTCGACCTGGGGGCGATCTTTTTCCACCTTCAGGCCGGTATATCCGACCACGGCGGTGGCGACCGCCTGGTGGCCGCCGTGCTCTATACCTTCAGCATGCTCGCACTGCTGGCGGCCTTTACCTGGCTGGTACGCGTCGACCACCGCTGGCGACTGTTCGAACGCCTGCTGGCGCTGATACTGCTCGTCAGCAACCCGCTGCTCTACGGCATGACCCAGCGCGGCGCGGCCATCGTCACCGAAGACGGCGCCTGGCTGGACCGCCGATATATCGAGCCCGCCATCCTCGCGGTCCCTGAATCACCCCCCAACCTGCTGCTGCTCTATCTGGAGAGCATCGAGCGAACCTATGCGGACCGCGAACGCTTCGGAGGCGCCTACGCCGACCTCGACGCGCTCGGCGCAAAGGGCCACGTCTTCGAGGGAATACGCCAGCTCGATAACACCGGCTGGACCATGGCCGGGATGATTTCCAGCCAGTGCGGTACGCCGCTGATGCCCGCCGGCCTTCTCCACGACCGCCAGTTCGAGCCGCTGGAACAGGTCGTACCCGGCGTGGACTGCCTGGGTGATCTGCTGGCCGGGCAGGGCTACCGGCTCAGCTACCTGGGCGGCGCAAGCACCGCCTTTGCCGGCAAGGGCCTGTTCTATAAAGGCCATGGCTTTGCCGAGGTGATTGGTCGTGCCGAACTCGAGCCGCGCCTGGAAGACCCCGACTACATCAATGACTGGGGGCTCTACGACGATTCTCTCTATCACTTTACCCTCGAGGAAATTCGCCGCCTGGACGCTGAGAGCGACGGCCCCTGGGGGGTAGTTAACCTCACCATCGCCGGCCATGCGCCTCACGGCTATCCAGCCCGGGCCTGCCGGGAGCGCCAGGGCGAATTTGACGGTGTGGATATCTTGTATTCGGTGGAGTGCTCAGCCTGGCTCGCCCGTGACCTGGTGGATCGCCTGGAGGACGAGGGGCTGCTGGAGAACACCCTGGTGGTAATTGCCAGCGACCACCTGACCATGCGGGTTTCGGCCTGGGATCAACTCACCGAAGGCGAGCGCGACAACACCTTCATCATACTGGGTTCCGGCATCGAGGCCGGCACTCGTACCCGTCGGGAGGCCTCCATGGTCGATCTCTTGCCAACCCTGCTTGAGGCCATGGGCTTCACCATCCAGGGCCACCGCGCCGGACTGGGGGCCTCCCTGCTGGCCGAGCCAAACCAGCAGACGCTGGTGGAGCGCCACGGATTGGAGCCTCTCAATGCGCGCATGCGGGAGGAGAACGCCCTGCAACAGCGGCTCTGGGAGGGCCTGGTGCCGAACCGATCGCAGGAACGTGAGAAGCAGGAATCGCCCCCGGCCGAGGCGCAGGTGGTAGAGAACCCCCATGATGCCACCGGCGGGGCGCCTGCCAGCGTTCAGTAGGCCCGGCTACTCCTCGACGGCGAGGCGCCGCTCCGCGTCCAGCAGTGCCGCCAGCAGCTGCTCGGGCAAAAGCTCGGTGAGGCAGCGAGTGTGGCCCAGCGGGCAGGTGCGTGCAAAGCAAGGAGAGCACTCGAGCGCCAGGGTGTGAATCTCGGCGATCTCGGTCAATGGCGGTGTGTAAACCGGTGAGGAGGAGCCGTAGAGGGCATGCACCCTAGTGCCCGCCGCCGCCGCCACATGCATCAGTCCCGAATCGTTGGTGACCACCTGACGGCAGTCGGCGAGCAGGTCCACCGCATCGGCCAGACGCGTCCGTCCACAGAGGTTATGCGCATGCTCCACCTCACCGGCGATGGCGATGCCGGCCTCGTTATCCTTGGGGCCGCCCAGCACCCGCACCTCGAACCCCTCTGCCACCAACGACTCGGCCAGCGCGCGAAAATGCTCCAGCGGCCACTGCTTGGCTGGGCCATACTCGGCCCCCGGCATCATGCCGATGGCAGGGCGAGTCGAGAGCCCATGAACCCGTCGCAGCTCAGCCAAGTTGTCGGCGTCCACGGCGAGGTGGGGGCGCGGAATCGGGAAGTCCCCTTTCTCCGCCTTCTCGACGGGCAGCCCCAGCGCCACGAAACGCTTCACCGTCTGATCAAGGACGGTCTTATCGAGCCGCCGTCGATCGTTCAGCAGGCCGTAGCGCTGTTCACCGGTAAAACCGATGCGCTGTGGAATACGCGCCAGAAAGGGCACCAGGGCTGCCTTCCATGAGCGCGGCAACACGATGGCGCGATCGAACCGGCCGCGAAGCGAACGGGCAACACGGCGACGGGTATGCCAGCCGAATTCGCCGTGGCTGACATCCAGGGCCACCCCCTCGTCCACCTCCCCCATGCGCTCAAGGATCGGCAGCGACCAGGCTGGGGCCATCACGCCGATGCGACAGCCGGGATGCTGCGCCTTGAGCGTCATGAACAGGCTCTGGGCCATGACCATGTCGCCAACCCAGGAGGGGCCGACGACCAGGATCCTTTCACCGGCGCCTGTCTCTGACGGCTCACTCATTCAGCCACTCCAGGTATTCACGCACGCCCTGAGCCACGGTGCGGAACTCGCGGTCGTAACCCGCCTGACGCAGGCTGCCGATATCGGCGCGAGTATAGCTCTGGTAACGGCCCTTGAGCTCTTCGGGAAAGTCGACGAACTCAATGCTGCCGCGATCGTAGTACTCGATCACCGCTTCTCCGATCGCCCTGAAGGGCTCAGCGCGGCCACTTCCCAGATTGAAAATTCCCGATATGCCGGGGTTATCGAGAAACCACAGGTTGACGCTCACCACGTCGCCCACATAGACGAAATCCCGGCTCTGCATGCCGGCCTCGTAGCCATCCCAGGCACCGAACAGCTTGAGATCCTGGCCTTGGCAGATCTGAGTGTGGTGGTGATAGGCAACACTGGCCATCTTGCCCTTATGCTGCTCACGAGGACCGTAGACGTTGAAGTAGCGAAAGCCGACCACCTGACTCCGAAACTCGTTCCAGCGTGCGCGCACATACTGGTCGAAAAGCAGCTTGGAGTAGCCGTAGACGTTGAGAGGCTTTTCATGTTCCGGCGCTTCCACGAACACCTCGCTGCCGCCATAGGTGGCCGCCGAGGAAGCGTAGAGGAAGGGAATGCCGCGGCGCTGGCAGAAGTGCAGCAGCACCTTCGAATACTCGAAGTTGTTGTCGAGCATGAAGCGTCCGTTCCACTCAGTGGTATCCGAACAGGCCCCCTCATGGAAGATGGCGTCGATCTCAGGCAGTCCCGACACGTCTCCTCGCAGCTCCGCTTCCGCCCGACGGCGAAAGTCATCCTTGTCCAGATAGTCGCCAACGGTACAGTCGGCCAAGTTAATGAACTTGGTGCCGTCGGAAAGATCATCCACCACCATTACATCCTGACGGCCGCGGGCATTGAATGCCTTGACCAGATTTGAGCCGATGAAACCAGCCCCGCCTGTCACTACGATCATGGGATGAATCCTCTGTCTCTGGGCGTGCGCCTATAACCGATCTTCCGGTGATTGTATACTTGACGACCTGTGAATTCATGGCCAACGGTGCTTTACGCAATGACTCTATCGTCCTCGACACCCGCGTCGACCTCGACCTACGGGTCGGCGTCTGATGCCTCGACCTTTCAGGGGTTGATCCTGGCTCTGCAGCAGTACTGGGCCGAACAGGGCTGCGTGGTCCTGCAGCCCCTCGACATGGAGGTCGGTGCCGGCACCTTCCACCCGGCCACCTTCCTCCGTGCTATCGGCCCCGAGACCTGGAACGCTGCCTACGTTCAGCCGTCTCGGCGTCCCACCGACGGCCGCTATGGCGAGAACCCCAATCGTCTGCAGCACTACTACCAGTTCCAGGTAGTGATGAAGCCTTCACCCGCCGATTTCCAGGCGCTTTATCTCGGTTCACTGGAGCGTCTTGGCCTCGACCCACTGGTACATGACATTCGTTTCGTCGAGGACAACTGGGAATCTCCCACGCTCGGCGCCTGGGGCCTGGGCTGGGAGATCTGGCTAAACGGCATGGAGGTGACCCAGTTCACCTATTTCCAGCAGGCCGGCGGCATCGAGTGTTACCCGGTCACCGGAGAGCTGACCTACGGGCTGGAGCGAATCGCGATGTACCTACAGGACGTCGATAGCGTCTATGACCTGATATGGACAGTGGCCCCGGACGGCTCGAAGGTCACCTACGGTGATGTCTACCTGCAAAACGAGCGTGAGCAGTCGGCCTACAATTTCGAGCATGCCGACGTCGACTTCCTCTTTGGTGCTTTCGACCAGCAGGAGCGAGACTGCTCCCGACTGCTCGAGGCAGGTCTTCCGCTGCCCGCCTACGAGCAGGTGCTCAAGGCATCTCACACCTTCAACCTTCTCGATGCGCGCCACGCCATCTCGGTCACCGAGCGTCAGCGCTTTATCCTGCGCGTGCGTACCCTGGCCCGTGACGTGGCCAACGCCTATTTTGAATCCCGCAAGGCCGCCGGTTTCCCGCTGGCCCCCGAGGCCCTGCGCCGCGAACTGCTTGAACAGGGAGACGCTTGAGCATGGCCGTCAATACGTTACTGATCGAACTGGGCGTCGAGGAACTTCCGCCCGGCGCCATTGATGCCCTTTCCGATACTCTGGCCGCCGGTATCCACCGCGGCCTGGCCGATGCCGAGGTGCCTCACGGCGAAGTGCTCGCCTATGCCACACCCCGTCGCCTGGCGGTGCTGGTCGAAGCCTTGGCCGACAGCCAGCCCGACCGTGAAGTGGAGAAGCGTGGTCCAGCGCTTGCCGCTGCCTTCAAGGATGGCCGGCCCACCAAGGCCGCCGAGGGCTTCGCTCGGTCCTGCGGGGTCGGTGTCGACGAATTGATCCACCTTGAGACCGACAAGGGCACCTGGCTCGGCTACCGCGAACGGCAAGGCGGCGAAGCCACAACGGCCCTGCTGCCCGGCATCCTGCAGAAGGCCATTTCCGCTTTGCCGGTACCCAAGAACATGCGCTGGGGCTCTTCACGGGTTGAGTTCTCCCGTCCGGTGCACTGGCTGGTCATGCTCTATGGCAATGACGTCGTCGAGGCCGAGGCGTTGGGACTCAAGACAGGCCGCACCACCTACGGCCACCGCTTCCACGCCCCGCAGGCCATCGATCTGACTCAGGCCGATGGCTACCTTGCCGTGCTGGAGCAGGCCTGGGTGCTTGCCGATAGAAATCAGCGTCGCGAACGCATCCGCGAGCAGGTGCTATCCGAAGCAGAAGTCCAGGGAGCCACCGCGGTGATTGACGAGGCGCTGCTGGTTGAGGTCAGCGGCCTGGTGGAATGGCCGGTAGCTCTGGCCGGCAGCTTCGATGAGCGCTTCCTGGAAGTGCCGGCCGAGTGCCTGGTTTCCTCCATGAAAGCGAACCAGAAATACTTCCACCTGCTCGATGACGAAGGTCGCCTCAAGCCACTCTTCATCACCATTGCCAATATCGACAGCATCGACCCTCAGCGGGTGATCGAAGGCAACGAGAAGGTGATCCGCCCTCGTCTGGCAGACGCCGCCTTCTTCTACGACACCGACCGCAAGCGCCCGCTCGATTCGCGCATCACTGAGCTTGCTGGCGTGGTGTTCCAGAAACAGCTGGGCACCCTGGCCGACAAGGCCCATCGCAGCGCCGCCGTGGCCGCCTTCATCGCCGGCCGCATCGGAGGCGATGTGGCCCACGCGCGCCGCGCCGCAGAGCTAGCCAAGTGCGACCTGGTCACAGAGATGGTGCAGGAGTTCCCCGAGTTACAGGGCATCATGGGCCGCTACTATGCCGAACACGACGGCGAGTCTACCGAAGTTGCCAAGGCCCTCGAAGAGCAGTATCTCCCCCGGTTCGCCTCGGATGCCATTCCACACAGCCGGACAGGACTCGCCCTGGCCCTGGCTGACCGCCTCGACACTCTGACCGGCATCTTCGGCATAGGCGCCCGCCCCACCGGCACCAAGGACCCCTTCGCTCTGCGTCGCGCCGCTATCGGAGTGTTGAACATCCTGATCAAGGGTGAGCTGAACCTGGACCTGCGCGAACTGCTTGAACTGGCTGCCGCTCAGCACCAGGAGCTGCCCTACGCGGAGAACCTGGTGGACGAAGTGCTGACCTATGCGCTCGACCGCATCCGCGCTTGGGCCCAGGATGAGGGAATCGCCGCCGAGACCTACTTGGCGGTGCGTGCCCGCCCAGTAACGCGTCCGCTGGACTTTGCCCTACGCCTGCGTGCCGTACAGGCCTTCTCCGGTCGCGAGGAAGCCGCTGCGCTGATTGCGGCCAACAAACGGGTCTCCAATATTCTCGCCAAGCAGGAAGGCGACGTTGGCCTTCAGGTCGATCCCCGTCTGCTGAACGAGGCTGCCGAGCAGGCTCTGCACGAAGCAGTTAGCGGTCATCGCGAACAGGTTATGCCCCTGTTCGCCGAGGGACGCTACGCCGAGGCGCTGGACATCCTCGCCACCTTGCGCGAACCGGTTGACGCCTTCTTCGACAAGGTAATGGTAATGTCCGACGACTCGGCTATTCGCGCTAATCGTCTGGCGTTGCTGGCAAGCCTGCGCGCCCTTTTCCTGGAAGTGGCCGACATCGCTCAGCTGCAGCAATAGAGTCACACGGCAGGCCGTCCTTGAGGGCCGGCAGCCACAAGGCTGCCGGCTTTTTTCATGTCTATTCTTCGACAGTGTTTCACGTGGAACACTCGCCCACCCGCTTGGCAGGCAGTGTTCCACGTGAAACACTCAGATCCCTCTCGACCCGACAAAGGAGCCGCGCGGATGCATTCTCCCGACCGCCTGGTGATTCTAGATCGTGACGGTGTCATCAATCAGGACTCCGACGAGTACGTCAAAACGCTGACCGAATGGATACCCTACCCGTCTGCTATCAACGCCATTACGCGTCTTAGTCGCGCCGGCTGGACAGTGGCGGTGGCCACCAATCAGTCCGGCATCGCTCGCGGCTACTATGATGAAGTAACTCTGAACAGGATGCATGCCGAGTTAAACCGCCTGGTGAATGAAGGCGGTGGTCGAATCGCTCATATTGCCTGGTGCCCACACAGCCCCGATGAGGGATGCAGCTGTCGCAAACCGCTGCCTGGGCTGCTTGAGCAGATCCGTGTGGCGCTTGGCATGAGAGACCTGAAGGGAAGCTGGATGGTCGGTGACAGCATGCGTGACCTTCTAGCCGGTAACGCTGTAGAAGCTCACCCAGTACTGGTGTTGACCGGCAAGGGCAAACGAACACTGAGCAAACATCCGGAGCTGGGCAACGCTGAAGACGCAACGCGCGTCTTCGACGACTTGGCTCAGTTCGCTGATTGGCTACTGGAGAAACGTTAAGTCGTTTTTACTTCCATTGAGAAACGACCGGCTTTTTTTTTGGTGTCCCAGATGTGGAAAGCCCCGCCGTCATTGATGACGGCGGGGCTTTTTTCGCTCTTGCGAGGTTAGACGCTACAGTGTTGCCAAAAAGTGTTTCACGTGAAACACGCCATCAGACATCCAAGTTGGCCACAAGCGCATAGCGCTCGATGAAATCGCGGCGTGGTTCCACCTCATCACCCATCAAAGTGTTGAACATCATGTCGGCGCCCACCGCATCTTCTATGGTAACTCGCAGCATACGACGCGTCTCGGGGTTCATGGTGGTATCCCAGAGCTGATCCGGGTTCATCTCACCCAGCCCCTTGTAGCGCTGGATAGAAAGACCGCGCTGAGCCTCTGCCATCAACCAGTCGAGAGCCTCATAGAAAGAGCTCACACGCTTCTGACGCTCCCCACGGGCCACATAGGCGCCCTCCTCCAGGAGGCCATCCAAGGTTTCACCAAGGTCTGCCATTCCGCGGTAGTCGGCGCTGGTAAAGAATTCAATACCCCAGACGTAATCGGTGGAAACGCCGTGGGCAGTGAGAGTAACTGCCGGCAGATAAAAGCTACGCTCTGTGTCTTCCTCGAGCCGGAAGGTGTAACGCGGCCCCCCTTCATAGGCCACCACCTCATCCATTTCGTGCTGTAGATGGTCAATCCAGCTCTGCATGGTTCCCCGATCACGGAGACTCACATCTCCCTCGAGGCGTGCGGCATGAACGATCCGCTTCAGCACTTCATTCGGATAAACTCTGGAGAGGCGGTCGATACGACGGACCACTTCACGATACTGATTGACCAGACCCTCGAGCTGAGATCCACTGATACCCGGCGCATCCGCGTTGACGTAGAGCCCGGCGCCATCTAAAGCGGTGGCGGTCAAGTAGTCGGTCATCGCCTGCTCATCCTTGAGATAGAGCTCCTGCTTACCGCGTTTGATCTTGTAGAGCGGCGGTTGAGCGATGAAGACATGACCACGCTCGATCAACTGAGACATCTGACGGAAGAAGAAGGTCAGCAGCAAGGTACGGATATGAGAACCGTCAACGTCGGCGTCGGTCATGATGATGATCGAATGGTAGCGCAATTTGTCTGGGTTGAACTCCTCACGACCGATACCACAGCCCAGGGCGGTGATGAGAGTACCGACCTCAGCAGAGGAGAGCATTTTGTCAAAGCGCGCTTTCTCCACATTCAGGATCTTGCCCTTGAGGGGCAGAATAGCCTGGGTGCGGCGATCTCGCCCCTGCTTGGCACTGCCACCGGCTGAATCACCCTCAACCAAAAAGATTTCGGAAAGGCTGGGATCCTTTTCCTGACAGTCCGCCAGCTTTCCGGGCAGACCCGCGATATCCAGGGCTCCCTTGCGACGAGTCATGTCGCGAGCCTTGCGCGCCGCTTCCCGGGCACGGGCAGCGTCGAGCATCTTGTTCACAATCGACTTGGCTTCGCTGGGTTTCTCGATCAAATAGTCGGAAAACAGCCGTCCCATTTCCTGCTCTACTGCCGTCTTGACCTCAGACGAGACGAGCTTATCTTTGGTTTGCGATGAGAACTTGGGGTCGGGCACCTTTACCGAAACAATAGCCGTCAGGCCTTCTCGAGCGTCATCACCCGACGTATTGATCTTGGACTTCTTGAGCAGACCCTCGGACTCGATGTAAGCGTTGAGGGTTCTGGTTAGGGCGGCTCGAAACCCTGCCAGGTGTGCCCCACCATCTCGCTGAGGAATATTATTGGTATAGCAGAAGATATTCTCGTTAAAGGAGTCATTCCACTGCATCGCCACTTCTACACCAACGCCGTCTTCACGCTCGGCGTTAAAATGAAACACCGGGTTGAGCACGCTCTTGTTGGTATTGAGGTGGTCGACGAAAGCCTTGAGACCGCCCTCGTAGTGGAAAACCTCTTCTTTTCCACTGCGTTCGTCAATCAGACGAATGGAAACGCCAGAGTTCAGGAAGGACAGCTCACGCAGCCGCTTGGCAAGGATATCGTAGTGAAACTCTATGCTGGTGAAGGTTTGCGGAGAGGGCCTAAAATGCACCCTCGTACCGGTTTTTTCGGTCTTTCCAACCACTGACAAGGGTGACTGGGGCACACCGTGAGAATAATTTTGCTCAAAAACCTCACCGGCACGCCAGATAGTCAGCTTCAATTCCTCTGACAGCGCGTTAACCACCGACACCCCGACGCCATGCAGGCCCCCGGAAACCTTGTAGGAGTTGTCGTCGAATTTTCCGCCTGCGTGAAGCACCGTCATTATCACTTCTGCGGCAGAAACCCCTTCACCTTCGTGGATGCCGGTGGGAACACCGCGACCGTTGTCGCTAACCGTGACAGACTCGTCGGGATGGATGACCACACGGATCTCGCTACAGTGCCCGGCCAGTGCTTCGTCAATGGAGTTATCTACCAGCTCGAACACCATATGATGCAGCCCTGTGCCGTCATCGGTATCACCGATGTACATGCCGGGTCTTTTGCGTACGGCATCCAGTCCCTTGAGTACCTTGATGCTCGATGAGTCGTAGGCCTGCTCGCTCATTGACTGCTCCATCATGAAATCTGTCGTTCCAGTGGTGCCAGCTGTCCCTCTCCCGAAGCTGAACGTTTCACGTGAAACATTGCCACGGGAGTTGCGGGCTGCCACAGATCTGCCAGGGCGTTGTGATCAACGCTTGTGATGAATGCCTGGCAGTGCATACTTTCCAACCATTGGCAGAACACCTGACGGTGTGCGCTATCCAGCTCTGCTGGGAGATCATCGATAAGATAGAGGCATTGCCTGGCAGTGGTTGACTCCAGCAGACGGCCCTGGGCAAGCTTGAGGGCACTCACCACCAGCTTCTGCTGTCCCCGGGAGAGAACCTCTACGGCCGGTCGACGGTGAAGTCTGACGGCCAGGTCGGCTCGTTGTGGCCCCTGCTGAGTAAACCCCATCTGCCTATCTACGTCTCTACCCTGCCTCAATATGTCAGCGAGATCACGGCGCTTATCCCAACCGCGTGAGTAACGAAGCTGCAAGCCCGGCAGCGGCATCAAGCCAGCCAGTGTCTCGTCGAACACGGGAAGAAAGGCATCGACCCAAGCGCTACGCATGGCATCAATACGCTCGCTCCATTGGACGAATTCAAACTCCCAGGCCGACATTGAATTTTCGTCTATTCTACCATGTCTCAGGAGGGCATTCCGATGTTTCAACGCCCGTCGGGCGCGCTGCCACGCCTCGAAAAACTCATGTTTCACGTGAAACACCCCCCAGTCAAGAAACTCTCTTCGCCCCCCCGGGGGGCCCTCGAGAAGACGGAAGGCATCGGGATTGATGAGCTGTAGCGGAAGGGTCTCAACCAACCGGGAGAGGCGATTGACGCGCTCGCCGGCTAGACGGATTTCCAGTTCACTCTCATCACGGAAGCGGCGCACGCCAAAGGCAAGGGGAGGGTCGCCTGCCAGTCGACCATGCAGGACTAGGCCTTCCGCATCGTGCGCAATGACATGGCGCATATGGCGGGTGCGAAATGAACGTCCCATGCCGAGAACATGAATTCCCTCGAGCAGGCTCGTTTTACCGCTGCCATTGTCTCCAGTCACCAGGTTGATTCGACTTCCTGGTTTGAAATCAATAGCTTGTAAGTTTCTCAGGCCTTGAAAGACGAGTCGATCTAGAGGCATTGGCACGCACAGGCTGGGCGGCACAGGGTGTGCCGCCGGTGATCATCACTAGAGACGCATGGGCATGACGACATAGAGAGCGTCGCCACCTCCAGGTTCTTCCATCAGCGCACTGCTGTTGGGATCTGCCAGGGTCATCTGTACACGATCCTCGTCCAGGGCGTTAAGCACGTCGATCAGATAGCCAACGTTGAAGCCAATCTCGAGACTCGGCCCGCTGTACTCGATAGCAATGTTTGCTTCGGCTTCTTCCTGCTCAGGATTATTGGCCATGACCTTGAGATTGCCTTCAGTGAGATGCAGACGCACGCCGCGATACTTCTCATTGGAAAGAATCGCGGTGCGCGAAAGTACCTGGCGCAGTTCGGCACGCTCGGCGATGAACACCTTATCGCCACCGCGAGGCACGACCCGTTCGTAATCGGGGAACTTGCCGTCGACCAGCTTGGAGGTGAAGGTGAAGTCGCCGGTATGAGCGCGAATATGGCTAGCCCCCAGGGACAGGCTTACCGGCTCTTCACCGTCATCCAGCAAGCGCACCAGTTCCAGAATACCCTTGCGCGGCACGATGAGCTTTTGTGCTGGCTCCACCTCGATCTCGACGGAACGCGAACAGACCGCCAGACGGTGACCGTCGGTGGCTACGGCACGCACCAAACCGGAACGCATTTCGAGCAGCATGCCGTTCAAGTAGTAGCGTACGTCCTGCTGAGCCATGGCGAAGGCGGTGGAGTCGATCAACTGCTTCAAGACGCCTCGAGGAAGAGCTAACTCGACGCTGCCCTGGCTGTCTTCAATATTGGGAAACTCGGCCACCGGCAAGGTGGAAAGCGTGAAGCGCGAGCGACCGCTTCGCAGCACCGCTCTGCCCTCTTCCAGAGAGAGTTGAATCTCGGCCTGATCGGACAGCGACTTACAGATATCCATCAGTTTACGCGCCGGTACCGTAGCAGATCCCGGCTGTTCCACCTGGCTGGCCACAGTCCGTCCAATCAGCTCTACTTCGAGATCGGTGCCAGTCAGCGCAACCTGATCCTGATCAACCTGGATCAACACATTGGAGAGCACCGGCAGGGTCTGGCGTCTCTCCACCACACCGGCAACCAGCGTCAGCGGTCGCAGCAGCGCTTCGCGGGAGATGGAAAATTTCATGTCGACTCCACGTCTAGTCCTGAAAAATTGCAGCTCGTGCGGCCCGAACCGAACGGCTAGTCGGCCATTTAACCACAGCTGGACTCGAGGAGGCGCGAGGGCATGCGGGAAGAGGTAGCCAGCAACGCTGCCAGAAGACGATCCGGTGGCCTTCGACCGGAGCACCGAAGATTGGCCTGTCAGCTAGTCAACAAGCGCAGCAGGTTCTTGTAGTCCTCTCGGATGTCGGAGCTCTCTTCCTGCAACGACTTAACCTTGCGGCAGGCGTGCAGCACCGTCGTGTGATCACGGCCACCAAAAGCATCGCCGATTTCGGGCAAGCTGTGGTTGGTGAGTTCCTTGGCCAGGGCCATGGCCACCTGGCGAGGGCGGGCCACAGACCTCGAGCGCCGCTTGGAAAGCAGGTCGGTAAGCTTGATCTTGTAGTACTCGGCCACGGTACGTTGAATATTGTCCACCCCAACCTGCTTGTCCTGCAGGGCCAGTAGATCCTTCAGCGATTCGCGAATGAAGTCCTGGGTAATCGTCTTGCCCATGAAGTGAGAGTCGGCGATCACCTTCTTCAAGGCTCCTTCCAGCTCACGCACGTTGGAGCGAATCTTCTGGGCAATGAAGAAGGCAGCGTCGTGGGGCAAGTCGACTTTGGCCTGGTCGGCCTTCTTCATCAGGATGGCCACTCGGGTCTCCAACTCCGGCGGCTCGATCGCGACGGTCAACCCCCAGCCGAAACGCGACTTGAGACGCTCTTCAACGCCACTGATCTCCTTGGGGTAGCGATCAGAGGTCAAGATCATCTGCTGACCGCCCTCGAGCAGTGCGTTGAAGGTGTGGAAAAATTCTTCCTGGGAGCGCTCCTTGCCGGCGAAGAACTGAATGTCATCGATCAGCAGCGCATCGACGCTGCGATAAAAGCGCTTGAAATCATTGATGGCGTTGAGCTGCAGCGCCTTCACCATGTCGGCAACAAAACGTTCTGAATGTAAATAGACCACACGGGCATTCTCGCGCCGAGTTGCCAAGGCATTGCCCACCGCATGCATCAAGTGAGTCTTGCCGAGTCCAACTCCCCCGTAGAGGAACAGCGGGTTGTAGGCACCTCCAGGATTCTCGGAGACCTGACGAGAAGCGGCTCTGGCCAGCTGGTTAGATTTGCCCTCGACGAAGGTTTCAAAGGTGAAATTGGGGTTCAAACAGCTATTGTGCTTCAGGCCACCTTCAACCTGCACCTGGCGCCCCCCACCGCCACGTCGACCCGCGCTCTCTTCCCGCTGGGCGTCGATTACTCGATCGTCGCTCACCTCACTTCGTGACTGGGTGTGCACAGCAGGAGCCGAAGGACGGCGAGGCGAGGCCGACACCGGATTACCCAGATCACGAGGCTGAGGCTGGAGTGCCGAGCGCCGACTGCCAACCGACAACACGATCTTGGGCGGCTTGGCCGGCGACAGCTCGCGCATTAACTCACTGATTCGCTTTGAGAATTTATCGCTTACCCAGTCGCGTACGAAGCGGTTGGGTGCCAGCAAACATAGTTCACCCGATTCTCCCTCCTCCGCCTGAAGCGGGCGAATCCAGGTGTTGAACTGCTGAGAATTCAGCTCGTCCTGGAGAGTGTCCAAGCACTGTTGCCAGAGAGCTAGCGTCACGCGACCTCACCATCGGTTGGAAAACGGTCGAATATTGTATCGCTCCAAGGAACAGTTATCCACACCCTGTAATGGCTGCGTGATGGCTGTGGAAAACTTTCTCTATTCCCTGGGCGCTGCTATGCCAGAGTCTCAGGAACAGCGACTGTCTGTGGACAATTGACCGCTTCATCCACCGCTTACGCACATAAACTCCTCTGCTATCTCACCGGATATCCACAGCGTAATGATGCATATAAGACCATGATTTTTATAACTAAAAATCACTTATCCAGAGAAATTGTCCCCAGTATTAATAACAGCTTTTATCAAAGATCTTATCTTGTAATAGTAGTAGGGGCTGGGCTATTCGATGCCAGTCCCCGGGCGCTGGAAACCTGTCTCGTTGCCACCTGAATCGACGGGCGCTACGGAAAAATTGCACCCGAGCCGCGATATCTCTACAATTTCCGGTCTTGAGCCGAATACACTCGGGTTCCGTGAAGGAATCCAAGCGCCTCGAAATTGTCAATTCTTCCAGAAAACCACGTGGGAATAACGAGTTATGAAACGTACCTTTCAGCCCAGCGTTCTGAAACGCAAGCGCGTGCACGGTTTCCGCGCCCGCATGGCAACCAAGAACGGCCGCGCCGTCCTGGCACGCCGTCGTGCCAAGGGTCGCAAGCGCTTGAGCGCCTGAATACGGACTGCACGTGTTCAGCCAAGAATACCCCCGCCGTCTGCGTCTGCTGACGGCAGGGGACTATCGGCAAGTCTTCGAGAAAGCGGTTTTCAAGATTCACGGCAAAGGCCTCATGATTCTGGCGACACCCAACAAACTTGGACACCCTCGTCTTGGACTGATCGTCAGCAAGAAGAATCTTCGCCGCGCCGTCGACCGCAACCGCCTTAAACGCATCGCTCGAGAATCCGTCCGCCTCCAGCAGCAACGATTGCCGGATGTTGATATCGTGCTGATGGCCAGACGAGGTGTAGGGGATCTGGAAAAGAAGATCCTGCATCACCAGCTGCACGGAATGTGGCGTCGATTGGAGCGTGAGGCAAGAAAATCCGCAGGCGAAAGCCAGCCTACGTTCGAGACCGCCAGCGCGAACGACCGTCAGGACAAATGACCGTTCAGCCAGGAGTCATCACCATGTCATTTTTTTCGTTCATGGTACTCACTGAGCTTGTCGGTACTACAGCCGATAGTCCGTGTTTGGCATCCAGCCTGCCCTTGGCAGGCTTTTGTCTATCTCGGGCAGATGTTTTTCATCTCGCCTTCGGCAAGTTCACCACCCATCGGGCAGACCCTTCATGGACGTAAAACGACTCCTCTTGCTGATCCCTCTGGCGGTGCTCGCCTACCTGATCGTAGTGCAGTGGAATCAGGACTATAGCCAGGTATCCCCTGAGCCCGAGGCGCCCTCCTTCACTAGCAGCCCAGTTAATGGCCAGGCCACACAGTCCGACCCGGATGGCCTAGCGGTTCCGGCGGCGCGCAGCCCGTCAGGCGACGTCAGTCAGGCGATGCCAGATACGTCAAGCTCGCCTTCCAGCGGTCGCGACTTGATCGCTGTGGTTACCGATGTGCTGGACCTGCGAATCGATCCCCAGGGCGGTGACATCGTCTACGCGGCGCTGCCACAGCACAAGCTGACGCTCGAATCAGACCGGCCCTACGTGCTTCTCTCGGATAGCGATAGTCGCAGCTACGTGGCTCGCTCTGGTCTCCAGCTCGACGGTCAGGCTGGCCGCATTGCCTTCACCCCCGACCAGACCGAACATCGCCTGGCCGAGGACGACAACCGTATCGAGGTCGACCTGAGGGCCGAGGTCAACGGCATCGACATCATCAAGCGGTTCACCTTTGAGCGTGGCAACTACGCGGTAGACGTCAACTATTACCTGACCAACAGCAGTGAGACGCCTGTCACCGCCCGCTTCATTGGCCAGCTGGCCCGCGACAACAGCAGCGATCCCTCAAGCGGTCCGGCTCTCGGCATGCAGTCCTATCTCGGCGCGGCCTACTCCACTCCGGAGAGTCGCTACGAAAAAGTCGACTTCGACGATATCCAGAGCGGTAGTTTCGAAAACGTGGACGCCCAAGGCGGCTGGGTGGCAATCATCCAGCACTACTTCGTGTCAGCCTGGGCGCCGTCCCAGAACCAGCAAAACCTTTACTACGCCACCACCGATTCGCAGAATCGCAACGTGGCCGCCTTCGCTGGTCCGATCAGCACTCTGGCATCAGGGGGCGAGGCGCGCCTGGGAGCGACCCTCTATATGGGGCCCAAGGTTCAAGATTACCTTGAAACCGTGGCTCCCAACCTGCGCCTCACCGTTGACTTTGGATGGCTATGGTTTATCGCCAATCCGCTCTTCTGGCTGCTCGACCAGATCCACAGCCTGATCGGTAATTGGGGCTGGTCGATCGTACTGCTGACCATCTCCGTCAAGCTTGTACTGTGGCCACTCTCCGCCAAGGCTTACAAATCCATGGCCCGCATGCGCAAGCTGGGCCCGGAGATGCAGCGCCTCAAGGAGCAGTACGGCGATGACCGCCAGAAGATGTCCCAGGAAATGATGAAGTTTTACCAGAAGGAGAAGATCAATCCTCTGGGTGGCTGTCTGCCGATCCTAGTTCAGATGCCGGTGTTCATCGCGCTCTACTGGATGTTGCTGGAGTCCGTGGAACTGCGCCATGCGCCCTTCATGTTCTGGATTCAGGATCTGTCGGTGAAGGATCCGTACTTCATACTGCCGATTCTGATGGGCGCCTCGATGTTTGTTCAGCAGATGCTCAACCCGACGCCGCCGGATCCCATGCAGGCGAAGATCATGCGCATGCTGCCCATCGTCTTCACCTTCTTTTTCCTCTGGTTCCCGGCCGGCCTGGTAATCTACTGGGTAGTGAACAACATCATCTCCATCGCCCAGCAGTACACCATCACCCGCAGGATCGAAAACGATCCCAGTATCGGCAAGGGTATGAAGACCAAGTAGCAGGCAGTCTCTTGCCAATACCGGACCCCCGCCACGTGCGGGGGTCTGGCGTTTGTAGGACTCGAAACCGACAATGACGCCGCCACCATCAGGAGAAACCCATGGCCAGCCTCCACGACCAGGACACCATCGCTGCTCTCGCCACGCCGCCCGGACGAGGCGGTGTCGGCATCATCCGTGTCTCTGGCCCCCTGTGCGTGGCCATTGCCGAGGCGGTAGTGGGCCAATGCCCTCCCCCCCGCCGAGCTCACTACGGCGCCTTCAGAGGCGAGGAGCAGGTGATCGACGAAGGCATCGCCCTTTACTTCAAAGGACCCAACTCCTTTACCGGCGAAAACGTGCTGGAGCTGCAGGGCCACGGCGGCCCGGTCATCATGGACCTGTTGCTGGCGCGCTGCGTGGCGCTCGGCGCACGCTTGGCCCGCCCCGGGGAATTCTCGGAACGCGCCTTCCTCAACGACAAACTTGACCTGGCCCAGGCCGAGGCGATCGCCGACCTGATCGATGCCAGCTCCCGGGCCGCCGCAGAGAATGCCCTGCGTTCCCTTCAGGGAGACTTCTCGCGACGAGTCGAGGCGCTGGTGCAGCGACTCATTGAACTGCGTATCTACGTGGAAGCGGCCATCGATTTTCCAGAGGAGGAGATCGACTTCCTGGTCGATGGCAAGGTGGCCGAGCGCCTCGCCGGGGTGATGGCAGAACTGGCCGCAGTGCGTGCCGCTGCCGGCCAGGGCGCGCTGATGCGCGAGGGCATGAACGTGGTGATCGCCGGGCGGCCCAACGCCGGCAAATCGAGCCTGCTCAACGCCCTCACCGAACAGGAGACCGCCATCGTTACCGATATCGCCGGCACCACAAGGGACGTGCTCCGAGAACACATCCATATCGACGGCATGCCGCTGCACATGATCGATACCGCCGGGCTGCGTGACACACCCGACGCCGTGGAGCAGATCGGCGTCGCGCGGGCCTGGGCGGAGATCGAGAAAGCTGATCGAGTGCTGCTCTTGGTGGATGCCGCCACCACCGCTTCCTTCGACCCGATGACGATCTGGCCCGAGTTCGTGGCACGGCTGCCGGACCCGACGCGGCTGACATTGGTCAGCAACAAGATAGATACGACAGAGGATGCGCCTGGAATCGAGTTATCCACAGAAACACCGGTGATACGCCTCTCCGCCAAAACCGGCGAAGGCATGGATAATCTTAAGGCGCATCTCAAGGACGTGATGGGCTATACCGGCACTGCTGAGGGCCGATTCTCGGCGAGACGTCGCCACCTGGACGCTCTGGACCGGGCCAGACAAGCCCTGGAAAATGGCGAATCTCAGCTCGTAGGTTACGGTGCCGGTGAACTACTGGCGGAAGACCTGCGCGACGCCCAGCAGGCGCTGGGCGAGATCACCGGAGAGTTCAGCGCTGACGATCTTCTCGGCGAGATCTTCGGCAGCTTCTGCATCGGAAAATAGGGGGCGCTTACTCCCCCACCCACCAGCCGCTGCGATAGGCGCCCGAAGCATCCAGGAGATCTATCACCGGGGCCATCGCCGCGGCAAGACGCTCATCGAACCCCCAGGGCGGATTCACCACCAGCATACCGCTGCCGTACATGCCCCGCTCTCCCTCACCGGGTGACTGGCGGATGAATTCGCCAAACCAGATCTTGCGCAGTCCGCCATCGCGCAGCACTTCCAGCAGCTCACGGTGGCGTCCCGCCGGCAACAGCGGATACCACACCAGCACCATCGCATGGCGCGCCTTGCGCATCGCCGACAGCAACGTCTGGGCCACCTCGAGATACTCGGTCTTGCGCTCATAGCTGGGGTCGATCAACACGCAGAGTCTCGGCGTCTTCACCGGCAGCCGCTGCAACAGACCCTTGAGGCCATCGCCATGAATGCGTTCCACCGCCTCCTGAAACGGCTGCTGCGCCAGAAGCTCGTGCTCCCCGGGATGCAACTCATACAGCCACTGACGATCTCCCTTCCTCAGCCGGTGGCCCATCCACCAGGGGGAGCCGGGGTAATAGGTCAGATGCGAGGAATCTGGCTGAGCACTCGCCAGGGCCGCCAGCCAGTCGTTCAGCAACGGTTCATTCGTCACCCTATCTGTCAACGTCTGTCGGGACTTCCAGAGAGGGAGGACGCCGTCCCGATACTCCCGCAGTCGTGTGGTCTCTGTAGCATCAAGAGGATAGAGGCCGCGACCGGCGTGAGTATCTATATACGTAATTGATGATTCTTTACGTAATAAATGATCGATGGCGGCATGCAGGGTCAGGTGCTTGTGAACGTCGGCGAAATTGCCGGCGTGATAGGCGTGCTGATAGGAAAGCATGGAAGGCGGTCCGTGAATCGGCAAGGCAATTGATAATGAAAGAGGCCCACCACTGGGAAGTGGCGGGCCTCTGATACCGGTTGGTGCGGGCGCTATCTGAAGATCACTGGAACTGGCTCTCGATCGGCGTAAGGGTGATCTCGACGCGACGGTTCTGGGCACGCCCATCCTCGGTGGCGTTGCTGGCGACGGGCTGGGTCTGGCCATAGCCGCTCATGTAGAGACGGTTACGCGAGACACCTGACTGGGCCAGGTAGTTACCGACGGCGTCGGCACGACGCTCGGAGAGGCGCTGGTTGTAGTCGGCATTACCGGTGCTGTCGGTGTGGCCAGAAATATTGACCCGGGTATCGGTGTACTGGGAAAGGATTTGCGCCACATCGTTGAGGGCGTTGCGTGCGCTATTGGTGAGCTCACTGGAGTCGAAACCGAAGGTCACACTGCTCGGCATGTTGAGAACGATATTATCGCCACGGCGATCGACCTCGATGCCGGTACCCCGTGTGCTCTGGCGAAGTTCCTCCTCCTGTCGATCCATATAGACACCGACGCCGGCACCGGCAGCGGCGCCTACGGCGGCACCGATCAGGGCCCGATCGCGGCGGCTGGTACTACCGTCACCACTCAGCGCACCGGCCGCAGCACCTACGGCCGCACCGATGGCGGCACCCGTACCTGGCGTCGAACGCTGGGTCTGGCCGGTGTATGGATCTGTTGTGGCACAGCCTACCAGCAAGGCGGCAGCGGCAAGCGGGGCGAAAAAGCGAATGGGCTTGATCATGAAATCACATCTCCTTTAAAACATCAGGTAGCCCGAAAGGTATCCCAGCCGGGCAGTTCATCATTGATACGGGCTGCGATGAGCTTGGCGAGTCGATCATTCCATGTCGATCAGCGCCAGCAGGTCGTTTAAGAATAATAGACCTTGAGGCGATGCTTGCAGTCGATTGGCATCTTCCACGAGAAGTCCTTTTTTGCGGGCACTGGTCAGGCGAGCCTCGAGCATGGCGATGGACCGAAAATTCTAGCGCAAGCTCGCTCTCCTCGATCCGCTGGCGACCAGCCAGAAAACCTCTGGGATCACGCTGCCGGCGAAGGTAGGCCTCGGGCTGCCGAACCTTCCAGCGCCGCTCGATCACTAAGCCGGCACTGCCTTCTACAGCGCTCAGCTTGCCATGGGCGCCGGCCCCAATGCCCAGATAGTCACCGAAACGCCAATAGTTGAGATTATGCCGTGAGCGACGACCAGGGCGAGCGTAAGCAGAGATCTCATAGCGGGCCAGGCCTGCCTCCTCGAGACGCGCGTGTCCCAGATCCTGGATATCCCAAAGCACCTCTTCTTCGGGCAGCTGCGGCGGCCGGGAATGAAACTCAGTGTTCGGCTCCAGGGTGAGCTGGTACCAGGAGAGGTGCTCTGGAGCGAGCGACAGGGCTCGTTCGAGGTCCTCCAGAGCTAACGCCGGCGTCTGCCCCGGCAGACCATGCATCAGGTCAAGATTGAGGTTGTCGAAACCCGCTGCACGGGCTTCGACGACGGCGGTCTCGGCATCGCTACCCGAGTGAATCCGACCCAGGGCCTCGAGCTGGGCATCCTGAAAGCTCTGCACCCCCAGCGAGAGCCGGTTGATGCCCGCTTCACGATAGCCGGCGAAACGGCCACGCTCCAGAGTCCCGGGGTTGGCCTCCAGGGTGATCTCGATATCATTGGCCATGGGCAGGCGCGCGGCGATACCCGCCAATAGCTCTGTGTAAAACTCGGCGGACATCAGGCTCGGCGTGCCACCGCCGATAAAGAGGCAGACCAGTTCTCGACCTTCGGCCAGGGGAAGGTCGCCATCGAGATCGGCCAGCAGGGCCTGCAGGTAGTCGGCTTCGGGTAGCGAAGCATTGCGGCCAACGCCGTGGGAGTTGAAGTCGCAGTAGGGGCACTTACGCACACACCAGGGAACGTGCACGTAGAGCGCAAGCGGCGGCAAGGAATTCATCGCGGCTCGTGGTCCCCGCCCAGCGCCTCAACCAGTGCCTGAAGCGCACGCCCGCGGTGGCTGAGACGATTCTTCTCCTCGGCGGGGAGTTCGGCCACGCTCATCGCCTGTTCCGGCAACCAGAAAAGCGAGTCGTAGCCGAAGCCACCGACACCGCGAGGATGAGCCAGGATCTCACCTTCCCAACTGCGCTGCACGATCAGCGGCACCGGATCCTCGGCGTGACGCAGATAGACCAGAACGCACCAGTAGCGCGCGCTGCGCTGACCCTCAGGAACGTCAACCAGTGCTTCCAGCAGCCGAGCATTGTTACGAGCATCGCTCCTGGGCTCTCCGCCGAAGCGCGCCGAGTAGATGCCAGGGGCCCCGTGCAGAGCATCGACCTCCAGCCCCGAATCATCGGCCAGCGCCGGCAGGCCGCTGACGCCACTCGCCTCACGCGCTTTAAGCAGGGCGTTCTCGACGAAGGTCAGGCCGGTCTCCTCCACTTCGGGGACGTCATACTCTGCCTGGGCAATGACATCGAAACCCAGCGGCGCCAGCAGCTGATGGAACTCGCGCAGCTTGCCATCGTTACCACTGGCGAGGATCAGAGGGGTCGAGGTCATGATAAAAATCCTGATAAAGGAAAGGCCACCGTTACAGATGTTCCTCGATGAGATCGACCAGCGTTTCGGCGGCATTATCCGCCGTGGTGTCCAGGTGAACCAGGTGGAGGCGCTCATCGTCTCCAAAGGACTCCAGCTCGGCAAGCTGATGGTCGAGCAGCGCCAAGCTGTTAACCACCTTAACGCCCTGGCTGTGAGCTCGCTTCTCGATGCGTCGTCGTAAGGAAGCCTCATCGGCCTCGAAGCTGACCATGAGACAGGGCAGGCCCCGGGCCTCTGCTTGATGACGAAGCAGGTCTCTCTGCCAGCGCTTCAGGCAAGTGGCGTCCACACAGGCCGAGATGCCGGCATCCAGCAGAGTTCCCGCGCAGTTGGCCAGATGACGATAGGTACGCTCGGTGGCGGCCTCACTAAAGATATCCACAGCCGGCGGCACCGCCGCAGCCTGTGGATAGGCCATTTCCTGGGGCAGATCATGCAGCCGTCGGCGCTCAGCATCAGAGCAGACGCGGATAGCGCCCAGGCGACTGACCAACCCCGACGTAAAACGGCTCTTACCGCTGCCCGATACGCCCACGGCGATCACCAGCGATGGGAAACGAAATTCGGCGATTCGCTCGGCCAGTGCCAGGTAGTGGCGACACTCGGCCATGCTCTCGGCCAACCTTGCAGGGTGCTCAGGATCCTGATCGGGTGCCGGAAGTCGCTGCAAGGCCCTTCGGGCACCGCTCAACGCATGGCAGATGCCGAACAGAGAAAGCAGCCGCGCCTGGGGGTAATCGCCTGACAAACGTAAGTAGCGGTCAAGCGCCAGTCGCGTCAGCGCCGACTCTCCACGCGCCTCCAATCCCACCAGCAATGCCGCAAGATCATTGGCCGGATCAGCCGGCTGGTCACTGCAGGGGGCCTCAAGGTCACGGCCGATGGCGTTGGCCAGCAAGGTACGACCCTCGTGGCAGAGGCGGCTGTCAGGATGAGCCAGGGCCCAGCTGGGTACCCTGTGATTGGCCCGTTCCTCAAGCAGCGGCTTGAGACGAACCAGATCCTGCTTCAGCCACTCGCCGAGCTGATCGAGTCTAAGGCACTCATTTTCATCCATGAGGCTCATGCGAATGACCGCCAGTTCCTCCTGCGCCATCTGCGCCAGTAGCCGCGTGGGATCGCTATCCTTGACGACGTCATGAGCCAAGCGGTGATAGGTCACCAGGGAATCCACCAGCGATTCCAGGCTCTCGCCGGTGTCACTGGCCCCGGGGGGAACAGAGGAGGAGTGGGACATCACGAGTCTCCTGATGGCGTGGTGACAAACATTACGATGGAAAAACACCGAGGCTGTAGCCGGCGGCCTCAGACCTGCCGCATGGTCACGAAGGCCTTCTCGGCGGCATCAAGAGTATGCTGAATATCCTCCGGCGTATGGGCGCTGGACATGAACCCGGCCTCGTAAGCCGAAGGCGCCAGGTAGACACCTTCATCCAGCATGGCGCTGAAGAACCGACGAAAGGCATCGGCATCGCAGGCAGTGGCCTGGGCGAAGTTGTCAACGCGGCTCTGGCCGGTGAAGAAGAGGCCGAACATACCGCCGACATGCTGGGTGATCATTTCCACGCCGGCGGCAGCGGCGCGCTCCTCTAGACCATGGCAAAGAGTCTCGACTCGCTGAGTCAGGGCGTCGTGGAAGCCCGGCTGGCGCAGCTTGGTCAGCAGGGCAATGCCCGCCGCCATGGCCAGCGGGTTGCCGGAGAGCGTGCCCGCCTGATAGATCGGACCCAGCGGGGAGATATTGGACATGATCGTCTCGCTCCCGCCGAAGGCGCCTACCGGCATCCCGCCACCGACGATCTTGCCCAGACAGGTGAGGTCCGGATGGATGCCGTAGTGGGCCTGAGCGCCGCCCAGCGCCACCCGGAAACCGGTCATGACCTCGTCGAAGATCAGCACGCCGCCGTGGGCGTCGCAGGCGCGGCGCAGACACTCGAGGAAACCCGGCTGGGGCGGGATGCAGTTCATGTTGCCGGTGACCGGCTCGACGATGATGCAGGCGATCTGGTCGCCGATCTCTTCGAAGCACTGCTCCACGGCGTCGATATCGTTGTAGGGCAACGTCACCGTGTGCTCGGCCAGAGAGGCTGGCACGCCGGGCGAGCTGGGTTCACCGTGGGTCAACGCACCAGAACCCGCCTTGACCAGCAGTGAATCAGAGTGGCCGTGGTAATTGCCCTCGAACTTGATGATCTTGTCGCGGCCGGTGACCCCGCGAGCTAGGCGAATCGCCGACATGGTGGCCTCGGTGCCGGAACTGGTCATCCGGACCATCTCCATGGAGGGGATCATCTCGCAGATCAGCTCCGCCATCGTGGTTTCGATGGCCGTGGGGGTGCCGAACGACAGCCCGTTGTCCAGTCGCTCGCGAACGGCCCCCAGCACGTCCGGGTCGGCATGGCCGGTAATCATCGGCCCCCATGAGCCCACGTAGTCGACATAGCGGTTGCCCTCCACGTCATACAGGTAAGCGCCGCGAGCGCGCTCCATGAACACCGGTGGACGCTGCATGCCCTTGAAGGCACGCACTGGAGAATTGACGCCGCCAGGGATATGGCGGCAGGCCCGTTCAAAAAGTTCGGCGGATGTGGTCATGGTGTCTATCGTCCTAAAAAAGCTGTGGATAATTCTTTGGATAACCCGATCATGGCCACCCGGCTGTCCCCATTCTCTGTGTTCAAGCAGGGGATGGCCAGCCTCTGGCTCAACCCGAAGCCTCCGCTTCGTCTGCGCCCTTGACAGGCGTCACGGGCAGTCGCCACAGGCGACGCGGCAGCCCCTGGCCGATGCCGGGTTGCCAAGCGTGGACCAGAGCATGCCAGGTAAACGCCTGGGCCTGCTCACAGGCAGTCACCACCGATTCACCGGCTGCCAGACGCGCCGCCAAGGCCGAGGCCAGAGTACAGCCGGAGCCGTGATAGCGGCCCGCGAGACGCGGCCAGCTCCACTGCCGGCCCTGATCAGGCGTATGCAGCGTATGGACCACACGTTCGCTCTTGGTGTTGGCAGCCGGTGAATCGGTACCGGTGACCAGTACCGCTTGGCAGCCCAGGGTCATCAATTCCACTGCGCGCTGGGTATCCTCGCCGGCCTGGGCGGAGAGCCTTGCCAACTCGTCTCGATTGGGAGTCAGAATATCCACCAGGGGAAGCAGCCGGTCGCGGAACGCATCCACCAGCTCGGCAGTAGACAGCTCTTGTCCACCGCCGGCCCTGAGCACCGGGTCTACCACCAGCGGCACACCGGGCAAGCGACGCACGATGTCGGTCACCGCATCCAGGGTGGCCAGGTCGGCCACCAGGCCCACCTTGATGGCGGCGATATCGAACTCGCCAAGCACCGCCATCATGGCTCTCATGGCATGGGGATCGCAGGGCATCACCGCCCGAACATCATGGCAGTTCTGTACCGTCAATGCCGTGGGAATGGTCAGCGCCCAGCCGCCGCAGGCGGCGATCGCCTCGGCATCTGCAATCAGCCCGGCGCCACCGGTGGGATCGTGGCCGCCCAGCACCAGTACCACCGGCAGATGGGGTGTCGTGCTGTTGTTCATCACCATCAGAACGGTTTAAGCACGGCGAGAAAGATGATAATCAGCAGGGCGATCACCGGCGCTTCGTTGAACCAGCGAAAGAACACATGGCTCTTTGTACAGCGCCCGTCGCGAAACTGCTTGAGGTAGATCAGGCAGACATGGTGGTAGGCCACCAGCAGCGCCACCAACAGCAGCTTGGCATGCAGCCAGCCCTGGCTGAGCCAGAAGGGCATCAGATAGAGCATCCAACCGCCAAATATCAACACCGCGATCATTGAGGGAGTCATGATCCCCCGATAAAGCTTGCGTTCCATCACCACAAAGTGGCCGATCGCTTCCTGCTCGCCGCGGTCACGGGCCATGGCGTGGTAGACATAAAGGCGTGGCAGATAGAAGAGGGCGGCGAACCAGGTCACCATGGCGATCAGATGCAGGGCCTTGATCCACAGATACATGAAGGGTCCTCGTGGGAGAGTGACTGAGTTGCAGCGAGCGCCGTGCGTGACGTCACTGATCCTTGAGAGGTGGGTCTCTAAACGAATAATAACGCTCGATAGCACCACGCGTGATGATACCGGAAATCCGCTTCTGTTTCGGACGGTTGCCGTGTTCCACGTAGAGAGCATCCACCGCCTGGTCGTTGAGCCGCTCGAAGGCCTCGGATAGCGTTGCCTGCAGATGAATGGGCGCCAGCTCCAGCCGCAGGCCGGGAATCTCCAGCAGGTCGATCATCCCCTGTTCCTTTGGCTCCCGCTCGTCAGCAGCGTTCTGCTCGTTGGACTCATCCTCCATCAGCCAGCGCGCCAGGTCGGCAGCCTTGAGCGCCAGGGTTGGCTTGTCGTCGCTGGAGCGTTCAATCAGGATCCAGATCGGGTTGCGCGAAAGCAACAACCGAGCGCGTTCACGCGTCACCATGCGCGGCGTGCGTTCAAGACTCCGCTCCATCACCGCCGGCACCGAGACCCGCGAAAGCGCCTGCATCAGCGGTTGCTGCAGGGGATGAAGGCCATGGCGAGTCGCACTGATGAAGAATCCGTCACAGCGACACAGCTGTCGCGAGGTAAGACAGGAAACCACAACCGCAAGCATTCCCGGCAGGATGATATTGGGATTGTGGGTCAGCTCCAGCAAGGCCATCAGCGCCGCCAGCGGCGCCTGCAGCACCGCCCCCATCATCGCCGCCATGCCGAGCATGGCATAGACCCCAGGTTCCGCGGCCAGTTGGGGCCATATCCAGCCGCCAAGCAGCCCCATCAGCGCCCCCGCCGCCGCGCCGACCACTAGCACCGGGCCGATGATGCCGATGGGAATACCACTGGCCACGGTAAGCGCCGTGAGCAGCAGCTTGGCCACCACCAGCGCCAGCAGCACGTCCACCGCCAAGTTACCCGTCAGCGCGGCGCTCAGGCTGTCATAGCCGATGCCCTGCACCTCCGGGTACCACCAGGCCACTGACGCGGTGGCCACGGCCACCAGCCCCAGACGCAGCCACAGCGGTCGTCCCTTAATCCAGTCGCTTCTCGCCACGTGGATGAAGAGGCCCGCCAGTAGTCCAATCACCAGCGCCGTGACCACCAGCCAAGGAAGATTGGAAAAGGATCCAAGACTCACCGTGGGTACCTGGAAAGCCGGCTCGGAGCCATACACCAGCTGGGCCACCACGGCACCCATGGTGGAGGCCAGGATCACCGGCATGAAACCGGCGATGGTGTACTCCATCATCACCACCTCCATGGCGAAGATGACGCCGGCGATGGGCGTATTGAAGGAAGCAGAGATGCCCGCAGCGGTCCCACAGGCGACCAGCACCCGCAGGCTGTTGTGGGGCAACCGTAACCGCTGACCGAGGCCGCTGGAGGCAGCCGCACCCAGGTGAATCGCTGGACCCTCGCGGCCGGCGGAGAGACCACCAAGAACCGTGACCACCCCGACCCACCATTGATTGAGCCAGTTACGCATCGGAAAGCGACCCTGATGGTAGGTCAACCGCTCCATCACATGGCCAACGCCCAGCTTGCGTGCTTTCTCGGGCTGGCGCCACAGCAGCACCCCGACAATGGCGACCGCAAGGATCGGCAGCAGCGAACGTACCAGGGGAGAAAGCCCTTCGAAGGCTTCATGGTCGCCTTCCGGCATGAAGGCGAGCGCGCCGAGATCGATCAGCAACCGGAAGCCAACCATGAAGCCGCCGGTGATCAGCCCCGACACTACGCCCAGCACGCAAAGCTGAGGTAGGGCATCGACGCTGGCTAAGCGCTGGCGAAAGCCCTCCAGGTTGAGGTCTGGCAGTGAGAAGCGCGGCACGGCGTGATTCCTGTTAGACCGATTCCATCGTCAGGGCAGTCACCAGAGGGTATCCAGCGAGGAAGTGATGGTGGGCCTGGTGGGTAGGCCTCGGCCTTCTTGTGTATCATATTCATGACAACCGAGCCCAGCCCAAGGCTAAGTGGAAGGAGTGCAATGTGATCAAGGTCGGAATCGTCGGCGGCACCGGATACACCGGGGTCGAACTGCTCAGGCTGCTGGCCCAGCACCCCGAAGTGGAAGTGGAAGCGATCACCTCTCGCTCCGAGGCGGGTGTACGCGTCTGCGACATGTACCCCAACCTGCGCGGCCACTACGACACCTTGGCTTTCAGCGAGCCTGATGCTGACCGCCTCGGCGACTGCGATGCAGTGTTCTTCGCCACCCCCCACGGCGTGGCTCACGCCCTGGCCGGTGATCTGCTCAAGCGCGGCACTCGTGTCATTGACCTCTCCGCGGATTTCCGGCTGCGCGATGCTGCGGAGTGGGCCGAGTGGTACGGCCAGCCTCACGGCGCACCTGAGCTGCTCGGTGAAGCGGTCTACGGCCTGCCCGAGGTCAACCGCGACAAGATTCGCCAGGCGAGGCTGATCGCCGTGCCCGGCTGCTATCCCACCGCCGTTCAGCTCGGCCTGCTGCCACTGCTCGAGTCGGGACTGATTGACACTGATCACGTCATCGCCGACTGCAAGTCCGGCGTTACCGGCGCTGGCCGCGGCGCCAAGGTACCCTCACTGATGGCCGAGGCCAGCGAGTCCATGAAGGCCTACGGCGCCAGCGGCCATCGCCACCTGCCAGAGATACGCCAAGGCCTGAGCGACGCCGCAGGCCGCCCGGTGGGACTCACCTTCGTGCCGCATCTGACGCCGATGATCCGCGGGATACACGCGACGCTCTACGGTCGTCTCACCGGCGAACCCGGCGACCTGCAGACGCTGTTCGAAGCGCGTTTTGTAGACGAACCTTTCATCGACATAATGCCCGTCGGTAGCCACCCGGAAACCCGCAGCGTAAAGGGCGCCAACCTCTGCCGCATCGCGGTTCACCGCCCGAGCAATAGCGATACCGTGGTGGTCCTGGCGGTGATCGACAATTTGGTCAAGGGCGCCTCCGGCCAGGCGATCCAGAACCTCAACCTGATGTTCGGATTCGACGAAAACGCCGGTCTCACCGCCCCGGCGCTGATGCCCTGATAGCATCGATCAATAACCATCGATCAATA
>JAIVHL010000175.1:16558-17747 GCA_020201075.1 Halomonas sp. | reverse complement strand
CCGCCGAGGCGGCGGGGGAGTGAGCCCCTGAGATCTACTCCGGGCGATCGGGGTCGGTAGTGGGCGATTCGCGATCGCCGTTACTGTTGTCTTCGATGTCGACCTCGAAGCGCTCACTGGCCCGGTGCAGCAGCCTGAACTGTCGGTCGCACTGCCGGCAGGCGCCACACATCGAGAGGGGAAAACGCAGCGAAATGCGCTCCTGAAACGTCAACCGGCGATCCTGCTTGAGTGACATCTGGCGGGTCGCCCCCTTGCACATCATGTCGTTTCCTCCTTCAGCCAGCCTTGCTGCAGGCAGGCCCGCAGCCTCAGCCGGGCGCGATGCAGAATCACCCAGGCTGCTTGACTGATTTGTCACACCCAACTCCAAGGTGTAGTCGGAACTCCGAGTCTTTGCTGGATTTCAGTTAATCCCGTTATGTCGTCGTTTATCGATTAACATTACATCCATTTTCATATAATTTTTTAAAAAGGATATTGTAAAAAATATCGTCAGAAATATCTGGGTTTTTGTAAGAAATATCCACCCTATAACTACCAATGCTCAAGGGATCACATCGGGTGGCCCTTTGAATAAAACTTTATGTAGTTAAAGGAGCGCTATCATGAAACATTCAACCCTCTTTAATGCCGCCTTGATTTCCGGCATGCTGGCAATGGGCATGGTAACTCAGGCTGGCGCCATGCCACATAGCGAAGCCCTAAAGCTTCAAAATGGTAATACGGGGTCTCGGCTGGCATTTGGTTTGGATCATTATCGTATCCAGGTGAATGATCCCACCCAGATTAGCATTTCCAGCCATCTCTGGCATGAGGTGTCAGGCGGGAAAGTGACGGCCGACCTCCGGGACAGTAACGGCAATGTCGTGGCACAGTCTCGCAGCGACGGGAGAAATTTCACACTCAAGGAACATTTGCAGCCGGGTAGTTATACCTTAAAAGTAAATGCCTCCCAGCGCGGAGGTGGAAAAGGATCACTACAGCGCTACTACCTTTCCACTGATATGCGTTGAGTCTTGACCGATCATCACAGCGCAATAACCCTAACGCCACCCGGCAGATGCTGGGTGGCGTCTTATCTATCCCCTGAATCTGTGAAGCCCGCGCGCGGCGGGGGAGTGAACCCCTGAGATCTACTCCGGGCGATCGGGGTCGGTAGTGGGCGATTCGCGATCGCCGTTACTGT
>JAIVHL010000175.1:3593-16435 GCA_020201075.1 Halomonas sp. | reverse complement strand
GGCATCGAATACCTGCCAAAAATGCTCGTTCTCGAAGACCTTGTCGGGGCTTCCCCAATTTTCCGGGCGAGCGTCGTCCTGCCAGCGCCCGTTCTGCTGAAACTGCCGGTCGACGGCATCGTCGTCGCTCTCGTCATCAAGGGGCTGCAGGCGTCCCTGCCGCTTCTGATAGCGCATCAGGTCGAGAATCTTGTACTTGAGGATGCCAAAGACCCAGGTCTCATAGCCTGAGCGTCCGGCGAAGCTGGAATCCTTCTCGATAGCCGCCATCATCGCTTCCTGCACGGCATCCTCGGCCTGGGCATTGTTCCTCAGGTGCAGTCGAGCGAAGGAGAGTAGCCGAGGCCTGACCGCCACCAGTCGCTCCATACGGGTGGGGGATGCCTCCGAGGCGTTGTCATCGCCGAGGGGGGAAGCGTCAGTCATCGAATATAGGCTCCTGATGGAATGGGATGGAATCGGTTGGATGATTCTCTCAGGGCATACCCGGTTGTGTCGCGCGATCCAGGCGTGCATTACGCTTTATCGAAAGAACATTTTTCATACGAGTAAACAAGACGATATTGATCAAGTCTGGTCTCGCGTATCACAGGAACGTTGTCGTTCCTAGGTCGACTGTTGCCAGCGCCTGAGATCTTCGGGACGGTCGACGTCCCATACCGTGGCGGGACAGGCCAGGCGCCAGCCGAGCTCCGCGATCCGTTGTCGCGTCCTGGCCATCACGCTCTCGGTCCCCCAGGGTATGTCGTCGAACAGACGCGGGTCGGGCTGTCGAACGCCGATCAGGCCGTAGCCACCGTCCTCGGCGGGAAGGCAGACGGCGTCGTGTTCTCCCAGCGCCTCGGCGCAGATCCGCAGCAGCCCAGGGGATAGCGCGGGGCAGTCGCTGCCGATGACCAGAGCGGGCTCGCCTGCCTGCACCAGGGCGTGATGCATGCGCTCGCCGAGATTCCCCTCCGGCTGGGGGCTGAGGGCGATACCGTGGCGTTCGGCCAGCTCGAGGAACAGCGGGTGGGCGTGGTCCAGGGCGGTCCACAGCGTGATCCGCTCGCGCGGAAAGCCGGCGCAGGTCACCTCAAGGGTATGACGCAGCAGTTGGGCATGAACGCGGGCGGCCTCCTCGGGCCCTAATGCCGGGATCAGGCGCGTTTTGGCCCGCCCGGGGATCGGCGCCTTGGCCAGAATAGCCAGCGCCACTTCATCGGTCAGCCGCTCAGCGCACATGGCGATACTCCCGGGCCAGGCGCTGCGGCGATGCGCCTCGCCAGTAGCGCCAGCGCAGCCGCCACATCAGCAGGATCGTGGCCCAGGCGCCCTGCTGCTCCCAGCGGCGGCCGCTGCTGACCACCTTGTGGCGCAGGCAGGCGGGAGAAGAGCAGCGCTTCAGCCGGCGCGACATCTCGATGTCCTCCATCAGTGGCTGGTCGGGAAAGCCCCCGACGGCGTCGAAGGCCGCGCGGGTCATGAACAGCGCCTGGTCACCGGTGGCGATGCCGGTCAGGCGGGAGCGCAGGTTCATGGCCGTGGCGATGACCGGCAGCAGCGTGTGACGCCCCTCGAGCCGGATATCGAAGCGCCCCCAGCAGTGCAGTCCTGAAAGCGCGGCGTCGATCAGGCGGTCGGTGCCATTGGGCAGGCGGGTATCGGCGTGCAGGAAGAGCAGCCTTTCGCCGCTGGCCGCCGCGGCGCCCAGATTCATCTGGCAGGCGCGACCGCGGGGGGCCTCGACCACCCGAGTGCAGAGCGGGGCGGCCAGGGCGGCGGTCGCATCAAGGCTGCCCCCGTCGACCACGATCACCTCCACCCCCCGCTGGGTCAGCGGTTGAAGAGAGGCAAGCGTGGCTTCGATGCTGGCGGCTTCATCGAGCACGGGCATGATCAGGCTGAGCGTTGGCGCTGTCATCCAGGCCTCTCTTGGACAAGGGAGTGAGATTGGTCGTTAGGCGTCGGGATACCTTTCCCCCGGCGCGCTGGGCGACCGGGTTGCCGCCTGTTTCTGTAAGGAAGCCGAGACCGCGCCGACTCATAGGGCTAGCATACCCGTTCAGATCACCGAGGAACTTAGATGAGATCACGACGCCTGTTGCTGTTGCTGCTGGTGGCCGCCGCCGTGGCGGCCTTTTTCTTCTCGGGGGCCAGCGACTTCTTGGCGCTCGAGGCCCTGCAGGCCGAGCAGGTGAGGTTTCATGCCTGGCTGGCGCGAGAGCCAGTCACCGTGATCGGGGGATTCTTTCTTCTCTACGTGGTAATAGCGGCGCTCTCGTTGCCCGGCGCTACCTTGATGACGCTGCTCAGTGGTGCCCTGTTCGGACTGGGCTGGGGGCTGGTGATTGTCTCCTTCGCCAGCACCCTGGGCGCCACCCTGGCGGCGCTGATCGCACGCACCCTGCTGCGCGGGCCCCTGGAGCGGCGCTACGCCCGGCAGCTGGAGCGCATCAATGCCGGCATCCGCCGCGAGGGGGCGCTCTATCTCTTTACGCTGCGCCTGATTCCGCTGTTTCCCTTCTTCGTGATCAACCTGGTGATGGGCCTCACGCGGATGCGGTTGACTACCTTCTACTGGGTCAGTCAGCTCGGCATGCTGCCGGCGACGCTGGTGTTCGTGAATGCTGGCCGCGAGCTTGCCGAGCTGCAGGCCCTAAGCGATATCCTCTCGCCTTCGCTGGTGGCCTCTTTTGCGCTGATCGGCGTCTTCCCTTGGCTGGCCAAGGGGTTGGTGGCGCTGGTCAAGCGCCGCGCCCTGGCGCGTCGCTATCGGCGGCCGGCGAATTTCGATCGTGACATCGTAGTGATCGGCGCCGGCGCCGCGGGACTGGTGGCCAGCTACATCGCCTCGGCCGTGCGGGCCAGGGTGACCCTGGTGGAGCGCGAGCGCATGGGCGGAGACTGCCTCAACACCGGCTGCGTGCCCTCCAAGGCGTTGATTCGCGCCTCGCGCTCGATCAGAGAGGTACGGCGCGCCGGGCAGTATGGCGTGAGAGTCGCCGAGCCGAGCGTGGATTTCGCCGCTGTGATGGGGCATGTGCACGGCGCCATCGAAGCCATTGCGCCCCACGACAGCGTCGAACGCTACGAGAGCCTAGGTGTTGAGGTGATCAAGGGGCAAGCGAGCCTGGAGAGCCCCTGGCAGGTTCGCGTGGCGACATCCGATGGAGAACGAACCCTGACCACGCGCCACGTGATCATCGCCAGCGGAGCGCGGCCTCGGATGCCCGAACTGCCCGGCATCGAGTCGGTGGAGGTGCTCACCTCGGACACTCTGTGGCGGCTCAAGGCGCTGCCCGAGCGACTGGTGGTGCTCGGCGGCGGGCCGATCGGCTGCGAGCTGGGGCAGAGTTTCGCCCTGCTGGGGAGCCGGGTCACCCTGGTGGAGTCCGCCGGCCAGCTGCTGCCCCGCGAGGATGCGGAGGTGGCTGACGCGCTTCAGGACGTCATGGGCGAGGACGGCGTTCGGGTCCTGCTGGGCCACCGGGCGCTGGGGGTGGTGTCGGATTCGGCGGGCTCGGCACTGGAGGTGGTCAACGCCGACGGCCATCGCGAGCTGGTGCCCTTCACGCATCTGCTGGTGGCCGTAGGACGCGAGGCCAACGTCACCGGCATGGGGCTCGAGGCGCTCGGCATCGACACCCGCGGCAACGGCACCCTGGACGTGGACGAGACGCTGCGCAGCGTACTGCCCAATGTCTGGGCCTGCGGCGACGTGGCGGGACCCTACCAGCTGACCCATGCCGGGGCCCACCAGGCCTGGCATGCCACGGTCAACGCGCTGTTCGGGGAGTTCAAACGCTTCAGGGTCAGCTACCGGGCGTTGCCGGCGGTGACCTTCACCACCCCAGAGGTGGCCAGGGTGGGGCTCAACGAGCGAGAAGCGCGCGCCCAAGGTATCGACTATGAGGTGACCCGCTATTCGCTGGGCGAGCTTGACCGCGCCCTGGCCGAGGCCGAGAGCGGAGGCTTCATCAAGGTGCTCACGCCCCCGGGCAGCGATCGCCTACTCGGTGCCACCGTCGTCGGCGAGGGGGCGGGTGAGATGCTCGCCACCTTCACCCTGGCGATGACCCGCGGGATCGGGCTTAACCGCCTGCTCTCCACTATTCACCCCTATCCCACCCGCAGCGAGGCGGTGAAGGCGACCGCCGGCGTGTGGAAGAATGCCCACAAGCCCGAGCGGCTACTGGGCTGGCTGGCACGTTACTTCGCCTGGCGGCGCGGGGCCGGCCCCGCCACGGAGCCGCCGCGTCGACAGGAGCCGCAAGATGACCGTCGGGAGGACCTCACTCGAGGGTGATGATCGGCCCGCCGGCCGCCGCGGCATCCTGATGGTCGTGGGTGACCAGCAGGCTGGGCAGCCCTGCTTCGCGCAGCCGGCTAAACACCAGCTCGCGCATCTCGTTTCGCAGGGCCGTGTCGAGCTTCGAGAAGGGTTCATCGAGCAGCACGGCGCGGGGGGTCGAGAGCAGCAGACGCATCAGCGCGACCCGCGACTGCTGGCCGCCTGAGAGGGTGGCCGGGTCGCGTTCGCCGAAGCCTGCCAGGCCGATCGCCGCCAGCGCCGCTGCGACCTTGGCGGCCTTGTCGGGAGCGGCCCGGGGCAGGCCGAAGCGCAGGTTGCCCCCCACCGAGAGGTGGGGGAAGAGCAGCGGATCCTGGAACAGCAGGCCAACGCCGCGCCGCTCGGCGGGCAGCGCGGTGATGTCGTGCTCACCCAACAGCACCTGGCCCTCGGCCTCGAAGGCCGGTGATAGGAAACCGGCGGCAAAGGCCAGGAGGGTCGATTTTCCCGAGCCGGAGGGGCCCATTACGGTGAGCACCTCGCCGGGGGCGATGCGAGCATCGAGGGTCAGCAGCGTTCTGCCGTGCAGGGCGATGTGCACCTTGTCGAACACCAGATGCGATTCGCGACAGGATTGAGTCATGGCGTTCCTCGCATTCCACGGCGGTTGGACCAGAGCAGCCGCGGCAGACCCACGGCGATGAGAAAGCCTATCAGGGGCAGGCTGGCCTGCATCAGCGCCCAGACGCCGATCAGGCGGCGGTTGCCCCCGGCCGCCAGGGCCACCGCCTCGGTGGTCACGGTCGGCACCCGCCCGGCTCCCAGCAGCAGGGTGGGCAGGTACTGCCCGATGCTGACCGCCAGGCCCACCGCCACGGCGGTGAGCATCGGCGCCAGCAGCATCGGCAGGCGCACGCGCCAGAAAGCGCCATTCGGCGTGGCGCCCAGGGTCAAGGCCACCCTCGACCAGCGCGGATCGAAGCGGCGATAGGCTTCCGATAGCGACAGGAATACATACGGCAGCACGAAGAGCAGATGGCCGAAGATCACCAGCCAGCGGGTGGGGCGCGCGCCCAATGACTCCATGACGACCATCAGACCGAACAGGAAGGCGATCTGGGGCACGATTAGCGGGAGATAGAGCAGGGTGAGGGCCGAGGAAAGTTGTCCCTGGGCCGGCTGCCGACCGCTGCGCTGCTCGTTTTCCAGGGCCGCCAGCGCCAGCCCCAGGGCCAGCAGCGTCGAGGCGGTGGCGATCACCAGCGTGGCGGAGACCGGCCCACCCAGCGACGGCAGGGCGCGCTGCCAATGCTGCAGCGTGAAGGCCTGGGGCAGACCGTCGGGAAAGCGCCAAAAGCCGGCCAGGGAGTTGAGCGCCAGCCCGGCGATACCGACCAGCGCGGTCACCGCCGCCAGCAGAATCAACGCCTTGCCGGTCATTAGCAGCCACCGCTCGCCGGCGCGTCGCTGGCCGCCCGTCAACCAGCCTCGTCCCAGGCGCCTTATCAGACACTCCAGCCCCCACCAGATGGCCAGCGCCGCGGCGGTGACGCCGAGTTGCAGCAGGGCGCCGGCCGAGGCCATGAAGCGCCGCGACAGATCCGGGTCGTTGAACCAGGTGAGGATGGAGACGGCCAGGGTGGGTGGCAGGGTCGGGCCAAGGATCATCGCCACGTCCACCACCGAAGAGGCGTAGGCGATGACCGCGAAGATCGGCAGGCGGATCAGCGGATAGAGCGAGGGCGCCACCGCCTTCAGCCAGGCCAGGGTCGGACGATAGCCCAACGATCGGGCCATCGCCACGCGTCGCTCGACGTCGAGCTGATGCAGGGCCGCCAGGCTCATCAGCAGCAGGAAGGGGATCTCCTTGATGATGAGCCCGGCCATCAGCGATAGCCCCCAGGGATCCTGGACGATCAGCAGGTCCGGCGGCCGCTCCCAGCCGGTCAGCCCGGGCGAGGCCAGCCGCGCCAGCAGCCCCGAAGGCGCGATGAGAAAGGCCAGTCCGAAGGCCGCCGCTGCGTGGGGGATCGACAGCAGCGGCGAGATCATCCGCCGTATCCAGCGGTCGAGTCGGCTCCCGGAGGCCCCGGCCAGGAACAGCAGCACCACCGTCAGCGATATGGCTGTGGTGGCAAGGCCACTGGCCAGGCTGATGCCCACCGAGCGCGCCAGCCCCGGCTGGGCGAACAGCTCCCGCCAGGGCGTCAGGCTGAAGGCCTCGCCGCCCAGCGCCGGCAAATAGCCGAAGGCGGGCAGGACGGCCATGGCTAGGCCGGCCAGGATCGGACCCACCAGCAGAAGTGTGATCAGCCAGGGGGCGAGTCTGAGCATTGCGCTACCCGCCGATCAGCGGCCGACGTAGCGTGTTTGCCAGGCCTCGGCCAGGGCGTCGACCCAGGTGGGGTGGGGTTGGCCGAGTACCTCGCCGAGTTCGTCCGGGGACAGGGTCGCGATGCCCAGATCGATCCCGTCGAACCGGGCGCGATCGGCAGGCTCGAGAGCCTCCAGCGACAGTACCGTGTTGCTGCCCCAGACCCGGGGGTCCTGCTTGTAGGCCTGGGCCTCGGGGCTCAGCAGGTAGTTGGCGACCACCATGGCGCCGGCCTTGTGCTGGGCGTTGAAGGGGATCGCCATGAAGCTCATGTTGCCGATCATGCCGTGGTCGTGAACATAGCTGCGCACGCTGTCGGGCAGCTCGAAGCTGGCGATGGCGCCGGAGGCCTCGGTGGTGCTGAAGGAGAGGGCGATGCTGATCTCGCTGTCGCCCATCAAGCGGCGCAGTTCCGAACTGTTGCTGGGAAAGGCGCGGCCACTGCGCCATAGCAGCGGGTGCAGCTCGTCCAGGAAGGCCCACAGAGGTGCGGTGACCTCGTCGAAGGCCTCTTCCTGCATGGGCTCGTAGAGGAGGTCGGCCTCCTCGGCCAGTTCCAGCAGCGCCTGGGTGATAAAGGCGTTGCCGAGGAAGTTGGGCACCCGGGCGTAGGTGAATTCGCCGGGGTTGCTGCGTGCCCAGTCGAGCAGTTCGGGCATGGAGCGGGGATGGTTATCGACCAGGGCCGTATCGTAGTAGAACACCACCTGGGAGCTGCTCCAGGGCGATTCCAGGCCGTCCACCGGGATCGTCCAGTCGTAGCGGACCGCCGGCGTGTTCTCCGGGTCGGTCAGCGGGTAGTGCGGCAGCTGTTCCGACCAGGGGCCGAACAGCAGGTCGTTGGCCTTCATGGTGGCGAAGTTCTCGCCGTTGATCCAGATCATGTCCACGTTGCCGCGATCGTCGTTGCCGGCCTGCCTCTCGGCCAACACGCGAGACACCGCCTCGGCGGTGTCGCTGAGCTTGACATGCACCAGCTCGATATCGAACTCCGCGGCGACCCGATCGGCGGTCCACTGGATATAGTCGTTGGTGCGCTCCTCCCCGGCCCAGGCATACCAGTAGACGCTCTGGCCGCGGGCCTCTTCGAGGACGGCGTCCCAGTCGGCGGGATCCGGGGCGGCCTGGAGGGGAGCGGAGAGCAGCAGGGCAAGAGCAGGGAAGAGGGTAAGCGGGTGAATCGGCATTCGGGCAGTCCTTGTCGGGTGGATCGGGAGCGGCATCAGTCGGCGAGGGCGTCCTGGAGATCGTCGAGTTCACTGCGTACCCGGCCGATCACGGCCGGGGAGAGATAGTGATCGACTCGCTCGCGGACATGAGCCACCAGGGCGTCGTCGCTGAGCTGGGCCGACCAGTCTTCGCCGAAGGCATCGGCGTCGCGGTCTCGGCCGTGCTGGCTCCGCCACTTTGCGCACCAGGTCAGTGACCACAGCCACATGGCGCGGCGACAGGCCATCAGCGTTGAGGTGTCGCCCGCTATGCCACCCTTGTGCCGCCAGTGGCGATAGAAATCTGCCACCTCTCTTGGGCTCAGCACGGCGGAGCTGTTCAGGTCCCAAGTGGTGGAAGTGTAAAGCGTGGCGTGGGCCAGATCGAAGCCCCTCGCGCCTCCCGGCAGAGGCCGGCGTTGCCGAGCCACTCTGCCTGTCTGGCCACCTCCTCACGCATGGCGCGCCAGGGGTCCGCGGGGGCCTGGAGGGGAGGGCGATCCGTCTCGGAGGGCACCTCCAGGCCGTGGATGGCGGCTAGCGCCTCGGCGATGGCGGGCAGGTCGTCGGGCAGGCGGGCCGGCCGCCCACGGACTGCGCTGACCAGCAGCCCGCCGCGGGGCAGCTCTGGACCGGGCGGCAGCACACCGTGCAGTGCCGGTGCATGACCGCTCAGGCTGGCACGGGCGAAGCAGGCGGCCTGATATGCGAGGTTCTCGTCGGCCGCAAGCCCCATCTGGCTCTGCTTGGGCAGGCGTGCCACCCAGTCGATGGTGTCCCGTTCCAGCCACACGTGGGTATGAGCCAGGCCGGTATCGGCCATTGGGCGCATCAGGCGAATATCCTCGGCCAGGCCGGCTCGAGCCAGGGCCCCGGCCAAGGCAGCATGGGAGTCGAGTCGGGTGTCCGGGCAGGAGACGGAATCCGTCATGTGGTTCCTCGGTGTCGGGAAATCGGCGTCCATGGATGGTCGAGGGGAGTCGGCGTTCCTTACATTTTGCTGGCCGGTGCGGCGATAGCGTCCAGATTTTGTCCATACTGAGTCTGTAAGCGATCCGGACCTGCCGCGACAGAACCGGGCCGCGACCAGACGCGGTGGGCGAGGCCATTGGAGCCCGTCCGAACGACGCTCCAGCGTCGTCACGACTCGCCATCACGGAGGTAGATACCATGTCACAGCATGACGATAAACGCCGCAGGCTGCTAGGACGCCTGGGTCGACAGCTGGCCTATACGGCGCCGGTGCTCGCCCTGGTGGCGGGCGGCGTCACCCTTCATGGCACCGTCGGCGAAGATGAGACCTCGCTTGGCCTGTCTACGTTCTCTGCCGCGTCGCTGTTTATGACCAGCGCTCACGCCGAGGGAGGCGCCGAGGCAGAGGGCGAAGCAGAAGGTGAAGCAGAAGGTGAAGCCGAAGGTGAAGCAGAAGGTGAAGCAGAAGGTGAAGCAGAAGGTGAAGCAGAGGCCGAGGGCTCAAAGGATCAGGTAAAACGTCCCTCGGGCTACGAGCCGGCCTACAGCGAAACGGGCGAGAACTCAGCTGAGCTGTTGGCTCAGGGCGAGGCGCTCTACTACGACACTTCGCTGAGTACCAACGGCCTCTCATGCGCCACCTGTCACGGCAGCGATGGGGAGGACATGGGCTTTAGCGCGACCTTCGAGGACGCCTTCCCGCACCGGGTGGCCATGGCCGAGAATCAGTTCGGCCTCACCGAGGTTCACGCCGACGAGATGGTGCAGGTCTGCATGGTGGCGCCGATGCAGGCGGACCCCCTCGACTGGGGGGGCGAGGCGCTGCCGTCCCTGTCGGCCTACATGGTCGAGGTGCAGCGACGCGTCTCCGGCCAGTCCCACGACCTCTGACGTCCCGAAAGGCGTCTTCGGACACCGGAGTCTTCCAGACCCGGTGTCCGTCCCTGCTTGCATGTCCTCCCGGTCGATGAAGCGACGATCGCTCCGATAGGACTGGGCTGTTGCGGTTCCCGCATGTCAGCACCTACGCTGACATCAGTATCGGCTAACTTTTTTTCTGAACCACAGGCCTCGCCGATACTCACATCATTTGTATGGATCGCGCAGGGAAAGTCACCATGAGTCGAGTTCATGCCGCCCTGATCGGGCGACGCATCCTTATGTTTAGTCTCTGCTGCTTAGTGCTGGGTATCTTGCTGGCTGTCTTCCAGTCGGTGGTCCAGGCCCAGCAGAACGAGCGCAAGGCGCTGGTGATGACCGTCGAGGGGGCCATCGGCCCCGCCACCAGCGACTATTTCCAGCGCGGCCTGCGTCGGGCAGCGGAGGGCAATACCGAAATCGTGGTGGTGCAGATGGACACCCCCGGCGGCCTCGATGCCTCCATGCGCGACATGATCAGCGCCATGCTCACTTCGTCGGTGCCGGTGGCTATCTATGTGTCGCCGAGCGGGGCGCGGGCGGCCAGTGCGGGCACCTACCTGCTCTACGGTAGCCATGTGGCGGCCATGGCGCCCTCCACCCACCTCGGCTCGGCCACGCCGGTGCAGATGGGCGGCGGTGGCCTCCCCGGGCTGGGCGGCGATGACGACGATAACGACGGCAGCGGGGTTAGGGCCGAGGAGCCCAGGGGGGAAAGCGCCGGCGATGGCGATGAGGACCAGGTGGCTGCCGAGGCAGAGGAGCCTGCGGCGACCGAAGAGGAAGCTTCCGACACCGAGCCACGCCGCGGCGAGACCGCCATGGAGCGCAAGGTGCTCGAGGATGCGGTCACCTATATTCGGGGCCTGGCCGAACGTCACGGACGCAACGCCGACTGGGCCGAGGATGCGGTGCGCGAGGCGGTCAATCTCACCTCTCGGGAAGCCCTGGAGAAGAATGTCATCGACGTGGTGGCCAGCGACATCTCGGACCTGCTCGAGCAGATTGACGGACGTGCGGTGGTGATGGACCGCGGCGAATTGACCCTCGAGACCTTGGATCTTGTCATCGAGCGCTTCGATCCCGACTGGCGCACCGAACTGCTCCAGGTCATTACCAATCCCAACGTTGCCTATTTCCTGATGATCATCGGCTTCTACGGGTTGATCTTCGAACTCTCCAATCCGGGCAGCCTGGTGCCGGGCACCATCGGCATCATCTGCCTGCTGCTAGCCCTGTTTGCCTTCCAGGTGCTGCCCGTCAACTTCGCTGGCCTGGCGCTGATTCTGGTGGGCTTGGCGCTGATCGTGGGCGAGGCCTTGATGCCCAGTTTCGGCATATTGGGAATTGGCGGCATCGTCGCCTTCGTGATCGGATCGGTGATTCTGATGGATGCAGACAATCTAAGTATCTCGCTGCCGTTGATCGGTGGCATCGCCCTGCTCGCCGCGGTACTGATGCTGTGGGTGATGACCCGCTTCGTGGGTCTGAGCCGCCGGCCGGCCAAGGGGGGGCAAGAGGAACTGCTCGGCAGCGAGGCCCGGGTCCTCGAGGATTTCGAGGGCCGGGGTCACGTGCGCCTGATGGGCGAGCGCTGGAATGCCCGCAGCGATCGGCCGCTAGCCAAGGGCCAGATGGTGCGGGTCGCGAAAGTCGATGGCCTGACCGTTGAGGTCGAGCCCCTGGAAAAGCACCCCTGAGGCAGCGCGTTTGGCAACACGCTTTCACGCTGAACATTCCCGTAAACCCCTCCCCGCAAACCATTCCCTGTTAACCAAGGAGACAGACCATGTGGATTTCCTATCTTGTACCAGTCGTGCTGGTGCTCATGCTGTTCGCCGCCTCGATCCGCATCCTGCCGGAGTATAAACGCGGTGTGGTCTTCTTCCTGGGCCGCTTTCAGGGAGTCAAGGGGCCGGGCCTTATCATCATTATCCCCGGCATCCAGAAGGTAGAGGTGGTCGACCTGCGGGTGGTGACCATGGATGTGCCCGAACAGGATGTGATCTCCCAGGATAACGTTACGGTGAAGGTCAATGCGGTGATCTACTTCCGAGTGGTCGACCCGGAGAAGGCGATCATCCAGGTGGAGAACTTCACCATGGCCACCAGCCAGCTGGCCCAGACCACCCTGCGTTCGGTGCTCGGCAAGCATGATCTTGACGAGATGCTCTCCGAACGCGACAGGCTCAACGACGACATTCAGGAGATCCTTGACGGCTCGGCCGAGAGCTGGGGCATCAAGGTGGCCAACGTGGAGATCAAGCACGTCGACCTCGACGAGAGCATGATCCGCGCCATCGCCCGCCAAGCCGAAGCCGAGCGCGAGCGTCGCGCCAAGGTGATCCATGCCGAGGGCGAATTGCAGGCCTCCAAGAAGCTGGTCGAGGCGGCCAACGTCATGTCTGAGAACTCGGCGGCTCTGCAGCTGCGCTACCTGCAGACCATGAGCGACATGAGTGCCAAGAACGCCTCCACCATCGTTTTCCCACTGCCTATGGATATCATGGAGGCCTTCCGGCATCTTAAGGCCTCGCCGGCCGCCCAGGCCCGCACTGGCGTCAAGGCCCCGGAGGAGGGCAGCGATACCTGAGCATTTCCCCTTTCCCTTTCCCTTTCTCTTTCGCCACGGCCATTCGGCCGTGGCGGCCTCTCTTCCCGGGCCCATCCCCCCAGGGTGCAGTGCAGCACAACTCCTGTTAATATCCGCCTAGTTTTCCCGGCGAACCTTAGCCCGGCTAGTGCCGAGGTTAGGTGCCATAGTGGATTTCCAGGCGCCCCCTTTGCGAGCGCCCTTCCAAGACAAGGGACAGTACCCCGTGATGACTCCCCTGACAGGGTTGGCCACTCCGCCCTAGCGCACCACTCCCCCCCCTTCGGCGGCGTCCACGTCATCGAAGTGTCACCGTGCGGCATCACCCTGTGATGCCCGGCGCAACCGCGCCCACCCCCCAGCGGCAATAACAACTAGCGTCAATATCGAAACAACTCGCGTCAAAACTGAATCAATGGCAACACCAACCGTGGCAATGCCTGACTCTGGCTGTTTAGACCCTATCGCGATCAGTACGCTCATGGGCCCCGCGTTGCCCGACAC
>JAIVHL010000175.1:0-3501 GCA_020201075.1 Halomonas sp. | reverse complement strand
ACCTGCTGGCGGCCACCCTGCTCACCGGGGTGCTGCAGATTCTGGCGGGGTATCTCAAGCTCGCCGAACTGATGCGCTTCGTGTCACGCTCTGTGGTCACGGGCTTCGTCAATGCCCTGGCGATTCTTATCTTCATGGCCCAGCTGCCGGAGCTGACCGGGGTGACCTGGCATGTGTATGCCATGACCCTTGCCGGCCTGGCGATCATCTACGGCTTCCCCCTACTGCCGGTGGTCGGCAAGGCGATCCCCTCGCCGCTAATCTGCATCGTGGTGCTTACCGCGGTTTACATGCTCACCGGCATGGAGATCCGCAGCGTGGGCGACATGGGCGAGCTGCCGGATAGCCTGCCGATCTTCCTGTGGCCGGATGTCCCGCTTAACCTCGAGACGTTGATGATCATCCTACCCACTTCGCTGATGCTGACCGTGGTGGGCCTGCTTGAGTCGATGATGACCGCCACCATCATCGACGACCTGACCGACACCAAGAGCGACAAGAACCGCGAGTGCAAGGGTCAAGGCATTGCCAACATCGGCGCCGGCCTGATCGGCGGCATGGCGGGCTGCGCGATGATTGGTCAGTCGGTGATCAACATCAAGTCCGGCGGTCGCCGCCGCATGTCATCACTCATCGCCGGCGTGGTGCTGCTGCTGATGGTGGTGTTCCTCGCCGACTGGGTTTCGCAGATTCCCATGGCTGCGCTGGTCGCGGTGATGATCATGGTCTCCATCGGGACGTTCAGCTGGTCGTCCATCCGCGACCTCAAGAAGCACCCCATGAGCACCAATATGGTCATGGTGGCCACCGTGGTGGTGGTGGTGATGACGCATAACCTGGCCATTGGCGTCTTCGTCGGCGTGCTGCTCGCCGCCATGAACTTTGCCAACAAGGTGGGCAACATCCTCTATATCGGCAGCGAGGAAGCCGACGAGGGCAACGCACGCATCTACAAGGTGGTGGGCCAGGTATTCTTCGCCTCCTCCGAGCGCTTCAGCGGTGCCTTCGACTTCAAGGAGACCGTGGAGAAGGTCACCATCGACCTGTCCCGCGCGCACTTCTGGGATATCACCGCCGTCCAGGCGCTGGACCGTATCGTGATCAAGTTCCGCCGCGAGGGCACCGAGGTCGAGATGATCGGCCTCAATGAGGCAAGCGCCACCATCGTTGACCGCTTCGCGGTGCATGATGATCCGGAAGCCGTCGAAAAACTGATGGGAGGACACTGACATGGCCGAACAGGTAATGGCCGCCATCGACGGCTCGAAATTTTCCGAAGGGGTGTGCGACGCTGCCGCCTGGGCCAGCCTCGCTCTGGGCGCGCCGCTGACCTTCCTGCATGTGAACGACAACCATGTGCCTCCTGAGGAGCGCAATCTCTCCGGCAACCTCAGGGCAGGGGCCCGTGAGCGGCTGCTTGAGGAGCTTTCTCAGCTCGACGAGCAGCGCGCCAAGGTGGCCCAGGAGCAGGGCCGGCTGATGCTGCAGGCCGCCAGTGAGCGGGCGATCGAGGATGGGGTTGCCGAGCCTGGCACCCGGCAGCGCAACGGTACCCTGGTGGAGACCCTGGAAGAGCTGCAGAGCGATATGCGCCTGCTGGTGATCGGCAAGCGCGGCGAAGGCGCCGAGCACGATGGCGACCATCTGGGTTCCAACCTGGAACGGGTGGTGCGCACCCTGCACCGGCCGATCCTGATGGTGCCGGACGCCTTCAAGACGCCCGAGACGGTGATGCTCGCCTTCGACGGCAGCAAGACCACCCGCAAGGGCGTGGAGATGCTGGCCAAGAGCCCGCTGTTTGCGGGTATCCCGGTGCACGTGGTGATCGTCGGCGCCGAGACCGGCGATCACCGCTCCCAGCTCGATTGGGCGCTGAAAACCCTGCGCGATCGACATGCTGGTGATGGGCGCCTACGGCCACTCACGTATCCGCCACCTGCTGGTAGGCAGCACCACCACCGAGATGCTGCGCCGCGCCAGCGTTCCGATTCTGCTGCTGCGCTGATCTTTTTCCGAGCCGGCCCCGCCTTGCGCGGTGCGCCGGCTTTTTTACGATAGAACATGGAGATTGCGCCGTGATCCCGAGTCCGCCTTGAACTCGTACCCGCCCCTGAGAAAAAGAGGATCAATCGACTTTCCCTGAGCGGGAATTGAAAAAAAGGACCTGACCATTGGACAGTAAATCGCTGACGCACACCGCGTTCTTCGATGAGACATCGTCCTCTCATCGCTTCGTCGCCGAACTGTTCGACGAGGCCGATATTCGCATCAACGGCAGGCGACCCTGGGATATGAAGTTGAATGCCCACGGCGTCATCGACGAAGCACTGGCCCGCGGCAACCTGGGCTTGGGCGAGAGCTACGTGAACGGCGACTGGGACGCCGAGCGTCTCGATGAGTTCTTCTTCCATCTGATGCGAGCCCGACTGCCGGATCAGATCAGTCACCGCAAGCTGATGTTTCATCACCTGCGCACCCGGCTGGTCAATCTGCAGACCGCCAAGCGGGCCTTTCAGGTGGGTGAGGCCCACTACGATATCGGCAACGATTTCTACGCAGCCATGCTCGACAAGCGCATGACCTACACCTGCGGCTATTGGAAGAAAGCCGACACCCTGGCCGAGGCCCAGGAAGCCAAGCTTGACCTGATCTGTCGCAAGCTCGAGCTTGAGCCTGGCATGCGGGTTCTCGACATCGGTTGCGGCTGGGGCAGCTTCATGGCCTATGCTGCCGAGCACTACGGCGTAGAGTGCGTAGGCCTGACCATCTCCCGGGAGCAGGCGGACTATGGCAAGACGCTGATGCAGAGTGGGCTACCCGTGGAGTTTCGGTTGCAGGACTACCGCGACGAGACCGAACAGTTTGATCGTATCGTCAGCGTGGGGATGTTCGAGCACGTTGGACGCAAGAACTATCGCACCTACATGGAAGTCGCTCATCGCTGCCTCAAGGACGACGGCCTCTTCCTGCTGCACACCATCGGCAAGAATACGCGTGATACCTCGCCGGATCCCTGGATCGACAAGTACATCTTCCCCAACGGTGAGCTGCCGGCCATGGGACATGTCACCGATGCCGCCGAGGAGCTGTTCGTGGTCGAGGATGTGCACAACTTTGGCGCCGACTACGATAGAACCCTGATGGCCTGGTACGAGAACTTCGAGGCCGCTTGGCCCCAGTTTTCGGAGGCTTACGGCGAGCGCTTCTACCGCATGTGGCGCTACTACCTGCTCAGCTGTGCCGGCGCCTTCCGCGCCCGCGACATCCAACTCTGGCAGTTCGTGCTCAGCAAGAAAGGTGTGCTCGGCGGTTACCACCGCGTCAGCTGATAGCGCCTTAACCTTTACTCAACTGGAATTTTCGATGAGCGAGTACTCTCTGTTTACCTCCGAGTCCGTCTCCGAGGGCCATCCGGACAAGATCGCCGACCAGATCTCCGATGCGGTGCTCGATGCCATCATCGCCCGCGACAAGAACGCCCGGGTGGCGTGCGAGACCCTG
>JAIVHL010000120.1 GCA_020201075.1 Halomonas sp. | reverse complement strand
CCGCAGCGGGAAAGCGCCTCGTGAGACGCGCACGGCACTGGCGAGTCCTGCTGCTGTTGGCTGCCGCACTGGGGCTGGTGCTGGTCATGTGGCAGGCCACCCAGGTGGCACGCGATCAGGCACTGCAGACGCTCCAGAAGGACGCTGAGAATGAGCTGCGCCTCTCGGCGGCGGGCCTGATTGGACATCTCTCTCGCCACGACTACCTGCCGAAATTGCTCGCCACGCGAGAGGGCGTTCAGCGCTTCCTGTCTTCGCCCCACTCTCAGGATGCGATGCCGCTCAACCTGCTGCTGGATCGTTTCCGAGTCACAGCCAACGTCTCGGACGTCTACCTGCTCGACCGTCATGCCGATACCCTGGCCGCCAGCAACTGGCATCGTCCCAACACCTTCATCGGCCAAAATTATGCCTTCCGAAGCTACTACAGCGACGCCATCGCCGGCGGCCAGGGGCGCTTCTATGGCTTGGGCGTGCAGTCGCAGGAGCGCGGCTACTACTTTTCATCACCGGTATGGCTGGATGACACCCAGCCCGACTCAACCCCCGACGGGGTGATGGTGGTCAAGGTGCTACTCGACACGGTGGAGGAGAGTTGGGCCGGCCAGGACGCCGAGCTGCTGGTCACCGACGAGGACGACATCATCTTCATGGCCAGCCGAGCCGAGCTGCGCATGACCTCACTGCACCCGCTATCCGAAGCGGAGCGCCAGGCCTTGTTGGCGACTCGCCGCTATGCCGATGAGCCCCTGAATTATTCCGGCATCGAGCTGCTGGAATATCGCGGTGAGCGCAGCCGACTTGTCAGCTTCAGCGACGGCCCCCTGGCCGGCCCACGCTATCTTGCCCTCTCGCGTCCCATGACGGAGTTGGGCTGGGAAATGCAGATCCTCAAGCCGATCACGCCGGTGCTGCAGGCCCAATGGGTCTCGGCACTGCTGGCCGGCGGCCTCTACGGCATCGTGCTGCTGGGCGGCGGCATCGGCTGGCAGCGCCTGCGCCTGCGCCGGGAGCGAGAGGAATTCGCCGAACGAGAGCGCCAGACCCTGGCCCACTCCCGGGACGAACTGGAACGCAACGTTGAACGTCGCACCCGGGATCTGGTGGAGACCAATCGCCGCCTCTCCGGTGAGATCGACGAGCGCCGGCGCGCCGAAGAGAGCCTGCGCCAGACCCGCGACGAACTGATCCAGGCCGCCAAGCTCGCGGTACTCGGTCAGCTCGCCGCCGGCATCAACCATGAGCTCAATCAGCCGCTGGCGGCGATCCGCGCCTACGCCGAGAACGCCCGTACCTTCCTCGAGCGCCAGCGCCTGGAGAGCGTCGACCTCAATCTCGAGCAAATTGTCGAGCTGACCGCGCGAATGTCGGAGATCAGCGCCCAGCTGCGTCAGTTTTCCCGCAAGAGCGGCGAGACCCTTGCCGCCGTCTCCCCCATCGCCTGCTTCAATTACGCCCTGCGCCTCTTCCAGGCTCGACTGCGGGAAAGCGGCGTGGCGGTGATCCGCCATTGGCCCGACGAGGAGCCCTGGGTGTGCGCCGACCTGGTCCGCCTCGAGCAGGTACTGGTCAACCTGATCGGCAACGCCCTCCAGGCCATGGCCGACGCCCCCGAAGCGCGCCTGGAGGTCACCATCGCCGCTGAGGGGGATGAAGTGGTGTTGGAGGTCGCCGACAGTGGTCCGGGCATCCCCGATGCGCACCTCAGGCGTATCTTCGAGCCCTTCTACACCACCAAATCCCCCGGCAAGGGTCTGGGGCTGGGTCTCTCGATCTCGTCGCGCATCATCGACGACCTGGGCGGTAGCCTGACCGCCGCCAACCGCCCCGAGGGCGGTGCCCTGTTCTCTATCCGTCTGCCACGGGACGCCGTCCAGCGCAGCGCCGGCACCCAGCCACATCAGGAGATCCTTCCCCATGCATGAGCCGGCGGCCATCCCGGTCATCATCATCGACGACGAGCCTCACCTGCGGATCTCCGCCGGGCAGACCCTGGAGCTGGCCGGCTATCTCCCTGAGCCCTACCCCAGCGCCGAGGAAGCGCTGGC
>JAIVHL010000252.1:1140-3195 GCA_020201075.1 Halomonas sp. | reverse complement strand
ATGCCGGAACCTGACTCAGGAAGGGCTGGCCGCCGGTGGCCAGCACCACGATGTCCGGGCGCAGGTCGAGCAGCGTCGCCTCGTCGGCGCGAGTCCCCAGACGCAGATCCACGTTCAGGCGCGCCAGCTCCAACTGATACCAGCGGGTGATCCCGGCGATCTGATCGCGCTGCGGAGCCTGGGCGGCAATAGTGATCTGTCCCCCCAGCGCCTCCGCCGCCTCGAACAGGGTGACCTCATGGCCGCGCTCGGCGGCGACGCGGGCCGCCTCCATGCCACCGGGGCCACCGCCCACCACCACGACCTTGCGCTGGGCGCCCTCGCTCTTCTCGATGATATGGGGCAGGCCCATGTACTCCCGGGAGGTGGCGGCGTTCTGGAGGCACAGCACGTCGAGGCCCTGGTACTGGCGGTCGATGCAGTAGTTGGCGCCCACGCACTGCTTGATCTGGTCGATCTGACCCATCTTGATCTTGGCGATCAGGTGGGGGTCGGCGATCTGCGCCCGGGTCATGCCCACCAGGTCCACGTAGCCGCCCTCGAGGATACGCTGGGCCTGGTTGGGGTCCTTGATGTTCTGGGCGTGGATCACCGGCACCTTGACCACTTCCTTGATGCCCGCCGCCAGATGCAGGAAGGGCTCGGGCGGATAGGACATGTTGGGAATGACGTTGGCCAGCGAGTTGTGAGTGTCGCAGCCGGAGCCGACCACGCCGAAGAAATCCACCTGGCCGGTGGCGTCGTAGTAGGCGGCGATCTGCTTCATGTCGTCATGGGAGAGCCCGTCCGGGTGGAACTCATCGCCGCAGATGCGCATGCCCACCACGAAGTCGTCACCGACCTCGGCACGTACCGCCTTGAGCACTTCCATACCGAAGCGCATGCGGTTCTCGAAGCTGCCGCCCCACTCGTCCCCGCGCTTGTTGACCCGAGGGCTCCAGAACTGGTCGATCAGGTGCTGGTGCACGGCAGAGAGCTCGACACCGTCGAGGCCCCCCTCCTTGGCCCGGCGCGCAGCCTGGGCGAAGTCGCCGACGATGCGCCAGATCTCCTCCTCCTCGATGGTCTTGCAGGTGGAGCGATGCACCGGCTCGCGGATACCCGAGGGCGACAGCAGGGTCGTCCAGTCGAAGCCGTCCCAGCGCGAGCGGCGCCCCATATGGGTGATCTGGATCATGATCTTGCCGCCGTGCTTATGGACGGCGTCTGCCAGGTTCTGGAAGTGCGGGATGATGCGGTCGGTGGCGAGGTTGACCGAGCTCCACCAGCCCTGGGGGCTGTCGATGGAGACCACCGAGGAGCCACCACAGATACACAGGCCACAGCCGCCCTTGGCCTTCTCTTCGTAGTACCGCACGTAGCGCTCGGTGGTCATGCCGCCGTCGGTGGCATAGACCTCGGCGTGAGCGGTGCTGACGACCCGGTTGCGAATGGTGAGCTTGCCGATCTGGATCGGCTGGAAGAGTGCGTCGAATGCCATGTGGGAGTCTCCTCGGCCCGCGGTTATTCAGAAGCGCCGGAACGCGGCTTGACGATGAAGACACCCACATCACAGCCTTCCTCGGCGGCGCTCTGGATCTGCTCGGCGACGGTGCGCAGTGAACTGCCGTGCGCGGCGAGGATCTGGTCCATGGCCCCGGCAAACCAGCCGGTGAACATGTACTCCTCCTTGTGCCCCGTCTTGCCGAGCTGGTAGACGAAGGCGCTGTGCTCGAGGCGTACCCGAGCGGTGCCGGCGTCGAGATCGATGGCCTCGGTGATGAACTTTCCCCAGCCGCGCTGGGAGAGCCGTGTCATGTAGTGCTCGAATACCGCCTCGCCCTCGAGCCCGTGCAGCTCGGCCTCCTTCTCGCACCAGTGCCAGGCGCTCTTGTAGCCGGCGTGATAAAGAATCTCGGCGTACTTATCCACACCCAGCGCTTCGGCGACGGCGCTATGGTTGTTGATAAAGAAGTGCCGCGGCACATAGAGCATGGGCAGGGCATCGGTGGTCCAGACACCGGTTTCGGCGTCCACCTCGATGGGCAGTTCAGGGGCCATCTGGGTCACGGTCTT
>JAIVHL010000252.1:0-1039 GCA_020201075.1 Halomonas sp. | reverse complement strand
CGACGCAGCAGCGCCTCGGTGAGGTTGGGGAACTCGCCGATGGTGCGGATGCCTTCGGGGTTGATGATCTTGCCGAAGCGGGTCAGACGGCGGGCGTAGCCCTTGTCATGGGTGAGCCATTCGAAAAAGTCCTGGTCATGGCCCTGGGTGAAGTCGGTACCGATGCCAATGGCATCCTCGCCGACGATATTCATCACGTACTCGATGGCCTCGACGTAGTCGTCGATGGTGGCGTCAACGCCGGCGCGCAGGAAGGGAGTGAACATGGTCACGCCGACGAAGCCGCCGCGGTCGGCGATAAACTTCAGCTCCTCGTCGGACTTGTTGCGCGGGTGCTCCTTGAGCCCGGAGGGCAGGCAGTGGGAGTAGCAGACCGGCTTACTGGACTCGAGAATCACCTCCTCGGAGGTCTTCGATCCCACATGGGAAAGGTCACACATGATGCCGACGCGATTCATCTCGGCGACGATCTCACGCCCGAAACCGGAGAGGCCGCCGTCGCGTTCATAGCAGCCGGTACCCACCAGGTTCTGGGTGTTGTAGCACAGCTGCACGATGCCCACGCCCAGCTGCTTGAAGATCTCCACGTAGCCGATCTGGTCCTCGAAGGCATTGGCGTTCTGGAAGCCAAAAAGGATACCGGTCTTGCCCTCTTCCTTGGCTCGTGTGATGTCGGCAGTCTTGCGCACCGTGCGTACCAGATCGCTGCACTCGGTCATCAGCGCATTCGACCTGACGATGTTGTCCACGGTGGCCTGGAAGCCTTCCCACACCGACACCGTGCAGTTGGCCGCCGTCAGGCCGCCCCGACGCATGTCCTCGAACAGCTCGCGGTTCCATTTGGCAATGATCAGGCCGTCGATAACGATGGCGTCGTCGTGCAGTTCGCGGGGGGTCATGGGAGGGTCTCCGGCAGTGACGTGTACGTGCCGGCAGCATAGCGCCGGCCTACCCCGGCTCGGCGCCTGGAAGCGACGACGGGAATTCCAAAAACGTCATGGCCGTCGCATCAATGACCCACGACAATGCCATGCCCTCC
>JAIVHL010000119.1 GCA_020201075.1 Halomonas sp. | reverse complement strand
TCGGCGGGGTGCGCCAGAAGATCCATTTCTTCTGCATGGACCTGCCGCAGTCCGATGCCCCGTTCGTAAAGGCCTACCCCGCCGAGACGACGGAAGCGTTCCTGGATGGGCATGTCTCGGGCTTTGAGTTCTTCGGCGGGGTGCCGCTGTCGATCCTCTACGACAACCTCAAGATCGCTGTGGCCCGGATTTGCGGGGATGGCAAGCGGGAGCGGACGCGCGCCTTCACCGAACTGGTGAGCCACTATCTGTTCGAGGATCGCTTTGGCCGGCCCGGCAAGGGGAACGACAAGGGCAAGGTCGAGGGGCTGGTCAAGTATGCCCGCTCCAACTTCATGACGCCGATCCCGGTAGCGGCGAGCCTCGATGCTCTGAATGCCACGCTGGTGGATCGCTGCCGGACCCGCCAGGCCGATCGCGCCGGACGCCATAGCGAGACCATCGGGGAGCGCCTGGCAGCCGATCTGGCAGCCTTCCGGGTGTTGCCGGCCACGGCGTTGGAACCCTGCGAGAAGCGGGCTGCCCGAGTCTCCTCGACAGCCCTGGTACGCTATCGTGGCAACGACTACTCGGTGCCCACCAGCCATGGCTTCCAGGAGGTGCTGGTGAAGGGGTTCGTTGATCATGTCGTCATCGTCTGCGCCGGTCGGCAGATTGCCCGGCATCAGCGCGCCTACGGCACGGGCACCTTCGTGTTCGATCCCCTGCATTACCTGGCCCTGATCGAGACCAAGCCGAACGCGCTGGATCAGGCGGCGCCCCTGCAAGGCTGGGACCTGCCGGAGGTTTTCCAGCATATGCGGCATCTGCTCGAGGCGCGCATGGGCAACCGCGGCAAGCGCGAGTTCATCCAGATCCTGCGGCTGCTGGAAGCCATGCCCCAGGCCGTGGTCACCGCGGCGGTGATCCAGGCCATCCAGCTGGGCGCCATCGGCTTCGATGCGGTCAAGCAGATTGCCCTGGCCCGGATCGAGCGACGGCCGCCACGGCTGGACCTGTCGGCCTATCCCCACCTGCCCAGGACTGACGTCAGGACCACCGCTGCGGCCGACTACACCGCGCTCATTCCCGGGAGGGCAGCATGACCCCCGAGGCCAGGCGCGATACGATGCCGACGGGCACCACGGCCGGCACGCCGCAGGTGCTGCTCGGCCATCACCTCAAGCAGCTCAAGCTGCCCACCATCCTGCGCGAGTACGACAAGGTGGCCGCCCAGTGCGCCCGTGATGGGGTCGATCATCCGCGTTACCTGCTGCGCCTGGTCGAGCTGGAACTGATCGACCGGGAACGCCGCATGGTCGAGCGCCGGATTCGGCAGGCCAGGTTCCCGGCGACCAAGAGCCTGGACACCTTCGAGTTCACCGCCATCCCCTCCCTCAACAAGATGCTGGTGCTGGAGCTGGCGCGCTGCGAGTACGTGCTGGCGCGCCAGAACATCATCGCGCTCGGCAACTCGGGCACTGGCAAGACCCACATCGCTCTGGCCCTGGGGCTGGCGGCTTGCCAGAAGGGGCTGTCGGTCACCTTCACCACCGCGGCGGCTCTGGTGCATAACCTGATGGAGGCCCGCGACGAGAAGCGCCTGCTCAAGACCCAGCGCGAACTGCAGGCGGTCAAGCTGCTGATCGTCGACGAACTCGGCTATGTGCCGCTATCCCCTACCGGAGCCGAACTGCTGTTCGAGGTGTTCTCCCAGCGTTACGAACACGGCTCCACCATCGTCACCTCGAACCTGCCCTTCGAGGACTGGACCTCGGTGCTGGGATCGGAGCGTCTGACCGGCGCGCTGCTCGACCGGCTCACCCATCACGTTCATATCCTGGCCATGAACGGGGACAGCTACCGGCTCAAGCAGTCCGCCGCCACCCGACAACGCAATGACGCCGGAACCGCGGCGGAGCAAAACCAGGCCACCGCCGAAACCATCGACACCGACACCGGCGAAATCCACCCTCAATAGCAATCCCAGGACCGGATATGACAAGGGCCCCGATCGGGGCCCTTGTCATATCTACCCCACCATCGGCACTGGCCGGCTTTTACGCCGCCACGCTGGCCGGATATTGCTCCGCCGTTGACAC
>JAIVHL010000251.1 GCA_020201075.1 Halomonas sp. | reverse complement strand
CGATCACCTCCATCTGGGCGCCCCAGCCGAGCACGCTGACGTCGGTGCCTTCGCGGGTCACCTCGGCCTCGCCGATGGGCAGCTGGTAGTCTTCCTCGGGCACTTCGCCGGTGGAGGCGCGATAGAGGCGCTTGGGCTCGAAGAACAGCACCGGGTCCGGGTCGCGAATGGCCGCCAGCAGCAGGCCCTTGGCCTGGTAGGCGTTGCGCGGCACCACGACCTTGAGGCCCGGCGTATGCGCAAAATAGGCCTCCGGCGACTGGGAGTGATAGAGCCCCCCGGCGATGCCGCCGCCGTAGGGCGCGCGAATGGTCAGGCCGCCGACGTTGAACAGATCGCCGGAGCGGTAGCGGAACTTGGCCGTCTCGTTGACGATCTGGTCGAAGGCCGGAAAGATGTAGTCGGCAAACTGGATCTCCGCCACGGGCACCGAACCCTGGGCCGCCAGGCCGTTGGCAAAGCCGATGATGCCCTGCTCCACCAACGGCGTATTGAAACAGCGAGCGCGCCCGTACTTCTCCTGCAGGTGGCTGGTGGCGCGAAAGACCCCGCCGAAGACGCCGACGTCCTCGCCGAAGCAGAGCACCTTGTCGTCCTCCGCCATGGCGATGTCCAGGGCGCTGTTGATGGCCTGCAGCATGTTCATGGTCGGCATCTCACTCCCCTCCCTGGCTGTCTGGATCGCTGGCGTCGTCGCGGGGCTTCACATCCGGGTCCAGGGAGCGCGCTCCCCGGGGGTAGGCCTCCGGGTACTGGCGGATATGGGTCTTCAACTGGTCGAGCTGGCGCTGCAGCGCCGGCGTGACGTCCGCGTAGACGTCGGTGACCAGGCTGTCCAGCGGGGGCGGCGGACGCTTTTCGGCGCGCTTCATGGTCTCCAGCACCTCGCGGCGCAGCGACTCCTGAAGCGACGTCTCTTCCTCATCGCTCCACCACTCCCGGGCCGCCAGCCAGTGCTGCATGCGCAGGAGGGGATCCTTGTCGCGCCAGGCCTCTTCCTCCTTCTTCGAACGGTAGCCGGAGGGGTCGTCGGATGAGGAGTGGGCGGCGAGGCGATAGGTCATCGCCTCGATCAGCACCGGCTTGTTCTCCTCCACGGCGATACGGCGCGCCTTGCGAGAGGCCGCGAGCACCGCGAGGATGTCGTTGCCGTCCACGCGGATCACGTGCATGCGGTAGCCGAAGGCCCGCGGGGCCACGCCGTCGGCGGCAAACTGCTCGATGGAGGGGGTCGAGATCGCATAGCCGTTGTTGCGGCAGAAGAAGATCACCGGCACCTCGTGCACCGCCGCCATGTTGAGCGCGGCGTGGAAGTCACCCTCCGAGGCGGCGCCCTCGCCGAAGAAGACGAGGGTGCAGTGGCCCTGCCCCGCCAGCTTCTGGCCATAGGCATAGCCGGTGGCCTGGGGAATCTGGGTGGCCAGCGGCGATGAAATCGTCATGTAGTGCAGCTTGCGCGAGCCGTAGTGGATCGGCATCTGGCGGCCCTTGCCATAGTCGAGCTCGTTGCCGAACAGCTGGTTCATGAACTCGTCATAGCTGAAGCCGCGGTAGACCAGCGCCCCCTGCTCGCGGTACTGGGACATGATCATGTCGGCGTCATCCAGCGCCGCCGCCGCGCCGATCACCGCGGCCTCCTCGCCGGTGCACTGCATGTAGAAGGAGAGCCGACCCTGACGCTGGGCGGCCATCATCCGCTCATCCAGCACCCGGGTCGCGACCATGGTGCGATAGATCCTGAGCGCCTGCTCGCGGTCCAGCGCCGGCGCCTCGGCCCCCTCGTAAAGGGTGCCGTCCTGCTTGAGCAGCCGAAAGGTGGGTATCGAAAACTCGTCGCCCCGCAGGAAGTCGGGCGTATGGTCAACGCACCCCGAGTTGACGTTAACGTAAAATGCGAAGCCGCGCATCCATCTTGCCAGAAAAACGATTGATGCTAGTGGATTCCTCTGCCGCGAACCCCTCGCGGCGGCCGTGGTCCATCGTATTCTGGCCCTCACGGGCCGTTATCACGGAAGCCTTCGACCATGTGGACCCTGACCCTGCCCGCCATGACCCTTGCGGCAACGCTCGCCGCGACCCTGCTGGCCGGCCCCGCCCAGGCCAGCCCGGATGCCCTGCTCGACCACGAGCTAAGGCGCCTGCACTCCAGCGAGGTGGTCAATCTCCAGGAGCAGCTGGGCGGCGCTCCGCTGCTGCTGGTCAACACCGCCAGCCGCTGTGGCTTTACCGGCCAGTTCGAGGGGCTGGAGGCACTGCACCAGCGCTACGGCGACCGCGGCCTGAAGGTGGCGGGCTTCTCCTCCAACGATTTCAACCAGGAGATCGACGAAGAGGGCGCCGCCGAGGTCTGCTTCGTGAACTTCGGCGTGACGTTCGATATGTTCGCGCCGATCCCGGTCAGCGGTGACGAGGCCCACCCGCTGTTCGCCGAGCTGGCGCGGCAGAGCCAAGCCCCCGGCTGGAACTTCACCAAGTACTTAGTGGATGAGAGCGGCCGGGTGGTGGAGCACTTTCCCTCTCGCGTGCGGCCCGAGTCGCCGGCGGTGAGACGCGCCATCGAGACGCTGCTGGACGGCGAGTAAGGCTCAGGCGCGACGCCCCTGGAGCAGCCGCTGGCAGCGCTCGAAGGCGCTGTCCACGGCCAGTGCCAGCAGGCCGATCAATAGCGCGCCCTGAAGCACGTAGGCGGTGTTGCCGTTGACGATGCCGGAGATGATCGGCGCGCCGAGGTTGCTGGCCCCTACCGTGGCACCCAGCGCGGCGGTGGCGATATTGACGGTCACCGAGGTGCGGATACCGGCCAGGATGACCGGCGCGGCCAAGGGCAGCTCCACCTGCCATAGCCGCTGGGAGGCGCTCATGCCCATGCCCCGCGCCGACTCCATGATGGCCGGCGCGATGCCGGAGAGCCCCGCCAGGGTATTGCGCACGATGGGCAGCAGGCCGTAGAGCAGCAGCGCCACGATGATCGGCCAGGTGCCGAATCCCAGCACCGGCACCGCCAGGGCCAGCACCGCCACCGGCGGGAAGGTCTGGCCCATGGAGGCGAACTGAGCCACCAGCGGCAGGAAATCGCGCCCTGCCGGACGGGTTACCGCCACCGCCGCGGCTACCCCCAGCAGGATGGCCAGCAGCGAGGCCGCGGCCACCACCAGCAGGTGGCGGCCCAGCAGCGGCAGGAAATCGGCGTGGGGGTAGATCACCTGGCGCGTGTCGGGTTCGATCCACAGGAACAGCGGCTCCAGCCAGGCCATGCCCAGGGTCAGCGCCAGCAGCAGGCCGCACCAGGCCAGCGGCCCGCGCCAGAGGCACCAGGCGCCGGACAGCGTGGGTCGGGAA
>JAIVHL010000040.1 GCA_020201075.1 Halomonas sp. | reverse complement strand
ACGCAGCGGTTCCAATCCCCGCTTGCCGTCGCCTAAGTGGAAATGGCAGATACCCCGCTTGCCAGCGAGCATGGCACCGATGCGGGTATCGCTGACGATCCGTTCGATTTCATCCTGGCGAGGCTGGCTGGAGCGATGATCCGAGATGGCAATTTCGCCCAGGCCGATGACCTCGGGTATCCAGGCCAGGTCGCGCTGCAGGTCGCCGGTCAGCGTGGGGGGCGGCACACGATACGCGCCGGTGTACATATAGGCCGAAATACCGTCGGCCTTGAGCCCGCGCACCTTAGCTAAAAGATCCGCCGGAGAACGGCTGATACTGTCGGTGCCCAGCACCCCTACCACTGTGCCGATTCCCATTGAGGCGATCTCGTGGGCGGTAATTTCCGGGCATCGGGTGCCGCAACCGCCTTCCCCACCCCCACCGGTCACGTGAACGTGCTGATCTATAAAAGCAGGCACGGCGATAAGATGACGCGCCTCGACCACTTGGATGGGCCAGCCCGCCGGGGTTTCGATATCTCGCCCCAGGGCGGCGATCCGGCCGTCCGCGATCAAGATATCGGTGGCTTCAAGAGGCTCTGGCGCGAAAATGCTGCCGACCCGCAGCAGGGTCAGCAGCCTTTTTTCCTGAGGTTCGTCGGGCATCATGGTGGCTGCTCAGCTTCTGGTGACGTGGAGGCAACTGAACGGAAGCGACGCCCCCTGAGGCGCTCAATCGCACCCTCGACGTCATCAATCAGTAACACCAGCAGATCGCCTTCGCTGGCCTCGTCGAAGGCCCTCTCGACGGCCTGCTGTTCTTCCATGATGACCTCGACACGGCAGGCATCCGGCACTGACTCAGCCCCTTCGCGCAGCAGGCGAGCGGCGTCACCGGGAGGACGTCCGCGTGCGTCGCTTTCATAAATGAAGACGACATCGTGCATCTTGGCAAGCAGGGTGCCCAGCGTAAAAAGATCCTCGTCGCGTCGGTTGCCGGGAGCACTGGCCACGCTGATACGCTGACGGGCCGGTATGGCGCCGACCAGTTCGCTTAGTGCTTCGAGCGCTGGCACATTATGGCCATAGTCGATCAGCACCTTCATACCATCGGCGTCGAAGAGGTTGGTTCGGCCAGGATTTTGACCGGGCGTGGGGTGAAAGGTCTGCAGGCCCATTTGGATCTCGGCGATCGACAGTCCCAGGGCATAGGCAGCAGCACTGGCTGCCAGGGCGTTAGCAACATTGAAGCGCGCATGTCCTTCAAAAGTGATCGGCACATCCACCACCGGGATCACATCGGCCTCGACATGCCCCTGCCGCATCACCAGGCGCTCATTATGGACGGTAAAGGCGACCCCCTGATCGCGAACATGCTGACGGACAGGGCGGGAGTCAGGATCGAGGGTGAAGAAGATAATCTCACCCCGAGCCCACTCCTGGGCCTCCAGTACCCGTGGGTCGTCGGCATTGAGCACGGCCGTGCCACTCTGACGGACGGCATCGATGACCACCGTCTTGCAGCGTGCCAGTTCATCGAGGGTATGGATGTCGTGCTCGCCCAGGTGATCGCTGGCGATATTGAGCAGCACGCCCACATCGCACTCGTCGAAGCCCAGGCCACGACGCATGATGCCGCCGCGGGCCACTTCCAGCACGGCGCACTCAACGGTGGGCTCGCGCAGCACGATCGCCGCCGCCTGAGGGCCACTGTAGTCGCCGCGCAGAATCACATGGCTGTCGATCTCGATGGCGCCAGTGCAGGCCATACCGACATTGCGACCCGACTGGCGCAGCAGGTGCGAAAGTAACCGCACCGTGGTGGTCTTGCCGTTGGTACCGGTCACCGCCGCAATAGGGATGCGCCCGGTGGCCTCGCTATCAGGGAACAGCATGTCGATAACCGGGCGGCCCACATCGCGGCCCTCCCCGTGGGTCGGCGAAAGGTGCATGCGAAAGCCAGGGCCGGCATTGACCTCGACCACAGCAGCGGACTGCTCTTCTAAGGGGCGAGTCAGCGTCTCGGCCAGCAGGTCGATACCGATGATATCCAGCCCCACCAGCCGCGCGATGCGCTCCGCCACGTAGCGCACCTCCGGGTGTACATCGTCGGTAACGTCCGTGGCCGTCCCCCCGGTGCTGAGGTTCGCCGTGGACTTGAGGAAGGCGATCTCCCCCGCCGCAATCACGCTCTGCAACGTCAGGTTCTGCTGGCCGATCAGCCGTAGTGACTGTTCATCCAACTGAATCTGGGTCAGCAGGTTCTCGTGGCCGACACCACGGCGCGGGTCGCGATTTTCCTCATCGACCAACGCCTGGAGGGTGGAGACCCCGTCGCCAACCACATGCGCCGGGCGACGCCGCGCGGCGGCCACAAGCTTGCCATCGATGACCAGCAGGCGATGATCCTCGCCCCGGATGTACTGCTCGACGATTACCGATGGGTTGCGCTGGGAGGCGATATCAAAGGCATCACTCAGCGCCTGATCACCCTCAATATTGGTGCTAACCCCACGGCCGTGGTTCCCTACGACGGGCTTCACCGCGACGGGATAGCCGATATCGCGAACGGCCTCAAGCGCCTCGTTGAAGGAGGCGCACACCCGCCCCTTGGGCACCGGAATCCCAGCGTCGCCTAGTAACTGCTTGGTCCATTCCTTGTCATCGGCGATACCGTGGCCTATGAGGTCTGTTTGGCCAGTCACCGTGGCCTGAATGCGCTGCTGCCGGTGACCATGACCGAACTGGATATAACTGTTTTCCACGCTCAGCCGGGTATGGGGGATACCACGCAGGGTGGCGGCATTGACGATGGCCGCCGTGGAGGGACCAAGCATATGGGCGTCGCGCACCTGCCTGAGACGCGCCAGGATGGCCGGCAATTCGATCTCTTGCTCGCAAAACAATCGCTCTACGAGATCGACGGACTCGACACCAGCGGCCAGGCCGCAGGCCTCGTCCCGGTAACGATAGACAACGTTGTAGATACCGGTTTGGTAGGAATCAACTGTCTTGCCATAGCCCACCGAAAAGCCGATCAGGTTCTGCAGTTCGATGGCAACATGCTCGACAACATGACCGGCCCAGGTGCCACGCGCCAGACGCTCCAGAAAGCCACCGGGGCGGCCCACCGAACAGCGGTGCTCTTGCAGGGTCGGTAGCAGCGCCGTCAGCCGCTCGACGATGCCAGGGACAAGATCGCTTGGCCGCTCCTCGAGCTCCCCGATATCCAAACGCATGAAAATCGCCGGATAGCGACTGTAGTAGTTCGGGCCGCGCAGGGCGCGGTGATCGAGGATGTTCATCGGCTCTCCGCGAGAGCGGCATCCAGTTCATCGGGCTCCAGATAGCGCCGAGCCTCGACGTCGAACCCATGGCCGCTGACCAGCGCATGCAGGATCATGTGTTCGACAGCCACCGGCTTACCCATATCAAGATCGGCGATGTTCGAGCTTGCCAGATCCAGGCTGTCGATGAGAATGACATGCCCCGGCCCGATAGCCTCGAGAATGCCGTGGGGATGGATGATCACACCGGCATCCTCGCCCAGCCCCACTCCTAGGTGCTCCGGGTTGCTGGCGCCGACTTCCATCAGGCGGGTAAAGCGGCCGCGCTCGAGGAAGTGGCTGTCGATGATCAGTCCGTCAACGAAGCCGAGGCCGGAGGTCATATTGACAGCCCCCTTGCGCAGGGCATCAGCGGCGGCGCCGTTGTAGATCATGGTGCCCGGCATGGCCGCTGCGCCGGCGCTGGTGCCAGCCACTACCGCACCCTCCTGCAGGCGCTTGCGAACAGCCTTAAGAGCCGGCGAGCCACCCAGCACATTCGTCAAGCGCAGCTGGTCACCCCCCGTAAAAAAGATGATGCCGCTCCGCTCAAGCAGACGGACCGTATCAGCATCGGCGGCTTCCTGACGGTCACGGATTTCCAACAAATGGACTTGACTGGCGCCCAGGCGTGAGAAGGCCGCCTCGTATTCGGGTAGTACCTGTTTGGGTATGCCGCTGGCCGTGGCAATCACCGCGACCTCTCGGTTACCTTCAGGGGCCAGGGCGAAGACGTTCTTGAGGATTTCGAGATCGGAGGTTCTATCCTCAGCACCGCCAATGGCGACGAGGTGGCCGGATGCCGAAAAAATGGGAGGGGCCATATTCCTTTCGTCGCCCAGCGACGCTTTTGAGGAACGCTGAATCATTACCGATACCGGCAATGTCGTATCACTTTAGTTTTCGTCTGAAGATTAATTTATAACAGTTGGAAACCACGCTCGCCATATTAATCATAGCCCCTAGTTTAGCGAAATTTCCTTTGGAAAACTCAAGGGCTGCACTATTACGTATTCGCCAAGCGCCGCCACAATAAGCCGCTATACTTCCTGAAAGTTCCCCGTGCCTGTCACCCGTTTCATCTCGGCGGCGAGTTCTGCGATAGCGGAGCTTGCCCCAGGAGGCGATTATGAGCGTTCGGAATATCTTTGTTGTCGGGATGGATGACTTTAATCGTCAACGACTCGAGCATTTACGTGGGGCCGAGCATTACCGATTCCATGGCGTGATCGAGCCAGAAGAAGTCAATGATACGGAAATATTTCCCATCGAAGACATGCTCGCCCGGGCCGAAACCCAGTTGAAGGCCTTTGATGCGCCTATTGATGCCATTGTGGGCTACATGGATTTTCCCGTGTCGACCATGCTACCGCTGCTCTGCGAACGAATAGGCACGCCGTCTACCAGCCTCGAAAGTTTGCTCAAATGCGAGCACAAGTACTGGAGTCGGCTCGTTCAGCGTGAGGTGATGGCGGCCCATATTCCCCGTTTTACCGCCTTTGACCCCTTCGACCCCGATGCCCTTCAGCGTATAGGTGACGCGGGGCTGTATATGCCATTCTTTGTCAAACCCATCAAATCCTCAGGCTCGCGGCTGGGCTTTCGGATCGAAAGCCCCGAAGACTTCGCCTATGCCGTAGAGCGGCTGTGCGACGGCATCGGGACAATTTCAGAACCCTTCAACTACGTGCTGGAACACGCCAACCTGCCTGACAGCGTGCGCTCGGTCGACGGCGGCCACTGCATGGCGGAAGAGATCATCGGCGGATGGCAATGTACGGTCGAGGGTTATGTCTTCCAAGGTGAGGTTGTGCCTTACGGCATTGTCGATTCGATTCGCTATCCACAGGTACTGAGCTTTTTCTACTATCGCTATCCGTCGCGCCTTCCCGATGCCATTCAAGCCAAGATGCAGGACCTTACGCGTCAGATCATGGCCCATATTGGCTATAACAACGCCGCCTTCAACATCGAGTACTTCTGGGATGAAGTGCAGGACCGTATCTGGCTGCTGGAGATCAATACCCGCGTGGCGCAGTCGCACTGCGACCTGTTCGAAAAGGTCGACGGGGTCAGCCACCAGCAGGTGACGGTGGACCTGGCGCTGGGCCAACGACCCGACATGCCGCATCGCCAAGGGGCTTATAAAGTCGCCGGAAAGTTCTTTTATCGGGTATTCTTCAGCGACGCCACAGTCAGCCGGGTTCCCAGTGCTGAGGAGATCGAAACGCTGCAGCAGGCTTTTCCAGGCACCGTGATCACGCTACAGGTCGAGGCCGGTATGCGTTTATCCTCCCTGCCTGAGCAGGACAGCTACAGCTACGCCCTGGCTTATATGTGGATGGGCGCAGACGATGATCTCGCGCTGGAAGACAACTACGCGCGCCTTGCCGGGCAGCTACATTTCGCGTTTGAAGACATTACCAGTTGAAGGGGTTGCGTCACGCAGTACACAAACAATAAGGAGCAAGCCTATGCATATCGTCAGCGATTTCCCCCGCGAGGTGCAGGAGGAAGAAGATTGGATTACCCTTTCTGACGGCTGTCGGCTGGGTATTCGTATCTGGCGCCCCGTGGATGCCGAGAGCGACCCGGTGCCTGCCATCCTTGAGTACCTGCCCTATCGCAAGCGGGACCTGACGGCGATGCGCGACGCTCAGACCCACGCGTACTGGGCGGGCCACGGTTACGCCGGGGTGCGTGTTGACATGCGCGGCAGCGGCGAATCGGACGGTGTGCTGACCGACGAATACCTGCAGCAGGAACTCGACGATGGTGTCGAAATCCTGCATTGGCTAGGCAAGCAACCATGGTGTACCGGCAATGTGGGCATGATCGGCATCTCCTGGGGCGGATTCAACGGCCTGCAGATCGCAGCGCTCCAGCCGCCCGAGCTAAAGGCCGTCATCACGCTGTGCTCGACCGACGACCGCTACGCCGATGATGTCCACCACATGGGCGGCTGCCTGCTGGGTGACAACCTGTCGTGGGCCTCGACCATGTTCGATGGCAATACCTGCCCGCCCGACCCACAGTTGGTCGGTGAACGCTGGCGAGAGATGTGGATGGAGCGTCTGGAGCACAGCGGGCTCTGGCTGTCGACCTGGCTCAAGCATCAGCGCCGCGATGACTATTGGAAGCATGGCTCGGTATGCGAAGATTTCTCGCGCATTCGCTGCCCCGTCTATGCTGTTAGCGGCTGGGCCGATGGCTATTGCAATGCCGTCTTCCGCCTGCTCGATGGACTCGACGTGCCACGTAAAGGCCTGGTGGGGCCTTGGTCGCACAAGTACCCTCACTTGGGCGTTCCGGGTCCGGCGATCGGTTTTTTACAGGAAACGCTGCGCTGGTGGGACCATTGGTTGAAAGGCAAGGAGTCGGGCATCATGGACGAGCCGATGCTGCGCGTCTGGATGCAGGATTCAGTGCCGCCGTCGGCGCGCTATGAGGAACGTCCGGGGCGCTGGATCGCCGAACCGAGCTGGCCCTCGCCGCGAATCGAGCCCCAACACTTCCGCCTTACCAGTGGCCATGATCTGCTGCCTGCTGAGCAGGACTCGCCAGCGTTTGCGGACAACGATGTTCCTCTGAGCGTGCGTTCGCCGCTGTCGGTAGGCCTGTATGCGGGCAAGTGGTGTTCCTATAACGCGCCGCCGGACCTGCCTCACGACCAACGCGACGAGGACGGCGGCGCGTTGATATTCCAGACCGCTCGGCTCGATCAAGACATTGAGATTTGCGGACAGCCGGTTGTCGAGCTCGACATCGAAGCCGACCAGCCGGTGGCAATGGTCGCGGTCCGGCTCATCGATATTGCCGACGACGACAAGGCAACCCGGATTTCCTACGGCCTGCTCAACCTGACCCACCGTGACAGCGACGAGTTCCCCCAGCCACTGGAACCAGGCAAGCGCTATCGCGTGCGCGTATTGCTTAAACACATCGCACAGAAGTTTCCCGCAGGCCATGCCATCAGGCTTTCACTGTCCAGCAGTTACTGGCCGCTGGCCTGGCCGTCGCCAGTCCCCGTCAAGTTGACCGTACACCCTGCTGGCTGCCAGTTGATTCTGCCAGGCCGCGATCCTCAACCTGAGGAAGAAGCAGCGCTGCCCGCGTTTGCCGCGCCGGAAGGCGCTCCACCCCTCGAGGTCACGCTGTTACAGCCGAGCCAGGAAACGTGGCGAGTAATACGCGATTTGGCCCAGGATCAGACCATGCTTGAAGTCATCAACGACGAAGGCACCTTCCGTCTCGAGGATATCGACCTTGAGCTCTCGTCGCGGGTTATCGAGCGCTATACCTATTCTTACGGCAGCTACGACAGCCTGAGCGGTTGGACCGAATGGGAGCGCAGCTTCCGGCGTAGCGACTGGGAAGTCCGCAGCTTGACGCGTACCTTGATGACGTCCAATGCCACCCATTTTCGCCTAAGGGCGACCCTGGATGCCTCCCGATGGCAGGCACCTTGGGGCAGGACAGGATCGGGCAGACTGCGACGGTGGATCATGCTGATATACGTGGGTTGGTTACCACCTGACTTCACTGCGTCGCGGAGCTTGCCTTTCTCTAACAGCAGGGATCACTTGCCGGGAACGCCCTTGGGGATTATTCCTGACAAGTACCGGTATAGCCCGGCCAAGGGTTCTCCACACCGGCCAGATCCTGCCCTGACTCAAAGTGCCTGTTGCCTCCATGAACTTGATGACTGATGACTTGAATTCGGTTCCGGTTTAGTAGTGACAATCTGTCAGGCCGTCTGTGGTGCAGTCATCACCCGACAGACAATATCCCAGATAAAGCCCGCCAGTTCTCGCGCCACGGCCACGCACACCAGCTTGGTGTTCTTTCCCGCCTGGGTCAGGTCCCGGTAGCGCCCGCACAGGCGCTTCTGAGCCTTCCAGGCAATCGCTCTGGCTTCCTCGGGCGCATTGACCGCCTTGCGTTTCAAATGGCCCGTCTGGCGCGCCGGGAAGCGATAGCTCCAGGCTGACTCCACCAGCATTCGCCGGGCATGGCTGTTACCGGTGAGAGTGATCGCCCCCTGGCGTCGGCGCGACCCGCTACTGTGCTCACTGGGCACAAGCCCCAGGAAGCCCATCAGTTGGCGTGGCGAATCGAAGCGGCTGATGTCACCCAGCTCCGCCATCAACACCATGGCCGCCAGTTTGTCGATACCGCGCAAGGCGACCAATGCCTCCACCACCGGGGCCAGAGACCACTGGGGTAAGGCCCGCTCCATCTGGGTCGTGATATCGGCCACCCGTCGGGTCGCTGCCCTGACGGCATCGATATACTCCTGCAACACCACCTGTTGCCAGTCGTGCTCGAACCGCAACGACTCCAGCCAGTTAAAATGGGTCTGGGTCCAGCGGCTACGGCCCTTCGGCCAGTGGTGACCGTGGCGCAGCACAAAGGCGTTCAACTGCTGGCGCGCCTTGCGCTCCTGAGCCTTCATGTCGTCACGAGCCCGGGTCAGATCGCGCATGGCTTCCTGTTCAGTATCCGGCACCCACACCGGCGTCAGGTCGCCACTGCGGGCCAGGCGCGCCAGTTTGAGTGCATCACGCCGATCGGTCTTGATCCGCTCACCGGGGGCCTTCGGAATCCGCGAGGGCGCCACCACCTGAACATCGTGACCACTGGCCAACAGTTGACGATACAGGCCGTAACCGCAGGGGCCGGCCTCATAGACAAAGTGCAGAAGGCCACCGCCATACCGCTCGCTGAGTTGCTGAATCTTGCGCTCGACCCGCTTTGGCGTGTTGGCAATCTCACCTTCATAGCTCGGCTCCTGCCGACCAGACTCAGCAACCGAGATTGCAATGGTCTCTTTATGAACATCCAAACCGACATAAGCGGTAGGGGCCGACAATTGCTCAGGTACAACGGGAGCAACAACGGTGTGAATTGGAGTGGATTCAGCGCTAAACTTGGTCATGACCTGCCCTCCTCAATGTGGCTCTGTTCAGGGATTGTTTGCCCATTCCCAACGATAACCCACGATCGTTGAGGACGGGCAGGTCAAAACATCATGTCTAA
>JAIVHL010000039.1 GCA_020201075.1 Halomonas sp. | reverse complement strand
GCCTGGCTGGCGATGGCCAGGGCGCGCAGGGTGTCGAAGGCTGGCTTGGCCATGAAGGCTCCCGTGACGAGGGTGGGTAACGGATGACAGCCATGCCGACCAACAGTAGGCTTGGCATGGATAAGACATCGGCGCGGGCAGCATCTTGCCTGCGAGTGCCCCAGTGTACCCGCTAGCGCGCCGGTCGCCGACCCTGCATCTTCCCGACTCTGCGTCATCGCTCAGGAGCCCGCCCCATGGATGCCATCGCCCTCGGTCCCGTACTGATTTCGGTACCGCGTCTCTACGCGCTGGGCGCCGCCTTGCTGCTGCTCGCCCTGAGCGCCTGGCTGCTGGGGCTGCCCCGGGGCGAGCACGCCCGCTGGTTCAACGGCCTGGTGCTGGCCTGGCTGGTCGGCGCCCGCAGCGGATACGTGCTGCTGCATCTGGACGCTTACGCCGCGGCCCCGCTGGACATCCTCAAGCTTTGGCAGCCGGGCTTTCACGGCCTTTGGGGGCTGCTGGCCGCGCTGCTGTGGACCGGCTGGACGCTGCGCCAGCACCTGCTACGGCTGATCGGCGCCATGGCGCTGACCGTGGGCACCGCCAGCCTCTGGCTGGTACTGGTCACCCTGGTGCCGCTGGGCGGCGGCGCGCCGATGGGCGAGCTCCCCGACCTGACCCTCGAGACCCTCGACGGCGAGGCCATTAACCTTCGCGAGCTGCAGGGGGAGACGGTGGTGCTCAATCTGTGGGCCACCTGGTGTCCGCCCTGCCTGCGCGAATTGCCGCTGCTGGCTGAGGCCGACGCCCGGGACGGGGTCAGCGTGGTGGTAGCCAACCAGGGCGAGGAGCTGCTGCAGGTGCTTCGCTACCTGGACGACCAGGGGCTGGCCTTCCGCTATCCGCTGCTCGATCCCCGCCAGGAACTGATGGTGCTGTTGGAGGCGCCGGGGCTTCCCACCACCCTGCTGTTCGACACCTCTGGGCGTGCCGTGGAACGCCATGTGGGAGAGCTCTCCCGGGCCCAGCTTGGCGCCTGGCTCGATCGCCATCACGCTGCCCCTTAAGCCGCGCCGGCCTTTGCTGTAAGATACCTCGCCCCGTTCCGCCGCCGCGTCCCGGCGGCCATGAGCGCATCCCTTTCAGCATCCTCCGAGGCATCATGAGCGACTTCTCACCCGGCCAGCGCTGGATCAGTGACGGCGAGGCCGAACTCGGCCTGGGCACCATCCTGAGCTGTGATGCCCGCAGCGTTACCGTTCTGTTTGGCGCCAGCCAGGAAACCCGCACCTACAGCAGCCGCCAGGCCCCGTTGACCCGCGTGGTATTCGGCAGCGGCGATCGCATCCGCGATGCCGAGGGCTGGACCCTCACCGTGGACGACACCAAAGAGCTGGACGGGCTGATCGTCTATATCGGCGAAGACGCAGCGGGCGAGCTGCACGAGCTGCCCGAGGCCCGGCTGGCCGACACCACCCAGTTCGACCAGGCCCGCGACCGTCTGCTGACCGGCCAGGTTGACCGCAACGACTGGTTCGACCTGCGCTTTCGCACCTTGCACCACCACCACCGCATCGAGCAGAACCCGGCGCTGGGTCTGGCCGGGCCGCGCATCGACCTGATTCCTCACCAGCTCTACATCGCCGACGAGGTCTCCCGCCGACACGCCCCTCGGGTGCTGCTGGCCGATGAAGTCGGGCTGGGCAAGACCATCGAGGCGGGCCTGATTTTGCATCGCCTGCTGCTCACCGGCCGTGCCGACCGAGCGCTGATCCTGGTGCCGGCGAGCCTCTGCCACCAGTGGCTGGTGGAACTGCTGCGCCGCTTCGCCCTGGAGGTGACCCTGCTCGACGAGCAGCAGAGCCAGGCCCACGGCGATGCCAACCCCTTCGAGGCGGGCCAGATCATTCTGGCCAGCCAGGACTGGCTGTTCGCCAACCCCCATCGTCAGGCCCAGGCCCTGGCCTGCGCCTGGGACCTGCTGATCGTCGACGAGGCCCACCACCTGGACTGGAGCGAGGAGCAGGTAGGCCCCGGCTACGCCTGCGTGGCGCGCCTGGCCGGCGAGAGCGAGGGCGTGCTGCTGCTGACCGCCACCCCGGAACAGATGGGTCTCGCCAGCCACTTCGCCCGGCTGCGCCTGCTTGACCCGGACCGCTACCATAGCCTGGCGCGCTTCCGCGAGGAGGAGTCCCACTATGTGGAGGTGGCCGAAGCGATCGATGCTCTGGAGCGCCTGCCCGGCACGCCCGAGGACCGCGCCCGGGTGGCCGCGGTGATCGATGAGCCCGACAGCCTGGCGCTGCTCGATACGCTGGCCAACCCCGAAGCCAGCGAGGCCCAGCATGGGGCGGCCTTGGACCAGTTGCGCGACCAGCTCCTGGACCGCCACGGCACCGGGCGGGTGATGTTTCGCAACAGCCGCCGCCACGTGGGCGGCTTCCCCGAGCGTCACCTGCACGTCTACGAACTGGCCCTGCCCTCGGCCTATCGACGAGTGCTGCGCCGGCTGGAGCGCGACGAGGACTATCTGGACGAGCTGCTGATCGAGACCGGCCTCGACCATCCCGAGGTATTGATTTACCTGGACGCCATGTATCGGGCGCTGATCGACGACCCGCTCAACGAAGAGCCCTGGTGGCACATCGATCCCCGCGTCAACTGGCTGCTTGAGCGCCTGGCGGACGACAGCGACACGGGCTTAGCCAACGACAAGGTGCTGGTGATCGCCCATGACCGCGAAACCGCCAAGGGCCTGGCAGAGGCGCTGCGCGTGCTGGGCGGCTACCACGCTCCGGTATTCCACGAGGGGCTCTCACTGATGGAACGCGACCGCGCCGCGGCAGCCTTCGCCGACGAGGAGGAGGGCTGCCAGGTGCTGGTCTGCTCGGAGATCGGCTCCGAGGGGCGCAACTTCCAATTCTGCCGCCACCTGGTGATGTTCGACCTGCCTCTTCACCCGGACCAGCTGGAGCAGCGCATCGGTCGCCTGGACCGCATCGGCCAGCGCCACCCCATCGAGCTTCACGTGCCGGTATTCGAAGGCAGCCCCGGCGAGAAGCTGCTGCGCTGGTACCGCGACGGCATGGACGCTTTCAGCGCCCCCCACGGTATCGGCAGCGAGCTCTTCGCCGCTTTTGGCGACACCCTGGCCGAGGCGCTGCTCGACAACGACGCCATGGCAGAGGTGATCGAGCAAACCCGTGCGCTGTTCGAAAGCCGCCTGGCCGACCGCGACGCCGGTCGCAACCGGCTGCTGGAGCTCAATGCCTGCCGCGGTGATCGCGCCGAGGCGGTGGCTACGGCCATCCGTGAGTTGGATGAGGACCGCACCCTGCCCCGCTACCTGGACCTGGCGCTGGACATCTTCGGGGTGGACAGCCAGGAGTTGGGCGGCGGCATCCAGCACCTGCACCCTAGCCCCCAGATGCTCGATGGGTTGCCTGGCCTGGCCAAGGGCGAAGAGGGATTCTCGGCGACCTTCTCGCGGCTGCGCGCCCTGTCGCGTGACGATGTCCAGCGGCTTTCCTGGGAGCACCCGTTGCTGCGCGAGATGGTGGGGCGCATCCTCGACGGCACCATGGGCAATACCGCCCTGGCGCTGCTCAAGCACCCGACGCTGCCCGCCGGGCGGATCATGGTGGAACTGGTGTTTCGCACCCACTGCCCGGCGCCGAGAAAGCTGCATCTCAACCGTTTCCTGCCGCCTACCGCGGTGCGCGTGCTGCTTGATGAGTCCGGCGCCAACCTGACCGACAGGATCTCCTTCACGGGGCTTTCGAAGAACCTTCAGAAGGTCAAGAAGGCCATTGCCCGGGACCTGATCCGCAGCCGCCTCGAGGTGCTCCGTGACCTGCTCGACCGCGGCGATGTCGAAGCGGAGCGCGAGCTGCCCTCCATCACGGAAGCGGCCCAGACGCGCATGCGTGAAGAGCTGGACGGCGAGCTGGCGCGCCTCACCGCCCTGGCGCGCCACAACCCAGCGGTTCGCGACGACGAGATCAAAGCGCTACGCGACGAGCGTCAGGCGCTGGACGAGGCCATCGAAGGCACGCGCCTGCGCCTGGACGCGGTGAGGGTAATCGTGACCGTGGGAGAAGAAGCAAGGTAAACGGGGCTGATCCGTCGACGGGCCCCGGGGCGACTGACCGACGAGGAGGCGCTGTGAACCCATCCCTGGGCGCTACCGATGCCATCCCTGGCATAGGACCTCCTCTTCGGCCTGTCCCCGGCGCCCCTGTCTGCTGGCCGTCAGCTCAGAATATCGGCCAGGGCGGCGTCCAGGGTCTCGAACTTGAACTGGAAGCCCGCCTCCTGGAGACGCTTCGGGCGCATGTCGGCACCGGTGAGCAGCAGCCGTGACATTTCGCCGAAGGCGGTCTCCAGTACGAAAGCCGGCACCGGAAAGATCGCCGGACGCTTGAGCGCCTTGGCCAGGGTGCGGCTGAACTCGGCGTTGGTCACCGGGCGCGGAGCGCTGCCGTTGAAGGGGCCTTCAAGCTCGGGGTTGTCGAGCAGGAACAGGATAGCCCGCACCAGGTCCTCGCGGTGGACCCAGGGCATCATCTGCTTGCCGTCGCCGAAGCGTCCTCCAAGGCCCAGCTTGAAGGGCGGCAGCATCTTCTGCAGGGTACCGCCACCGGCGTCGAGCACCAGGCCGATGCGCAGCAGCACGACTCGGGTGCCGAATTCTTGCGCCTCCCGGGCGGTGTCTTCCCAGCGCTTGCAGAGTCGGTGGACGAATTCGTCGTGGGGCGCGGTCTCCTCGCTGACCTCGCGATCCCCCTGATCGCCGTAGTAGCCCACCGCAGAGGCCGACACCATGACCTGAGGGGGGCGGTTGCCGCTGGCCTTGAGTTGTTCGCAGAGGATGACAAGATCACGCGTCATATTGACTCTCGAGTCGATCAGCCGCTCCTTCTGATCATCGCTCCAACGCTTGGCGGCGATGGATTCGCCGGCGAGGTTGACGATGGCTTCCGGTGGCGTATCCACGAAGTCTAGCACCGAGCGTCGGATATCCGTGCCCCCGGGAAGCCGTGACCTCACTGCCTCCGGGTCGCGTGACACCACCAAAAGCCGATGCCCCGCCTCGGCCAGGTGCTGGCATAGCCGCTGCCCCACAAATCCGCTGCCGCCGGTGATCAGCACTCGCATCGAGACCTCCTGATTTCTTTACTGGGTGTATTTGAAATGACTAGCATCTGCCATGAGTTATACAGCTGTTGTACACTTCTGCTAGTCTAGCCGAAAACTAATGAGGATGACGCTGCCATGTGCTCAGATTCCACCCGCCGTACCGCTATTATCGGCGCAGGCATTGCCGGGCTAGCCTGCGCTCGGGCGCTGCACACCGGCGGCCTGACAGTTACGCTGTTCGACAAGGCCCGCGGCGTCGGCGGCAGGATGTCCAGCCGCCGCCTCCCCGATGCCGTGCTCGACTTGGGCGCCCAGTTCTTTAGCGTCCGCGATACGACTTTCCGCCATGCCGTGGATAGCTGGCGCAAGGCTGGCGCCATCGCCCCCTGGCCTGTGTCGCTGTGGTCGGCAGAGACGGGCAGCTGGCAGCGCCACGAGGATGATCTAGAGCGCCTGTGCGGCACCCCGAGCATGAGCGCTGTGACCCGCCACTTGGCCGAAGGGCTGGTAATCGAGACCGAGACCCGCATCGAGCACCTCGAGGGTTGTGCCGGACAGTGGCAGTTGGTGGACGAGCACGGTAAGCGCCACGGCCCCTTCTCCCGAGTGGTACTCGCCATCCCCTCCCCCCAGGCCCATGCCCTGTTGGCCTCCCATGATGAGAGCCTAGCCGCCGCCTGCGAAACGGTCATCCAGCGCCCCTGCTGGGCCGCCTGGGCGCTGTTCGATGCTCCGCTACCCGCGCTGCCCGGCGTCGATAGTGACTGGCAGGCGGTACGCATTAACGATCCGCGGCTGCGCTTCGTGGTCCGCAATCAGCTCAAGCCCGGCCGCCAGGACCAAGGTGAGAGCCTGAGCCTGCTAGCCAACTTGGCATGGAGCGAGGCGCGCCTGGAGGACAGCGAGGAGACCGTGGTGGAAGCGCTGCTCGACGCCTTTCAGCAGGCGCTGCCCACCGGCATCACCCTACCGGAGCCCAGCGCACTGGGCGCTCACCGCTGGCGCTTCGCTCAACCCGATGTCTTTGCCGGCGGCGAGGCCGTCAACCTCGATTATCGCCTCTCGGCTAGCGGCCTGGCCCTGTGCGGCGACGGCTGGCGAGGCCCACGGGTCGAGGACGCTTGGCTCTCGGGCCACCATCTCGGCGAGGCACTGGTCGCCAAGTCCATCTGAATCGACCGTGACAGGAGTCCGTCATGTCTTATGCCCAGACACTCATCGCCGCCGGGGCCGGGAGGTCCTGCCAGCTATGAGCGACCCCTCACAGCACGCCGGCGATACGCCGCTCTACCCGATCCGGGAAGTATCCCGCCTTACCGGCGTGAACTCGGTAACGCTGCGCGCCTGGGAGCGGCGCTACGGGCTGATCAAGCCCCAGCGCACCCCCAAGGGGCATCGCCTCTACGCCCAAGAAGACATCGAGCGCGTCGAGCAGATCCTTCAGTGGCTCAATCGCGGGGTGCCGGTGAGCCAAGTGCGCGAGCTGCTGGACCGCCCCGAGGTCAGCGAGGCCCCGATGGCCGACGCCAGCGACTGGCCGGGCCAGCACGCCCAGTTGGTCACTGCCGCCGAGGCCATGGACCTGGCGCGCCTGGAGACCCTCTACGCCCAGTCGTTCTCGCTCTATCCTGTGCCGGTTTGCATCGCCGAACTTTGGGCTCCCGCGGTGCGGGAGCTCGAAGAGCACTGGGGTGATAGGCTGGGTGATACCCTCCAGCGACTCAGTCTCGAGGCTTTCCTGCGCACTCGCATCGGTACCCGCCTGCTCCACGCCAACGCTCGTGCTCAGGGTCCGATGTTGCTGATGGTGCCGTTGCCTGACGATCCGGGAACCCTGTGGCGGCTGCTGGCGGCCCTGGCCGCCAGTGATTATGGCTACCGGGTGGAGCTGCTCGACGCCGAGTTGCCCTTCGGCGAGATACCCCTGGCGGTGGAGGCACTGGGCGCTAGCGGCGTGCTGATGGCCGGCAGCCATGCCGGTCGCAGCGATTTAGTCCGGCGCCAGCTGCCGCGCCTGGCGGAGCAACTGGAGGTGCCGCTGGCGCTGTGTGGCCCAGTGGCACGCATCCGCGAGGCTGACCTGGAAGAGAGCCGGGTGGCGGTGCTGGGTGACGACCTGGATCAGGCGATGGCGGAGCTGTCTGTCCTGCTGCCGCTGGCCCGGCTACCTTTGATGAAGTGAGTACACCATGCCTATCACCCTGATGTGGTTTCGCAGCGATCTGCGGGTCGCAGATAACCGCGCCCTCGCCGCAGCCACCGCCCAGGGCCCGGTTGTGGCCGTTACCTTGCGCAGCCTGCCCCACTGGCAGCGCCACGGGCATGGCGCCAATCAGCTTGACTTCCGCGCCCGCGGCGTAGCCGCCCTCAAGGAGTCCCTGGCGGGGCTCAACATTCCGCTGCTGCACCGTGACATCGACGATTTTCGCGAGGCTCCCGCCACGCTGCTGGCCATCGCCCGAGAGGTCGGCGCCAGCGCCCTGCACTTCAATCACGAGTATCCGCTGGATGAGCAGCGCCGGGACGCGGCGGTGGTCGCCGCCTGGCAGGAGGCCGGGCTCGAAGCCCGCGGGCATCATGACGCCGTGGCCTTTGCCCCGGGGGAGCTGCTCACCGGCAAAGGCGACTACTACGGTGTCTTCACCCCGTTCTCGAAAAGCTGGCATCGCCAGCTGACGGCGGAGCGCTTGGCGCTGCGCGACACCCCCGCCCCCCAGGCTTCCATCGGCATCGCCAGTGATCCGCTGCCCGAATTACCCCCTCTCGCGGACACCCCTATCGATGGTCGCCAGTGGCCCGCCGGAGAGGGGGCGGCCGCCGACCGCCTGGAGCGCTTCCTGCGCTTTCGTGGACGCCACTATGGGCGCCAGCGCGACTTTCCGGCGATTCGCGGTACCAGTGAACTCTCACCTTATC
>JAIVHL010000174.1 GCA_020201075.1 Halomonas sp. | reverse complement strand
CAGCGGCGTGCTGGAGGGCGGGGTGACGCCGATCTCCCGGAGCTCCTCGATATGCTCATCGATGGCGGCCTGCTCGCGGCCCGCCCAGCCGGCGATGATCAGCTCTCGGGTCTCGACCTCGAGAGGCTCATCCTGATCCGCCAGGTGAAATGTCGTCATGGAATGGCTCCTTTCATTGGGTGGGTCCTTTCATGGGGTGACCTCTTTATCGGTATGTCAGAAGGCAACGCGCTTCTCGCGAGTCGCTTACCCCAGCAGGTTCGGCAGGTACATCGCCAGGGCCGGGAAAAGGATCAACAGAATGGCCATCACGAACATGAAGCCGACATAGGGCATGGCGCCGAGCATCACATCGTTGAAGGAGCCGCCCTGCCTCACCCCCTGGACCACATAGAGGTTGAGCCCCACCGGTGGGGTGATCAGCGCCATCTCGATGAGCAGGATCAGCAGGATGCCGAACCACACCGGATCGAACCCCATGCCGATGATGATGGGCGCCACGATCGGAATCGTGATGACCATCAGCGACAGCGTTTCGATGAAAAAACCGAGCACGATGTACAGCGCGATCACCAGCATTAGCGTGGCATAGGGCCCGAGGCCGGCCGATTCCAGGAACCCGGTCAGCTCGCGGGTCACCCCGGTGGAGGCGAGCACGAAGTTGAGGAAATAGGAGGCGATGATGATCAGCATGATCATGCCGGTGGTGCGCATGGTGCCGTCCAGCGCCTCGACGATGATCGAGAGCGACAGCTTGCGCATGAACGCCGCGATCAGCAGCGCCCCGATCACCCCGAGGGAGGCCGCTTCGGTGGGGGTCGCCCACCCGGCGTAGATCGAGCCCACCACCACGCCGAACAGGATCAGCACCGGCAGCAGGTGCCTGAGGCCCGAGAGGCGTACCGACCAGCTGTGCGAACGGCAAAGCCGTAGACGATCAGGTTGATCGAGGGCGGAATCATGATGCCCAGGGTGCCCCCGGCCGCGATGGAGCCGGTAAACAGCTTGGGGTCGTAGTTCATCTCCTTGCCCTGGGGCAGCGCCACGGTGCCGATGGTCGCCGCGGTGGCGACGCTGGATCCGGACGTCGCCGAGAACAGCGTCGCCGTGCCGATATTGGCATGCAGCAGGCCACCCGGCAGCCACGAGAGCCAGCTTTCCAGCGCCCGATAGGTGCCCTTGGCGATGCCGGTGCGCACCAGGATTTCCCCCAGCAGGATGAACAGGGGGATGGCGATAAGCAGGAAGCTGTCCGACGCCGACCAGATGACGTCGCCCATGGCCCGGGAGAGGGGAAACGGGGAGTAGACTTTATCGAGAAACAGGCCAAGCACGATCAGCGTGGCCGCTACCGGTATGCTTAATACCAGCAGCACGAGCAGGATCAGCAGAGTGGTAAGAATCATGAGCGAGCCTCGTGGTTTTCATCGCTGATCTGTTCGTCGAGCGTTGGGCTGCCGGCAATCCGCTGAACGCCGTCCAGGTCACCCGCCAGGATCCCCAGCAGGACGCGCAGCGCCATCAGGCCAACGGCCAGGCTGAACCAGGCAAGCCCGAGCACCCACAGAAACTGCGGGATCCACACCGGCGTTCCCAGCGGCGTATTGGCTCTGGCGCCGCCGGTGAACGAGTCCTTGGCGACCTCGAAGGCGGCCCCGACCACGAGAATGCAGAACCAGGCCATGGCCAGCAGGGCGAGCAGGTCAAGCAGGCCGCGAACGCGAATGGGAAAGGTGAGATAGAGCGCATCGATACGGATGTGCGCCTTGCGCATCAAGGTGTAGGCGAACGCCCAGCTGGTACTGATCGCCATGACGTAGCCGGTCAGCTCGGTGGCGTGGACGGCGGAACGCCCCATCAGCTGGCGCGAGAACACCTCGATGGTCACCAGCACCACGGTCATGAGAATCAACACGCCCCCTGCGCGTGCCATCCATAGCGAGCCCACCTGCACGCCGCCGAGCACCCGGTCGAGAGTGGTATTGATCGTTTGCAGCATGTCACGCTCCAGGGCGAGACCGGGCCGCCGTGCGGCCCGGTCGCCAATGATGGGTCGGACACGCGCTAGGCGGCGCGTGTCCGAGGGCGCTTACTTGGACGCGGTCAGGCCGGTCACGCTGCCGATGGTCTCGTTCCAGCGATCCACCCACTCCTGATCCACCCGGGCAGCCCAGTTGGGCAGCAGGGTCTCTTCGAGGTGACGGGTGGCATCGGCGAAGTCCTGGTCGGTGGCTTCCACCAGCACCATGCCGCCGGAATCGCCGCGGGTGCACTCGCCTTCACCGGTCAGGCAGGCAATGCCTTCGCGGGTCTCTTCCACGGCGGACGCCCACACCGGCTCCTCGTAGTTCTCCTTGATCTCGGCCATCAGCCACTCCTGGGTCGAGGCCGACAGTGACGCCCACTTGCCGCCGTTCATGGCGGTCACCACGTGATCCCAGCCGCCCACGGGCAGCGGATAGAGGTGGGTGGAGACTTCGTACCAGCCGGAGCTGTACCCGGACAGGGAGCCGGTCACGGCACAGTCGATGACCCCACGCTGAAGCGCGCCGGGCACTTCGCTGAAGTTCAGCGTGATGCCCTCTGCCCCCAGCGCCTCGAGAAACTCGGCGGTGGCACGGCCGCTGGCGCGCACCTTCTTGCCGGCCAGGTCGCCGAGACCGGTGATCTCGGTATTGCAGAAGACCATCTGCGACGGATAGGGAACCACCGCCAGCAGCTTGGCGCCGTCGAAGCGCGCTGCGAAGGCGTCAGCCAGCACGGGACGGTAGGCCTCGGCCACCTTGCGCGCCGTCTCGACGTCGGGGGCGATCATCGGCATGTCCAGGCCTTCGAGCTCGGGGGCGTCCTGGACGGCGTAGTCCGCCACCGTCGAGGTCACCTCGATCACGTCGCGGCCCATCAGGCGGTAGACCTCACCGCCGCCCAGGCCCATCTGGTCGAAGGTGGTGACGTTGGTGGTGATTCGCCCCTCCGACGCCTCCGGCAGGTAACGCTCCCAGAAGGGACGCTCGAAGTTCTGGTAGAGCGACAGGCTGCTCCAGCTGCCCACGTAGGCGATGCTGGTTTCGTCCAGTTCCTGTGCCGAGGCCTGGGAAGCGGCTACCAGCATGCCGGCAGCCACGGCGGAGACAAGGCGTTTGGTTGTCATCATGGGTCGTACCTCTGTTTCTGTTGGAGTTATTGGATTGGTGTTATTGGATTGGAGTTATTGGGTTTCTGGAGGATTACAGCAGGGCCAGGCGGCTGTCGGGAATATCCGTGATCAGCATATGGCCCGGGCTGTGGGTGATGGCAAACTCGATGCCGGAATCGATCAGCACCTGCTGAGGGGTGACGCCGCAGGCCCAGAACACCGGAATCTCGTCCTGGCCAACCGTGACCGCGTCACCGTAATCGGGTGAGCGGATGTCCTGGATACCGATCAGCGCGGGGTCGCCGATATGCACCGGCGCCCCGTGCGCCTGGGGGTAGCGGGTGGTGATCTGGATGGCCCGGATAGCATCGGCCGCGCGAAAGGGGCGCATGGAGACCACCAGGCGGCCCCCGAACCCGCCGGCCGACGTCAGCGCCACGGACGTGTTGTACATCGGGACGTTTCGCCCCTCGTCGATATGACGCACCGGGAGACCATCCAGCGCCAGGGCATGCTCGAAGGTAAACGAGCAGCCCAGCGCAAAGGTCACCAGGTCGTCGCGCCAGACGTCCGAGACGTCATGCACGGTGTCGTCGAGGCGACCGCCACGGTAGATACCGTAGGCAGGAACGTCCCGGGCGATATCCAGATCCTCGCCCAGGGTCGGGCAGCCACGCGCGCCGGGCTCGCTGACGGCGAGCAGGGGGCAAGGCTTGGGATTGGCCTGGCAGAAGCGCAGAAAGCCGTTGGCCTGGGGCTCGGGAAGGATGACCAGGTTGACCTGGACGTAGCCCTTGGCGAGCCCGGCGGTGGAGCCGACGAGGGTGCCCCGGCGGGCGGCGAGGCGCACGGCGAGCGGGCCTTCATCGCCATGGGGGAGTCGTATTGGGGTCATTGTTATGCCTCTGCATGCGATTGTTACAAAGGTAGGGCAGAACAATTGATCATATCAAATCGATAATCAAGATCACTTTTGATCAATAAAGGTGATCACCTGTCGTCGGGGCCTGGATCCTGTTGTCTTCCGTCACCGTGGCAAGCGCCAGTTCGGCGACCGCGCGAACCACACCGGCGCCGGGAGAGGCGCTGTAGGCCGTGCTGAACACCAGGTCCGGCAGGGAGGCCTCGACCCGGAATTCCCGCAGCACGCCGGAGGCCAGCTCCCGGGTGAGAATCTCGCGCGGCAGAGCGCTGACGCCCAGGCCGTCCACGGTCATCCTGATAATGGTCGAGAGCGACGAGCTCGAGTGTATCTGCGTGGGGTGATTCGTCGGGGTGATCAGCGAGCGAATATTGGCATAGGGCTCGCTGCGCCGCGGATAGGTGATGATCGGGATCCTGGCCAGGTCGGCCAGGCTGATCGGCTGCTCGGGAAGAGCGATCGACGGACTGGCCACCCAGACTAGCGAGTACCGGCAGAAGGGACGGCTGACGAAATCGGGCTGGTTGACCTCGCCGATCAGGAAGGCGATGTCGATCTCCCGGCTGGTGAGCTTGCCCGCCAGGTTGAGGGAGATGTCCACGTCCAGCTCTAGGTTGATGGCCGGATAGGCCTCGCTGATCTTCTCGATCAGCCTGGGCAGCCAGGTGTAGGCGATGGTCTCCGAGACGCCCAGCCGGATGGTGCCGTGGATGGCATCGGGTCGCGCGACCGTTTCCAGGAGCTCGGAGTGCAGCTGGAGGATTTTTTCCGCGTAGACCAGAAGCTGGCGGCCCTTAGCCGTGAGGACCGCCTTCCTCCCCGTGCGATCGAACAGCTCGGTGCGCAGCTCATCCTCGAGGCTGACGATCCTCGCGGAGATGGTGGGCTGGGAGGCATAGAGACGCTTGGCGGTGGCCCTGAAGCTGCCCAGCCGTGCAATCCAGACGAAGGTTTCCAACGTCTTGATGTTCATTGGTCACCTGCTCGGCGAGAGAAACGTCGGCGGCGAGCCTGGCCGACAGGAAACGTCGATCAGACAGGCCGGTGCATCGAGTGAAGCAAGATTGTAAAGCGTTTAGACACGGTGGAAAGCTCGCCGGGGGGGTGACGGCCGGCTTACTGCTAAAGTTTGATGGGTTCCTGATAACGTCACAAGCGTTCCACCCCATCTTCTCGAGGTTTGCGTAATGAGTCTACTTCGCTTCAAGCCGCTGCTGATTCCCCTGTCCGTGCTGGCCATCGCCGGAACGGCCCAGGCCACCGAATGGAACATAGCCACGCCCTACGGGGACGCCAGCTTCCACACCCAAAACATCAAGCAGTTTGCCGAGGACGTGGCCGAGGCCACGGATGGCGAGCTGCGCATCAACATCCACAGCGGTGGCTCGCTGGTCGCCCACGGCGAAATCAAGCCGTCGGTGCGCCGCGGCACCGTCGAGGGAGGCGAGATTTTCCTGTCGATCCTGTCCAATGAAGATCCGATCTTCGAGATCGACACCCTGCCCGGGGTAGCCGGCAGCTACGCTGAGGCCATCGCGCTGTGGGAGACCACACGACCGATGATCGAGGAGCTGTTCGCCGCGGAGGGCCTCATGCCGCTGTATGCCGTGACCTGGCCGGCCCAGGGCCTCTACACGCGCGAGGAGATCACCGACCCCGAGCAGTTCGAGGGCCTGCGCGTGCGGGCGCCCAACATCAACACCCAGCGCTTCGTGCAGAACCTGGGCGGCAGCCCCACCGAGACCGAGGAATCGGACATTCCCACCGCCTTCAGCACCGGTCGCGTGGACGCCATGATCACCTCCAGTGCCACCGGCAATGCCATGACCGCCTGGGACTACCTCTCCTGGTACACCGATGCGAACCTGTGGCTGCCCAAGAACCTCGTGTTCATCAACCAGCGCGCCTTCGACAGGCTCGATGACACTACCCAGGAGGCCCTGATGGAGGCGGCCGCGCAGGCCGAGGTGCGGGGCTGGCAGATGAGCCGCGACAATAACGAGACCAGCCTGCAGGCCCTGCAGGACAACGGCATCTCCGTCGTGGCGCCCAACGATGCGGTCGCCGAGGCCCTGCAGGCCGCCGGGGCTCAGCTGTTCGCCGACTGGCAGGCCCGCGCCAGCGACGAGGCCCTGGCGCTCCTCGAGGCTTACCGCGCCAGCCTTGAGGAATGATCCTCTGCCGGCGCGGCGCTTTGCCGCCGCGCCGGCCATGCATCGGGACACCCTGCCATGACCTTCAAGTTCGCGCTGCTCTACCGCATGGGCGCCTGGGGAGCGGCGACCTGCATGGTGACGATCTGCGCCCTGGTGGCCCTGCAGGTCACCTTTCGCATCCTGGACTCGCTGCTGCACCTGGTCGGCATGTCGCGCCTCGGGGTCAGCATTACCGGGGTGTCGGAGATCGCCGCCTACCTGCTGGTCGGTGCCACCTTTCTCGGGTTGGCCTACACCTTCGTGCACCATGCGCACATACGCGTCACCCTGCTGATCTCCCGACTCCCCACCCGGGCGCGGGTCTGGGTGGAGGTCCTGTGTCTGATCGTGGCGCTGACCATCAGCCTGCTGCTGGGCTACGGCCTCATCGAACTGACGCGGGAGAGCCTGCACTTCGGCGACGTCTCCTCGGGCTTCCTGTCGATCCCGCTGTGGATTCCCCAGACCGTGCTGGCAACCGGCGTCGGGCTGCTCTGCCTGGCGCTAACCGAGACCCTGGTGGTGACCCTGCGCATTGCCATCAGGGACCCCGACAGCTTTCGGGAGCTCACCGCCAGCGACGACAGCGACCTGCCATGAGCCTCGCCAAACCCACGAGCCTTGACAAACGCATGAGCCTTGCCGAACGGGAGACGTCATCGTGCTGATTCTCAGCCTGGCCAGCATTCTCACCCTGGCGATGCTTCTCGGCGGCGGCGTCTGGATCGCCTTCGCCCTGATCGGCACCGCCTGGATCGCCCTGGCCTTCTTCACGCCCTTCGACCCCGGCCCCATCCTGGCCTCGGACTTCTGGGGCGCCAGCTACGGCTGGGACCTGACGGCCCTGCCGATGTTTATCTGGATGGGCGAAATCCTGTTTCGCTCGGGACTCGCCGACAACATGTTCCGGGGGCTCTCGCCCTGGCTGAACCGGCTACCGGGCCGACTGCTGCACACCAACATCATCGGCAGCGGCATGTTCGCCGCGGTGTGCGGCTCGTCGGCGGCCACCTGCGCCACGGTCGGCAAGATGACGCTGCCGGAGCTGGAACGCCGCGGCTATGATCCACAGATGGCCATCGGCACCCTGGCCAGCGCCTCTACCCTGGGGCTGCTGATTCCCCCCTCGATCGTGCTGATCGTCTACGGGGTGGTCACCGAGCAGTCCATCACGCGGCTGTTCATGGCCGGCGTCGGCCCGGGGGTGATGATTCTCGGGCTCTTCATGACCTACCTGATTGTGTGGGCGCTGCTCAAGGGCAACCGCGCGGGACTGACCGGCCAGGACGAATCCGCGATGCCGCTGGCCCAGAAGCTTCGCCAGACCTGGTCGCTGCTGCCCATCCTGGCGCTGATCGGCGGGATCATCGTCAGTATCTATGGCGGGCTGGCCTCGCCCACCGAGGCGGCGGCCGTGGGCGTGGTGCTGTCGATGCTGATCGCCCGCATCAACGGGCACTTCGGCATGGCCATCTTCCAGGATTCGCTGTTCGCCGCCATCCGCACCGCCTGCATGATCGCCTTCATCATCGCCGGCGCCTCGTTTCTGACCTCGGCCATGGGCTTTACCCAGGTGCCCATGCAGCTCGCCCGGGCCATCGGCGAGATGGGGCTGTCGCCCACCCTGCTGCTGGTCATGCTGACCCTGCTGCTGCTGGTCATGGGGTGCTTTCTCGACGGCATCTCGCTGATCCTGCTGATCACGGCGATCATCATGCCGGTGATCAGCGCGGCCGGCTTCGACCTGATCTGGTTCGGCATCTATCTGGTGATCGTGGTGGAGATGTCGCAGATCACCCCGCCGGTGGGCTTCAACCTGTTCGTGATCCAGGGGCTGACCGGCAAGGACATCCTGACCATTACCCGGGCGACCCTGCCCTTCTTCCTGCTGATGCTGCTGGCCATCGCCCTGATGCATCTGTTCCCGGGGATTGCCCTTTATCTGCCCGAGGCCATGAACCGCTGAGACAAAATCCGTCTTACCGGTGTTATTGTCCCGCTGATCCGGGGTCTCACCCCGGTTTTCGCCCGGATTCTCGCCCGGGCTCTCGCCCAAATTCAGGCAGGACGGCACGCGGGTCGCGGGGGTAGAAGCGCTCCGGCTGGCGCTCTACGTGGGGAAAGACGCGGGTGTCCTTGTAGGGCATCTTCATGAAGCCGGAGACGCCGAGCCCCTCGATCTGGTCAACGGCGGCGAGGATCTCCTCCAGCCGGCGACGGAAGTCCGCCTCCCGGGAGGGGTCCAGCAGGCGATAGTAGCTGTGGATCTTGAGGTGCTGGGGGAGCGCCTCGAAGATGATCATCCCGGTGTGGTGAATCTCGTTGAGCGCCTCCAGCGAGGCGATGATCGCCGTGGGCAGCGCCAGTAGCTCCTCCGGATCGGGGCCATCCTCGAAGTAGCTGTGCAGCCGCGAGCGATCCTCTCGCTCCGGCATCGCGCTGACCTCGTAGGCCAGGCGCATGCCGGGGTCGATACGAAAGGCGTGCTCCGGCCCCTCGCGATCCAGGTGCAGGGTGTCGCGAGCGTTGAATAAGCAGCTCTTGAAGATGCCCTGGCGATGGATAGCCCGGGCCAGGTGGACCATGTTGTTGACCGCGGCAATAAAGGCCGGGCGCCGCTCGGCATCGTGCAGGTTCAGTGAGGTGTCGATGTAGACGCCGTCGGCCTCCCAGCGCACCGCCAGGCCGCCCACCACCGGATAGCGCCCCAGCCGGCTCACCGCGGCCAGGAAGGCCTTCTCGGTCTCGCC
>JAIVHL010000173.1 GCA_020201075.1 Halomonas sp. | reverse complement strand
GACGAGAAGCAGCGTCACCGTTTCGTGCGCCTCTGGCGCTTCGAGGATTACCTCACCGTGGAGTATCTGGACACCCGGCGGCTCTCCGGCAAGGAGTGACGCCACGTCACCATGCCAACCGGGCCGTCCCATCGCGGGGCGGCTCTTCGTATGTTGATACCACGACCCTGATACCGAGGAGTATCGAGATGAAGCGCACTGTTCTGCTGGCCGCCGTCCTGCTGATGGGATCGGCTGCCCTGGTACCGGCGTCGGACCACGGCCAGCCTAGCCACCAAGGCCATGCCCAGGGAGAGATGGCGGAGTCCCGCCATGAGGTGCGGGGCATCTATCTCGGCTACGACGCCGAGGCGCACCGCATCAGCGTGGCCCACGAGGAGATCCCTCTGGTGATGGCGGCCATGCGCATGAACCTTCACCTGGCCGATGAGGAGTCGGCGCCCGAGCTTGCCGAGGGTGAGCCGATGCGCTTCACCATGTTCGGCAAGGTCCAGAACGGCATGCGCTGGTACGCCGAGTCCTTCGAGGCGTTGCCGGCCGACACCGAACTCGAGCTGCCGGAGAGGCTTCGCGAGATGATCGGTCACTGAGACAGGGGACGCCCTTCGTTTCAGCCTCGCTCGAGACGCCGCTCAGTCGTGGTCGCTCAGGCACTGTCGCCGGGCCCTCTCCATGGCTTCGGACGCTCCCGAGAGGGAGAAGGTCATGAACCAGGGGTCGTCCTCGGCGCGCATCAGGCGCAGGCGCAGAGTCTCGCCGCGCCGCATCTCTTTCAGCAACAGCGGCTTTCCCTCGAGGAAGAACTGCACGTAGAAGCCGCTGTCGCCGCGCTCGTTGATGAACTCCGCCTGGCCGCTGTGAATGGTGTCAAAGTCCACCCGCAGGTCGGATGGCACGCGGTTAACCACTCGGTTTTCTGCCTGGGGTTCGCCTAGGTCAACACGCAGCTCCAGCCAGGGGTGCTCGCAGGCCCCTGGGGTGAAGTTAACGCTGAACAGCGAGTCGCTGTAGCTGCTGGCCTCCAGGGCACGGTAGTGGCGCTCCTCACCCAGCGCCAGGGTCAGCGATTGCCACTGGCCGTGAGCCTTGGCATCGAGAGTGTTGTAGATGGTGGCCTTGGCGCTGGTGTGGGTCAGCAGCGAGGCCAGCAGCAGGACCGCAGCGGTGGGCAGGACAGGCTGGGGCATGGGCAGGCTCAGTCGAAATCTCGACTGGGCAGCAGCCAGCCGTCGTCGGGGCTGTGGCCGGCCTGCTCCGCCTGCTGGTACTGCGCCACCATCTCGTCGGTAATGGCGGCGAGGGCCTCGTCAACGCTGGGGTGGTCGTCGCTGCTCTCGAAGGAGGGTTCGGCCTGCAGCGGTGTTTGAAGGTAATGGCTTTGTTCGCAGGAGACGCGATCGCTACCTGCCTCTTGGTAGCAGCGGATGCGGATCGGGATAGAGATTTCGCCGAGTTGGAAGCTCACTTCGGTTACCAGGTAGCGCTGCTGATGAACCAGTGGGTGGCGAATAGCGGCCGGAGTGACCATGGGCCTGAATCTCCTGAAGGTTGGCTTAGCTCGTCCAGAATAGACGCCCGATCAACATAGCAGCCGGCCCTAAGTAGGAAAAGGCACATATCTTGACCTGGGTTCGTTGTCGGAGCCGGCTATTTGCGCCATGCTTCATCTTCAAAGAAGTTTTACAGATGCATGTTATGGGTCCGGTTAAGCTGACCTGGAGTGGAGTGTTTCGTGACGAGTTTGCTGCGTATCTGGTGGGTGATTCTGGGGCTGCTGCTGGCATTGGCTCTCTCGATGACGTTGCTGTCAAACCAGGCACAGGCAGCCGAGTGGCTGCCTGTGGTCTTTCCCGAGGCCGATGCCGTAGGAGAGCCCATCGATGAGCCGCCGGTGGTGCCGGTACTGCGGGATGGCGAGACCGTGGGCTACGTCTTCGAGACCAATGATATCGCGCCGATTCCTGCCTACTCCGGCCACCCCGTCAATATGCGGGTGGGCATGGCGCTGGACGGTCGCATCACCGGGGTCGAGGTGCTCGACCACTCCGAGCCGATCATGCTGGTGGGGATTCCTGAGACGGTGCTCGACGACTTCGTCGGCCAGTACAGCGGCAAATCGGTGCACCAGAAGGTTCGGGTAGGCCTGTCTCGCCAGCGGCGCGAGGGCTATGAGCACGTGGACGCCATTTCCGGGGCCACCGTTACCGTGGTGGTGATGGGCGAGGGGATCATGCGCTCGGCGCGACGGGTGGCCCGGGAGCTGGGTATTCTCACCGCCAGAGTCGCGGAGCCTGCCACGGTGCGGGAGGACGTCTTTGAGGAGGCCAACTGGGATGCGCTGCTAGAAGAGGGGGCGCTAGGCCGTCTCCATTTGACCCGTGGAGAGGTGGACGAAGCCTTCATCGGCACCGACGCCGAGGGCATCGACGCCGCACCCGAAGGGCGTGAGGACGAGACCTTCATCGATCTCTACTTTGCTTATCTGAATGTGCCCACCGTGGGCCGCAATCTGCTCGGCGACCGGCAGTTCGAGCAGCTGATGGAGGGCCTTGCCGAGGACGAACACGCCCTGGCGATCATGGCCAATGGCCGCTACTCCTTCAAGGGCTCCGGCTTCGTGCGCGGCGGTATCTACGACCGCATTATGGTTCACACGGTGGACGGACCGATCAGTTTCACGATTCCGACATGCATCGTCTGTGGGGCATCGAGGCCGAGGGCGCGCCACGCCTGGTCGAGCGCGATATCTTCATCCTGCGCGAGGAGACCCGCTTCGACCCCGGCCAGCCCTGGGAGCTGGAGTTGCTGGTGCGACGCCAGGTGGGGGCCCTGGACACCGAGTTCGTCGGCTTCGAAGCCGAACTCAAGGTGCCCGAGCGCTTCCTGGAGATTCCTGAGCCGGTGGCCGACGCCATGCTCGAGGACGAGAGTCGCCCGCTGTGGGTCTCGGTGTGGGAAGACCGCGTTACTCATATCGTGGTGCTGGGGGCCGGTCTCGCGTTGCTCACCCTGATCCTGCTGTTCCAGGATTGGTTGGTTAAACGGCCGCGACTGATGCACAGCCTACGCTACGGTTTTCTGGTCTACACCGTCGTGTTCATCGGCTGGTACGCCCTGGCCCAGCTCTCGGTGGTGAATATTTTTACCTTCGCCAATGCCCTGTTCACCGACTTTCAGTGGTCCACCTTCCTGATGGACCCGATGATGTTCCTTCTTTGGGGCTTTGTGGCAGTCACCCTGCTGCTGTGGGGACGCGGCGTCTACTGCGGCTGGCTGTGCCCCTTCGGTGCCATGCAGGAGCTAATCAGCGCGGTGGCCATCAAGCTCAAGGTGCCGCAGTTCGAGCTGCCCTTCGCGGTGCATGAGCGGCTCTGGGCGCTCAAGTACATCATCCTGCTGGGGCTGTTCGCCCTCTCCCTGCAGTCCCTGGGTCAGGCCGAGATCTACGCCGAGGTGGAGCCCTTCAAGACCGCCGTGCTGCTCAAGTTCCAGCGTGAGTGGGGCTTCGTGCTCTATGCCGTGGTGCTGCTGGTGATCAGCGCCTTCAACCACAAGTTCTTCTGCCGCTACATATGCCCGCTGGGCGCCGGCCTGGCGATCCCCGCGCGCATCCGCCTGTTCGACTGGCTGCGCCGCCACAAGGAGTGCGGCAAGCCCTGCCAGATATGTGCCAACGAATGCCACATCCAGGCGATCCATCCGGACGGGCGGATCAATCCCAACGAGTGCCACTACTGCCTGGACTGCCAGGTGACCTACTACAACGACAAGAAATGCCCACCGATGGTGGTGCAGCGCAAGAAGCGTGAGAAGGCCACCCGGCTCAGCAGCAAGGTGGCTGAAGCCCAGCGGATTCCCGCCATCGAGGTGGCCGGGAACGAAGCCTGAGGTGGCTGCCGAGTAGTGAGCCGGACGTACCGGTGGCCATGTTCGCCGGTACGTCAGAAGCAGAAGGTCGACCGCAGAGTCGGCATCGCAAGTGAGTGACAACGAAACGGAGAAGCGTCATGAGCGACAAGCATAAGGGCGACAAGCCCATCGAGACCGTCAACGAAGGGCGCCGCCGCTTCCTGGCGGGAAGCGCCGCAGTGGGTGCGGCCAGCATTGCCGGTGCCGCCGGCGTAGGCGCGCTGACCCGCAGCCAGCCGGCCCAGGCGGTCAGCAACGGCAGCGCCGCTAATATCCACGTGGCGCCGGGAGAACTCGACGAGTACTACGGTTTCTGGAGTGGTGGTCAAAGCGGCGAGGTGCGTGTCTATGGCGTGCCCTCCATGCGTGAGATCATGCGGATACCGGTCTTCAACCACTGCTCGGCTTCCGGCTGGGGTATGACCAACGAGTCCAAGCGGATCATGGGCGACAGCCACCGCTTCTTCAACGGCGACGCCCACCACCCACACATCAGCTATACCGATGGCAGCCACGACGGCCGCTACCTGTTCATCAACGACAAGGCCAACACCCGAGTGGCCCGCGTCCGTCTCGACGTTTTCAAGACCGACGCCATGGTGACGGTGCCCAACGTCCAGGCCATCCACGGCCTTCGCCTGCAGAAGGCGCCGCGCACGGGCTATGTGTTCGCCAACGGCGAATACCAGATCCCGCAGCCCAACGACGGCCGCGATATCAACGACCCGTCGAAGTACTACACCCTGTGGAACGCCATCGACGCCGACACCATGGAGATGAAGTGGCAGGTGATGGTGGACGGCAACCTGGACAACATGGACGCCGATTACACCGGTAAATACTGCGCGGCGACCTGCTACAACTCCGAGGGTGCCGTGGACCTGGCCGGCAAGATGCGAGCCGACCGCGACTGGGTGACCGTCTTCAGCATCGAGCGCATCGAGGCGGCGGTGGCCAACGGCGATTTCATGACCATCGGTGACTCCGACGTGCCGGTGGTGGACGGTCGCAAGAGCTCCGACCTCAATGTCACCCGCTACGTGCCGGTGCCGAAGAACCCCCACGGCCTCAACACCTCCTCCGACGGCAAGTACTTCATCGCTGCCGGCAAGCTGTCGCCCACCGTGTCGATGATCGAGATTGCCAAGCTCGACGACCTCTTCGAGGGCAATCTCGATGACGAGCGCGATGTGATCGCCGCCGAGCCGGAACTGGGCCTCGGGCCGCTGCACACCACCTACGATGGCCGAGGTAACGCCTACACCACCCTGTTCATCGACAGCCAGGTGGTGAAGTGGAACATGGAAGACGCCGTGCGCCACTACAATGGCGAGGACGTCAACTACATTCGTCAGAAGGTCGACGTCCATTACCAGCCGGGTCACAACCACGCGACTCTTTCCGAGTCCAAGGATGCCGATGGCAAGTATTTGTTCTCACTGAACAAGTTCTCTAAGGACCGCTTCCTTCCGGTGGGCCCGCTGCATCCCGAGAACGATCAGATGTTCGATATCTCCGGCGACGAGATGGTGCTGCTACACGACACTCCGACCTTCGCTGAGCCCCACGACGCGGTGATCATCCGCCGCGACCAGATTCAGACCAAACAGATCTGGGAGCGTGACGACCCCTACTTCGCCGACACCGTGGCCATGGCTCGGGAAGACGGCATCACCCTGGAGACCGACAACACCATCATCCGCGACGGCAACAAGGTGCGGGTCTACATGACATCGGTGGCGCCCAACTTCGGCATCACCGAGATTCCGGCCAAGGTGGGTGACGAGATCACCGTGACCATTACCAACCTTGATCGCATCGAGGATCTGACCCATGGCTTCTGCGTCGTGGACCACGGGGTCAGCATGGAAATCAGTCCCCAGCAGACCGCCTCGATCACCTTCACGGCCGATAAGCCCGGGGTGTTCTGGTACTACTGCAACTGGTTCTGCCACGCCCTGCACATGGAGATGGTCGGTCGACTGCTTGTCGAACCGGCATAGTCCTGCGGCAGTGGCCCCGTGGGAATAGCCTAGCGGTAGCATCTGCCGGGCCGGCGCAGTCCGCCGGCCCGGCAGTTTTCCTTCAACACGCAGAGAACACCATGCCAGCAAGATGGTTACTTCTTTTTTTCTTCCTGCTGCTGCCTGGCCTCGCCCTGGCCGCTGAATGGCGCGCTGTACCCGGCGAGACCCCGCTGCAGCAGCTGCTGGACGCCGCCGCCCCCGGTGATACGGTGCGGGTGGCCGAAGGCGTCTACCTCGGCAATTTCGTGGTCGAGGTACCCATTACCCTGGTCGGCGAGCCCGGTGCCATTCTCGATGGCCAGCGTCGCGGCAGCGTGCTGACCGTCGGCGCCCCCGGCGTTACGGTCCGCGGCCTGCATATTCGCGAGGATGGCGCCGACATCACCGCCATGGACAGCGGCATCTTCGTGACCCGCGAGGCGGAAGGCACTCGGATCGAGAACAACCGCATCGAGGCCCGCGGCTTCGGCATCTGGCTTGATGCTACTCCCGACATAGCGGTGATCGGCAATCGCATCAGCGGCGACACCTCGCTGCGCTCCCAGGACCGCGGCAATGGCCTGCAGCTCTACAACGTCACCGGTGCCGAGATTCGCAACAACGAGGTATGGGAGGCCCGCGACGGTATCTACATCGACGTGAGCAACCACAACCAACTGATCGGCAACCTGCTGCGCGACCAGCGCTACGGGGTGCACTACATGTTCTCGCAGCACAACGTGGTGCGCGACAACGTGACGCGCAACAACCGGCTGGGCTATGCGCTGATGCAGTCGCGGTATCTGGAAGTGGTCGGCAACCGCTCCGAGCGCGACCAGAACTACGGCTTCTTGATGAACTTCATTGTCGATTCGGTGATTGCCGAGAACGTCTCCATCGAAGCGCAGCGCGGCAACGTGGCGACGGCCCCCGACGGTCACGCCATCAGCGGCACGGAGGGCAAGGCGCTGTTCGTTTACAACTCGCTGTTCAACGAGATTCGCGACAATCTCTTCGCTCGTACCGAGATCGGTATCCACATGACCGCCGGCTCCGAAGACAACGAGTTCCACGGCAACGCCTTCGTCGGCAATGAAACACAGGTCAAGTACGTGGCCCTGCGTGAGCAGGAGTGGTCCTTCGAGGGCAGCGGCAACTACTGGAGCGACTACCTAGGCTGGGATCTCAGCGGTGATGGCATCGGCGACATCCCCTACGAACCCAATGATTCGGTGGACCGGCTGATCTGGACCTATCCCATGGCCAAGATCCTGATGAACAGCCCGGCGGTACAGGTGCTGCGCTGGGTGCAGCGCGAGTTCCCGGTCCTGCGCCCGCCGGGCGTGCGCGACAGCCATCCGCTGATGGCCCTTCCCGACTGGATGGCGGAGATAGTGCAATGAACCAACCCGTGATCGAGATGAATTCGGTCGGCAAGCGATTCGGCAAGCTGACCGCCCTCGACGAGGTAAGTCTGACCCTGGGCGAAGGCGAGGTGTTGGGCATGATGGGCCACAACGGCGCCGGCAAGTCCACCTCCATGAAGCTGATCCTCGGCCTGATTCGCCCGACGAGTGGCGAGCTCAAGGTGTTCGGCCACGACCCCGGCGGTACCGCGGCCAACGACCTTCGCCTGCGCCTGGGCTACCTGCCCGAGAACGTGCAGTTCTACGAGCAGCTTTCGGGCTTCGAGGTGCTCGACTACTTCGCCCGGCTAAAGCGCATCGGCAGCGGGGTCGTGAAGCCCCTGCTGGAACGCGTTGGCCTGGGCCACGCGATGCACCGCCGGGTGAAGACCTACTCCAAGGGCATGCGCCAGCGTCTCGGCCTGGCCCAGGCGCTGATCGGCGAGCCGCGGCTGATGCTGCTCGACGAGCCCACGGTGGGTCTCGATCGTGCCGGTACGCGCCAAGATGGCGGTACTGCGCGAGCTGATGGCAGACCCCGAGACCGCCGATCTGGACCTGGAGCCGCCGACCCTGGAGTCGCTCTACGCTCACTTCGACGCGACAATTCGTGACCGCGAGGAGGCCGCGCCGGCCTCGACGACAACACTCGAAGCCCGGCAGGGAGTGAGCGCATGAGAAACCTGATGATCGTGGCCGGCAAGGAGTTCCGCGACGGCCTGCGCAACCGCTGGGTGCTGGCTATCACTCTGGTGTTTGGCCTGCTGGCCATCGGCCTGGCCTACTTCGGCGCCGCGGCCTCGGGCCAGGTGGGCTTCACCCGGGTCTCCACCACCATCGTCAGCCTGTCCAGCCTGGCGGTGTTTCTGATCCCGCTGATCGCCCTGATGCTGGCCTACGACAGCATCGTCGGCGAGGACGAGCAGGGGACCCTGCTGCTACTGCTCACCTACCCCATGAGCCGGGTCGAAATCCTCTCGGGCAAGTTTTTGGGCCATGCGGCCATCCTTGGCGTCTCCACCCTGGTGGGCTTCGGCGTCGCCGGTGCCATCATCGCCGCTCTGGGCAGCGTGGAGCAGCTGGGCGAGTTGGTGGCGGCCCTGGCGCTCTTCATCCTCTCGGCGATGCTGCTGGGCTGGGCCTTCATCGGCTTTGCCTATCTGATCAGCGTCAGCGTGTCGGAGAAGTCCAAGGCGGCGGGCATCGCCCTGGTGGTGTGGTTCTTCTTCGTCATCGTCTATGACCTGGCACTGCTGGGGGTGCTGGTCGGGACCGGGGGCCAGGTCAGCGAGGGATTCTTCCACTATCTGCTGTTGCTCAACCCCACCGATATCTTCCGCATCGTTAACCTGACCTTCTTCGAGGCGGCCCGGACACAGGCGGGTTTGGCCTCCATCGGTGCCAATGCAGCCTTCCACCCGGCACTGCTGATCGGCTCTCTGCTGGCCTGGGTGGCGGTGCCGCTGGTCCTGGCGCTGTGGATCTTCCGTCGCCGCGAAATCTGAAAAGGAAACCGACGAATGCTGACACGCAGAAAATTCATCATCGTGCTGGGTGGCGTGACCCTGGCGGGGCTGGTCGGCTGCGGTGGCGAAGAGGAGAAGGTCGCGGCCTGTGAGCCTCGTCCCTTCCGAGATGACGACGAGTGTGCGGTTTGCGGGATGTACATCACCCACTACCCAGGCCCCAAGGCCCAGGCTTGCCTGCGGGATGGGCGGCTGCTGACCTTCTGCTCCACGTCGGACATGTTCGTCTGGCTGCTGCAGCCAGACTCGGTGCCCCAGCTGCGCCAGGCCTTCGTCCACGACATGGGCATCACCGACTGGGACCATCCCTCGGACGACGCCTTTATTCCCGCCGACGTGGCAGTCTATGTGACCGAGCAGCCGGTGATGGGTGCCATGGGACCAACGCTGGCGTCGTTTGGCAGCGAGGAGGCGGCCCAGGCCTTTATGTCAGAGCACGAAGGCCGGTTGCTCAGCTATGAGCAGGTCGACGTCCAGGTGCTCAACGACCTGGCGCGGGCGCATATTCGGCGGTCCATGTAGCCCAACGCTGTTTGAAGACGGATGGCCCGATGAGGGTTGCCCCTAAACACAGCGCCCCGGCAGCCTGGCTGCCGGGGCGCTTTAATTATCGATGGTTGTTCTCGTCGGTATAGGGGGTCTTGCTGATGTGAGTGGTCTCGCCGCTGGCAGAAGGTCTCAGAGCAACGGTTCGAGCATGAAGTCCACCGCAGCCTTCACCTCCTCGTCGCTGAGCTGCAGCGCGCCGCCCTTGGGAGGCATGGCCTGGAAGCCGTTGATGGAGTGATCATAAAGGGTCTCCATGCCCTGCTCCAGGCGCGGCGCCCAGGCGGCCTCGTCGCCCTTGATGGGCGCGCCGGCGGCGCCGGTCATGTGGCAGGCCATGCAGGCCTGATTGTAGATGGCTTCGCCGTCGGGTTCGGCCTGGACAGCGGCCGAGAGGGTCAGGGCGGCGACGCCGGTCAAGGTCAGGATAGCCAGTTGCTTCATTAACATGTCTCCAAAATGCATCTTTTAGAGTGGAAAAAATCGGATGGCGCCGATGCCTCCGATGTCTGGTTCCATGATGGCGCAGGCGATCATGGGAGGCCATGATTCATGTCATGGCGCAATTCACCCCCAAGCATCGCCGACCCAGGCCGGCAGCGCAAGCCGGACGGCGTCAGGGGGCCAGTGGTGGAGCGGTATCGGTCTTGCTGCGGGTCAACGGCTCGATCCTGAGTAGCTGGGCCAGCTGTGATTCATGCGGCCCTAGCATATCGGCCAGGGTGTACTCGTCGAGCACGGCGAAGAAGGCGCGCAGCGCCTCGGCCAGGATTGGCTTGAGGCGGCAGGCCGGCGTGATCCTGCACTCGTTGTTTTCGCCGAAGCACTCGACCAGCTGCAGATCATGCTCGGCATCACGCACCAGCCTGCCCAGGTTAATGTCTTCGGGAAATTTCTTGAGCAGCAGGCCACCGTTCTTGCCGCGGATGGCGGTGATATAGCCCTTGTGGCTCAGATCCTGAACCACCTTCATCAGGTGGTTGCGGGAGATCTCGAAGCTGGAGGCGATCTCCTGAATCGTGGAGCGCTCCTCTCCCTTCACCGCCAAATAGATAAGCACGCGCAGGGAGTAGTCGGAAAAACGGGTCAGGTGCATACGAGGGCCTGTGCCTCTTGGCTTGATATTGATCAAACTTGATATAGTAACAAGCTTTTATTCTATCACTTTACCTCGCTTTGGTCGGGCTGCCACCCCCTGCGACATCGGGCCGCGTCAGCAGGAAGGTCGCCACGCCAATAAATAGGGCGGCGATCAGGACCAGCACTAGCGGTGCCGCACCGCCGAGCCATAGCATCAGCCAGCTGATCAGCAACAGCATCAGTGCCAGACGCTTGGCACGGCGCGGCACCGCCCGCTGTTCTTTCCAGGCGTGCAGGGTCGGTCCCAGGTGCGGATGCTCATGCAGCCAGCGGGCCAG
>JAIVHL010000172.1 GCA_020201075.1 Halomonas sp. | reverse complement strand
TGGGGGTTCGTGCTGTTCCGCATCTTCGATGTTATCAAACCCTGGCCGATCCGCTGGGCCGACCGCCGGGTAGCGGGGGGCTTCGGCATCATGATCGACGACGTGATGGCGGGCGTCTACGCCTGGAGCATCATGCATATCTGGTTCTGGCTACACTGAGCGACCGGTGTGTTGCGGTCCGCCCGCCCGGGCGCCGCTGAGCGGGTAAGGGGGGCTATGCGCAAGGAACGACTGATCGTCCCGGTGGCGATAACGCTGGCCGTGGTCTGGGCGGTGGCTCAATTGCTCGCCTCGCTGCTCTTCGAGCGAGAACTGTCGCGCGCGCTGGTCGACCTCGAGGCCCGAGGCGAGCTGGTGGTGGAGCGCAGCGGTGTGGAGCGCGGCTGGCTCAGTTCTTCCGGGGTCGTGCATATTTCTCCGGTTGTGGGAGACGGTTGGCGGCTCGAGCTCTCCTACGCCGCTCGCCACGGGGTTTTCAGCACCCGGGTCGAGGGTGGCGCGCACCCCTCGACCGGCCCTCGTCAGCTGCGCCTGTTCGGCGACTGGCTGCCGTCGAGTCCGCCGCGTTGGCACGCCCGCTACCAGACGCTGGGCGGGACACTGGAGGGGAGCATCCAGCTGGCCCCCTTCCTGATCAGCCAGGGTCCCCGGGAGCTGGACTTTCGGGGTGGCCAGCTCAGTTTCGGGGGGGTGTACGGCGACTGGCGCCTGCGGGCTCGGCTGCAGCCATGGCGTCTTACCGACGGGGTCGCCACCCTGGCGTCCGGGCCAGTCACCCTCGAGAGTCGCTACGCCTATACCGCCGGCGCCTACCACTTTACCCAGCATGACCTGTTGCGCATCGATCAGTTGGCCTGGCAGCAGCCCGGGCTAGAGCTCGAGGCCCATGATCTGCTCTATCTCAGCCACATGCAGCTCGATGATAGCGAGCTGCGCATCGATAGCGAGCTGACCCTTACCGACGTGCTGGTGGCGGATCAGGTGTTGCTCAGCGGTCGGGTGGCCATGGAAGTGTCGCGAATCAACGCCGATGCGCTGCGCGAAGCGCTTGCCGGGCTTCGCCGGGAAGCGGGCCAGGCCCTCGAGCTCGACCCGCAGGAGCTGCTGGCTCGCCTGGAACCCGCCTTGCTGGCCATCCTGATCGACTCGCCGCGCCTGGACCTGAAGGCGGTGGATCTTGAGAGCCCCATGCTGGGACTCGCTGCTCGCGGCGACGGGGCGCTGTTCTTCGATCCGCGCCGCCTGGATGAGCTTAGCCTGACGCGGCTCGACGATGAAGCCGAGCAGGCGCGTTGGCTGGCGAGGCTGGACGGCGACTTTGTCTGGCGCGAGGTGCCCACGGTGGTGGCGTTGTGGCTGGGCCTTCCCCTGAGCACTCGAGACCTGGAGATCGACGTGGTTCGAGGCCAGGTGAGAGTCAACGGGCGGCCGATGCCGCCGCTGTGGCGTTGAGTCGCAGCGCTGAATCGAGGCGTCGATTTCCGGCGGTTAATTGGCTTGAAAGCACGGCGGAGACTTGAAGTGGCGGACGTTCGCCCGCATCCCTGAGCCATTGGCATACGCCACCATCGGATCAGGATGATGATTATGAGCGACGAGCAGGATCGCCACCACGACCCGGACGCGCCGGAGTGGCTGCACGACTCCCTCGACGAGGATGAGCCCTTCGACCTCGGCGACCAGAGCGCTGACAGCCAACCCGGCGACGGCAGGCACGCCATGGTGACGGCCCGCGACGCTCTTCCTGAGCGGATTTACCTGCTGCCGATTCATAACCGCCCCTTCTTCCCGGCTCAGGTGCAGCCGCTGGTGATTAACCGCGAGCGCTGGGATGAGACCATACAGCGCGTCGCCAAGACGTCGCATCGCACCGTGGGCTTGGTCTTCGTGGGAGAGGGCGCCGTGGAGGGGCTGGCCCAGGACGACTTCCCCGAGATCGGCACCGCGGTGAAGATGCACAAGCTGCAGAGCGAGGAGGGGCAGCTGCAGTTTATCGCCCAGGGACTGCAGCGCTTTCGCATTCAACGCTGGCTCTCCAGTGAGCCGCCCTACCTGGTTGAGGTGAGCTACCCCCGCGAGCCAGTGGACGCCGAGGCAGATGAGGCTCGCGCCTACGCCATGGCGTTGATCAACGGCATCAAGGAACTGCTGCCGATCAACCCCCTCTATGGCGAGGAGCTCAAGCACTATCTCAACCGCTTCAGCCCCCATGAGCCGGGTCCGCTCACCGACTTCGCCGCCGCCATCACCTCCGCCAAAGGGCGTGAGCTGCAGGACGTGCTGGCCACCCTGCCGGTGATGCCCCGCATGCAGAAGGTGCTGCCACTGCTGCGCAAGGAGATCGAGGTCGCTCAGTTGCAGAGCGAGATCAGCGACCAGGTCAATGCCCAAATGCAGGAGCGCCAGCGGGAGTTCTTCCTGCGTGAGCAGCTCAAGGTGATCCAGCGTGAGCTGGGCATCTCCAAGGACGACCGCGAAAACGACGTTGATACCTTTCGCGACCGCCTGGAGAGCCTGGTGGTGCCGCCAAAGGTATTGACCCGCATCGAGGAAGAGCTCGATAAACTCTCGGTGCTGGAAACCGGGTCGCCGGAGTACGGCACTACCCGCAACTATCTTGACTGGCTGACCAGCATGCCCTGGGGCGTGCACACCCAAGACCAGCTCGACCTGGCCCACGCCCGACAGGTGCTCGACCGCGACCATGACGGCCTGGACGACGTGAAGGAGCGCATCATCGAGTTCCTCGCCGAGGGCACCTTCAAGGGCGATGTGGGCGGCTCCATTCTGCTGCTGGTCGGTCCGCCCGGGGTCGGCAAGACCTCCATCGGCCGCTCGATTGCCGAGGCTCTGGGGCGCGAGTTCTACCGCTTCTCGGTGGGCGGCATGCGCGACGAGGCGGAGATCAAGGGACATCGGCGCACCTATATCGGCGCCATGCCCGGCAAGCTGGTGCAGGCCCTCAAGGAGGTCGAGGTCGAGAACCCGGTCATCATGCTCGACGAGATCGACAAGATGGGCCAGTCCTTCCAGGGCGACCCTGCCTCGGCGCTGCTCGAAGTGCTGGACCCGGAGCAGAACGTCGATTTTCTCGATCATTACCTGGATGTGCGCGTGGACCTCTCCAAGGTGCTCTTCGTGTGCACCGCCAACACCCTGGATTCGATTCCGGCGGCGCTGTTCGACCGTATGGAGCAGATTCGCCTCTCCGGCTACATTGCCCAGGAGAAGCTGGCCATCGCCAGGAACCATCTCTGGCCGAGGCTGCTCAAGCGGGCCAATATCCCCAAAAAGCGCATCAACCTCACCGAGGCGGCGCTGCGCCAGCTGATCGAAGGCTACGCCCGCGAGGCGGGGGTGCGTCAGCTCGAGAAACAGCTGCATCGTATTGTGCGCAAGGCGGCGGTCAGGCTGCTGGAAAACGACCAGGCCTCGGTGAAGGTCTCGGTGAAGAATCTCGAGTCCTTCCTCGGTGCGCCGACCTTCCGCAAGGAGGCGGTGCTCACGGGGGAGGGCGTCGTCACAGGCCTGGCCTGGACCTCCATGGGCGGGGCCACCCTGCCCATCGAGGCCGGCAAGGTGCACTCGCTGACCCGGGGCTTCAAACTCACCGGCAAGCTCGGCGAAGTGATGCAGGAGTCGGCCAACATCGCCTACAGCTATGTGCTGGGGCACCTGGGAGAGTACGGCGCCGACGCGGACTTCTTCGACTCCGCCTTCGTGCACCTGCACGTGCCGGAGGGCGCCACGCCCAAAGACGGCCCCTCGGCGGGAGTGACCATGACCACGGCGCTGCTCTCGCTGGCCAAACACCATGCCATTGAGCGGCCGCTGGCCATGACCGGCGAGCTGACCCTCACCGGCCAGGTGCTGCCGGTGGGCGGCATTCGCGAGAAGGTGATTGCCGCCCGGCGCAGCGACATCTTCGAGTTGATCCTGCCCGACGCCAACCGCCGCGACTACGATGAACTGCCCGACCACCTCAAGGAGGGCATGACGGTGCACTTCGCCAAGCGCTACAAGGACGTGGCCAAGGTGGTATTTGGCTAGTCGGGCCTGTTTGGCTCTCAGCCCAGGTTGGCGGTGGCACCGCCGTCGACCACCAGCGTCTGCCCCGTGATAAAGGTGTTCTCGGGGGAGGCGAGCTGCTGCACGGCGCGGGCGACCTCACTTGGGTGGGCGACTCGCCCGAGGGGAGTCGCCTGCTGCCAGCGGCGTCGCGACTCGGACTCGGCGTCCTGCATGCCGGCACTGACCGGACCCGGCGCCACCGCATTGACCAGGATGCCGCGGGGGCCTAGCTCCACGGCCAGCGCTCGCGTCAGCGCCAGGATAGCGCCCTTGCTCATGGCGTAGGCGCTGCGCTCCGGGCCGGTGCGCAGGCCGTGGGCGGAGGCGATATTGACGATGCGTCCGCCTCGGGGCATTAGTGCCACGGCATGCTGAAGGGCCTGAAAGGGGCCGGTGACGTTGATGGCCATGACCCGCGCGAGGGCGTCGGCGTCGGTGCCTTCGAAGCTCGCCCGGTGGATGACGCCGGCGGCATTGATGCAGGCACCGAGGGATCCAGCCTCGGCGCGAATCTCAGTGAAGGCGGCGGCGAGACTGGGCGGCTCGGTAAGGTCGATCCTGATAAAGCGCGCCTGCGTCGGCCAGGCTGCCATCAGCTCTTCGAGTGTGTCCCTGCACACGCTCAGGTCCAGCAGCCAGACGCGCCGCCCCTCCTTCAGCAGCCCCTCGGCGATGGCCCGGCCGATTCCTCCTCCTGCGCCCAGTAACGCAACGTCTTGTTTCATCATCGAACAACGGTTCCTCATTCAGGAAATCGGCATTATAGTGAATTGCGTAATAACCAATCACAATATCCATGCACTGGAAACTCTTGGAGTTCGATATGCCCCTGTTCACTCGCCATCTGCTGGCGTCCGCCACGGCCATCCTGTTCGGCGCCACGGCCCTCCAGGCCCATGCCGAAACCCGCGTTACCTACAAGTCCGCCTCGGCGGGTACCGCCTACTATCAGATGGGGGTGGAGCTTTCCGAGGCCATTCGCCAGGGCACGGACGGGGAGATGGTGTTGACCCTGGAGGAGAGCCAAGGCTCGGTGCAAAACGTCATGGAGGTAATGGCACGCCAGGGCAACTATGTCTTTACCACGCCGCCGGGGCTGGTGGAGCAGGCCCTGTCCGGCGAGGGTGCCTTTGAAGAGCGTCAGAGTCCGCGATTCCAGGAAATACGTGGCCTGTTCCCGATTCCTGCGATCACCATGCACTTCGTGGTAGCCGGCGACGAGGGCGTGATTGGTCTGGAGGATCTCGAAGGCAAGCATATTCTCATTGGTCGCGGCACCTTCGGGGCTCGCGAGGCCGAGCGCTATCTGGAAATGTTCGACCTGCTGGACAAGGTCGTGGTGGCCAGCGCCAATATCGGCAGTGGTCCCGACGCTCTGAAGAACGGCCAGATCGAGGCCTTCGTCACCGCCAGCTCCTTCCCAACGCCCAATGTGATCGAGACGGCCGCCAGCATGGCCGTCAGCCTGGTCAGCCTGACCGATGACCAGATTGCACAGACGGGAGCGGCTCGGCAGACCATTCCGGGAGGCACCTATCCCGGTATCGATGCGGACGTGGAGACCACCTCGCTGCCGGTGATCGCCTACACCACCACCAGCATGGATGACGATACCGCCTACACCCTGACCAGGACCTTCTGGGAGCGGCGTGACGCCATGGCCGAAGAGACCGCCTGGTGGGGGGGCATCACCCACGATATGGTCGGCAACATCGCCGGGACCCTGCATCCGGGGGCCGCACGCTACTACGATGAAGCCGGCATCGAGATACCCGACGCCCTGCGTTAATGTCCCTCTGGCGCCCCTGGTCTCCCGGGGGTGCCTCGCGTCTGCAAGGTAAGCCCCATGTCTCTGTCCCTCTCTTCATTGTCGGCCGATGCCGGCGATGCGACGGCGTCACGCCAACACGTCTTCTGGGTGGTGTTGGGGGGCGTTAGCGTTCTCTTTCATCTGGGGCTGATCTTCTACGGCCTGACCCCCGCGCTGATCAGCCGGCCCATCCACATGGCGCTGGCGCTGCCGTGGATCCTGATCCTGCTGGCTCGCACGTCCTTTGAGCGCTGGAGCGGCTGGCTGCTGACGGCCCTGGGCATTGCTGCCTGCGGCTATATCGTCGTCAACGAGCCGGCGTTGGCGAATCAGTACGGCTTCATCGATACCCCCTTGCAGATGACGATCGGGGTGTTTCTGATCGGGCTGACCCTTGAAACGGCGCGCCGTGCCATCGGCTGGCCGCTGCCCACGGTAGCGCTCTGCGCACTCCTCTACGGGGTGTTTGGCTCGCATATCCCCGGTCAGTTCGGACATCCCGGCATGCCGGTGCAGAGCTTCGTGGGCACCTTGACCATTTCGGAGGGAGGCCTGTGGGGGTCGCTGACCGGGGTGAGCGTCGGGGTGGTGGCGATCTTTGTGATCTTCGGCGCCGTGCTCAACGCCGGAGAGGCGGGGCGTGGCTTCATGAACATGGCCAGCGCCGTGGCCGGGCGTCTCACCGGCGGGGCCGCCAAGGTCTCGGTCATCTCCTCGGCGCTGATGGGCTCGATCTCCGGTTCGGCCTCGGCCAACGTCGCCTCGACCGGCGCCATCACGATTCCATCCATGGTGCGCCTCGGCTATCCGCGTGCCCTGGCCGGTGGCGTGGAAGCCGTGGCCTCCTCTGGCGGGCAGATCATGCCGCCGCTGATGGGCGCCGGGGCCTTCGTGATGGTCGAACTGACCGGCACCCCCTATACCCAGATCATGGCGGCGGCCATGCTCCCGGCCATTCTCTACTTCGTCACGGTATGGGTCGGCATCAACGCCTATGCCACGCGCCATGATCTGCGCCCCATGGCCGAAGAGGATCGCCCGTCGGGTCGGGAGGTGCTGATCACCTCGCTGTTCTTCGCGGTGCCCTTCGTGCTTCTTCTGGAGCGCATCTTTCTTGGCGGCTACACGCCACAATATGCCGCCAGCCTGGCGGTCTTTGCCGGCCTGGCACTGCTGTTCTTCGACGTAACGCTGAGCTTCTCGCTGCGAGGTTTTGGTTCGCGCCTGGCCGAGGCGCTGTTCACGGCGGGGCGTCAGGTGGCGGTGATCGGAGCCATCATCATCTGCGCCTCGCTGGTCATCGGGGTGCTGTCACTCACCGGGCTGGGGGTGAAGATCACCTCGGGCATCCTGTCACTTTCGAACGAGATGCTGTGGCCGGCGCTGCTGCTCACCGCGCTGGCCTGCCTGGTCCTGGGCATGGAAGTGCCGACCACGGCGGCCTACGTCATCTGTGTTTCCGTGGCGGGGCCGGCGCTGATCTCGCTGGGTCTGGAACCCTTGCTGGCTCATCTCTTCGTGTTCTGGTTTGCGCTGCTCTCCACTATCACTCCGCCGGTTTGTGGCGGCGTCTTTATCGCGGCCGGCATGGTGGGGGAGAACTGGCTGAAGGTGGCATTCAAGGCCATGGCGTTAGGTATCGGGCTCTACATTATTCCACTGGCCATGGTCGCCAATCCTGACGTGATCCGCCTGGCCTTCGATCCGGCCGGTGCGATCTTCGATGCGGTCAAGATCGCCGTTGGTCTGACGGGTATCTCCTATGGGGTGATCGCGCGGCGGGCGGTTTGGCTGAGGGTAGTGCTGGTCGTAGTCGGGGCGCTGGTGATCTTCGCCTTTTGAGCTGATACCTGAGGAGTCATGCAATGATCGTTGCCACGCTGGGGCCTGATGGAAACAACCATGTGTTGGTGCTTGGCCGCTACCTCGAGGCTTGCGGCCTGGCCGAGGCCGAGATGCGGTTCTACGAGGACTTTCCGACGGCCTTTGCGGCCCTGATCGCAGGCGAGGTGGATCGGGTGCTGCAGTGCACGGCCCACTTCAGCCACGCCGACTGCGTGGGGCACTACATGCACCGCGCATTTCCGGTCGATGTGTTCGTGGCCGGCAGCCACCCGCTGGTCCTGCTGGCGCAACGCGACATCGCCATGCCTCGCCAGGTGGCACGCCAGCCGGCGACGCGCTATTACAGCGACCTCTCGGTCTTCGATGAGGAGATCGAC
>JAIVHL010000171.1 GCA_020201075.1 Halomonas sp. | reverse complement strand
TGGCCGGTCATGGCCCCGGCTGGCTGGGCTTTGAAGCCTCGTTCAGCGCCGCCGGTATGATTGCTACCGTGGCAGGTCTGATCCTTATGTTGGCGTGTCTGCTGGGACCTCGCCGCGGGCGCATTGGGGCCACTGTGGCCGGCTAGAGTCCTCTATCCCAGTCCTTCAATTGGTAGATCCCTCAACGATGAGCCCAACGATGACTCACGCCTCCGACTCTTCCGCGGCCAACCCCGGCCACTTAACCGAGCGGGAGCGTACTCGCCTGACAGCGCCGATCATCCGTGCCTTTGGCGTCAAGGCCGGCGAGATCCCTCTGGGTCTGTGCGTGATGCCCCGCTGCGGGCCAGAGGCGGCATAATGGTAATCCGACCCGCCGCGACCCTTGCCCTTGTCCGAGACGGCGACGAGGGGCTTCAAGTTCTGCTGCTGCAGCGCACCTGGCAGGCGGCCTTCCTGCCCGGCTACTTCGTCTTTCCGGGCGGCGCCGTGGACCCCTGCGACCACGACGCGCGTGCCTGTGCCTCTGGCCGCGAGGATGGCGCTATCAGCCAGACTCTCAGCCTCGACGAGGGCGGGGCCGACTACATGATCGCGGCCCTGCGCGAGTGTCTCGAGGAAGCGGGCCTGCTGTTGGCCGTGGATGAACGAGGGTTGCTGCTGCCGGAGGATCACCCTGTTCTTACCGAGGGGCGCGAGGCGCTGCGGCGAGAGGAGATCGGCTTCCAGGCGCTGTGTGAATCTCATGGCCTTACGCTGCCGCTGGACCGGTTGGCCTACGTGGGCCACTGGGTCACGCCGCCGGGGGCCCCGCGACGTTTCGATACGCGCTTCTTCGTAGCCCTGGCGCCGCCGGGCCAGCAGGCGAGCCACGACGGCAGCGAGACCATTGCCCACGCCTGGCTGGCCCCGACCGAGGCCCTTGACGCGCATCGTCACGGTCGTCTGGCGCTGGGCTACCCTACGCTCCGCACCCTGCGCCTGCTCGCCGATTTCGGCACCAGCGAGGCGCTGCTGCGCCATGCCCATGCCAACCCGCCGACGCCGCGTCCCAGCCGCCCCTGGCCGGCCCGCAAGGGGGGCGCCGACTGGCAGGTGGAGCCCGATGCTCCGGCCTACGCGGAGGTGTCCCGGCTGGACCCGCACCGCCAGGGCATCGCTTGCGCCGAGATCGTCCCCGGCCGAGCGGTAGTGGTCGCCCCGGGAGTCACCCGGGTGACCGCGCCCAACCCCGGGGTGATGACCGGCCCCGGCACCAACAGCTATCTGCTGGGCCACGGTCGTGATCACCTGGTGATCGACCCCGGCCCCGAGGATCATGTCCACCTGGAGCGGCTGCTGGCGCTGGCCGGTGGACGCATCTCCCGGGTGCTGGTGACCCACACCCATATCGACCACTCCCCGGGGGCGGCCTGGCTCAAGGCTCGCACCGGCGCCCGGCTGGTGGGGCTGCCGCCGCCGGCGGGGGCCAGCCAGGATGCGACCTTCGCGCCGGATCATCGGCCGGGTCACGGTGAGCGCCTCGCAACGCCCGCCGGCACGCTGCAGGTACTGCATACCCCGGGGCATGCCTCCAACCACCTCTGCTTCCTGCTGGAATCCCAGCGGCTGCTGTTCGCCGGTGATCAGGTGATGCAGGGCTCCACGGTGGTGATCAATCCGCCGGACGGGGACATGGCCGCCTACCTGGCGGCGCTCCACGCCCTGGGGGAGGCGCCCTTCGACACCATCGCGCCGGGCCACGGCTTCTTGATTGGGGAGGGCCACGCGGCCATCGACTTTCTGGTGACCCACCGCCTGGCCCGGGAGCACAAGGTGCGCCGGGCCCTGGCGCGCCATGGCCCGGCCAGCCTGGCGGAGCTGACGCGCTATGCCTACGACGATGTGCCGGAGGCGAGGCTGGGAGTGGCTGAGCGCTCGGCCCTGGCCCATCTACTTAAGCTGGAGGCCGAGGGGCGCGCCGAGCAGCGGGCGGGGCAGTGGGGCTCGCGGATGGGTTGAGGGTCATCTGCTCCGCAGGCGCTGGGCCTAGGCCCAGCGTTCATCGGCGGTGAAGGCCACGGTGAACCAGCGCCTCTCCGGTGGAATGGAGAGCCCCGCGCTAATCTGCTCGCGGATGTCATCGAGTGCGGCGATGCCCTGGCCCTGACCGAACTCGGGGGCAGTGACGATATGGATCTCGATAAAGTGGCCGCGGCCGGATTTGGCCACGTGGCTGTAGTAGGTGAGCAGCCCCTCGCGGGTCATCACCGGCACCATGGCGGCGTGCACCTCGCGATCGACCTCGCTCGGGGCCATGAGGAAGATCTCGCGCATCGCGCGGCGCACGATGCCCAAGGGGACCGGCATGAAGCAGGCGGTCAGCACCATCAGCAGCAGGGAGTCGACGTAGCGGGTCAGGTGCGCCCAGGCGGTGTCCTGGAGCATCAGGGCGATGACGAAGGCAATCAGCAGGGCGGTGGTGATCAGTGCCGCCATCAGCCAGCCCTGGATGTCGATGCGCACGAACTCGGAGTCCGCGCGACGATTGAGGTGCTTCTGGTAGATCACCATGGTGTAGCAGGTGATCGCCACGACCACCGCATAGACGATGGCGATATCGAAGTCGAACTCGCGGCCGCCCTCCATGAGTCCCTGGGCGGCGTTGAGGAAGGCGTAGAAGCACAGCAGCATCAGAATGGCACCGTTGAGTGCCGCCACCAGCGGCTCCAGGTGCCAATAGCCGTGCTGGAAGCGTTGGCTGGCCTCGCGGATGGCGAGTCGCGCTACCACCAGAGAGAGGCCGGACATGGCCGCATCGATGGTAGAAAAGACGCCGTCGAAAAGGATCGACTGTGACCCGGCGAGCAGGCCGAAGGTGACCCCCAGGCTGGAGACCACCAGGGTGACGACGATGGAGACCTTGAGGGCGCGCTGTTCGAGGGTGGCCTGCATGATGGTTCTCTGAGTCGAAAAGCCTTCCATTCTAGACCAGCCGTTGAGGCGATCGCGATTGCCAAGGTCGCCGACGCTCATACAGACTGGTCCTATGTTCACATTTTTGTGTCTGGAGCCCGTCATGAACCAACCGATCATCGCCGACAATCAACCCAAGCAGGTGTCGCTGGAAAAAGGCAAGAAATATGCCTTTTGCGCCTGCGGCCATTCGCAGACTCAGCCTTTCTGCGACGGCTCTCACAAGGGCACGGGATTGAGCCCCAAGGTCTTCGTGGCCGAGGAAGGCGGCGAGGCCTTCCTTTGCCAGTGCAAGCAGACCGGTAACTCGCCCTGGTGCGACGGCACTCACAAGCAGTTCGCCAGGGAGCAGGTGGGCAAGGCGGCACCGGGGTCGCAGGGGTGAGCCCCACCGCGGCGAGGCCGCCGACGGCGACCGTCGTGCAACCCTCGAACGGGGGAGAGGGCAAGGTGCGCCTCGAGCGCCTGCTACCCAGTTCACCTCACGTGCTGAAACTGGCTCGCTGGGAATTTCAGCAGTGGAGCCATCTCGACCCGGCGCGGCGCCTGGACGAAGCCCTCTTCTGCTTTCGTGAACAGTGTGGCCCCGGCGGCGTGCCCTCGGTGTTTATCGCCCTGTGGGACGATACCCCGGTGGGCATGGCCAGCCTGATCGCCGATGACATGCATGACCGCCCTAACCTCACGCCCTGGCTGGCCTCCGTCTATGTGGTACCTGCCTGGCGCGGCCGAGGCATCGCCTCGCGGCTCGTTCAACAAGTGGAGAAGGAGGCCTCGGCTCATGGCATCGGGCAATTCCACCTTTTCACCTCCGACCGGCAGACGCTCTACCGGCGTCTGGGCTGGCAAGCAATGGAAGAGTGCGTCTATCGCGGCGAGGCGGTGACGCTCATGGTCAGGAGGCTGCCTTCCGACACCGATCATGCAGAGCCGGCGTAGGCCTGCGGGATCAGTCAGCCTTGGCGCTTGCCGCCGCGTTCGGGGCGATAATGCCCTGTTCGCGCGCCAGGGCGTAGGCGGCCCGAGGGCCGGTCCACAGGGTGGGCAGCAGGATCAGCGAAACGGGGATCGCCGTGATCACGATGAACTGCTGCAGCACGCCGATTTGCCCCGCGCCCATGTAGAGCAGGATGCCGGCCATCAGCGCCATGGCAATGCCCCAGAAGGCGCGTATCAAGGGGCTCGGTGCGTCATGACCCGTACACACCACGGCAATGGCGTAGCTCATTGAGTCGCCGGTGGTAGCCACGAAGATGCTGGTCAGCAGCAGGATGGCGAGCGCCATCAGAGTGCCGCCCGGCAGCGCCTGAGCCACGGTGAGAGTCGCCACGTCGAACTGGAAGTTGTTGAGCGCCTCGGTGAGGTCGATCACCCCGGTCAGCTGGTAGTGGATGCCGGAGCCGCCCAGCAGGGTGAACCAGATCGCAGTGGCTACCGGAGCCATCACCGCCACGGCCAGGATCATCTCGCGGATGGTACGCCCGCGGGAGATGCGCGCCACGAAGATCGCCATCAGCGGCGCGTAGCCGATGAACCAGGCGAAAAAGAACACCGTCCACCACTGCATCCACCAGGCGGGGGCCGTCTCGGCGGTCATGGTGGCCATGGCGAAGAATGATGACAGGTACTCGCCGAAGCCCTGGCTGAAGGCATTGACCAGGAACAGGGTCGGACCGGCCACCAGGATCACCGCGGCGATCGCCAGTGCCAGGAAGACGTTGAATCGCGACAGGAACTGGATTCCCTTGTGGATACCGGTCATCGCCGAGGTGACGTAGATCGCCGCCAGCAGCACCAGGATGCCGAGCTGGGTAGCATAGCCCTGGCTGACGCCGAAGAGCTCGTGCAGGCCGAAACTCACCTGGGTCGCAAGAAAGCCGATCGGGCCCACCGTGCCTGCCACGACCGCGATCACGCAGCAAGCATCCACCACGCTGCCGATGGCCCCCTTCATGATGCGCTCGCCGAATACCGGGTAGAGCAGGGTGCGCGGCTGCAGCGGCTGGCCCTTCACGTAGTGGGCATGGGCCAGCACGATGGCGGAGAGCGAGCCCAGTACCGCCCACGCCAGGAAGCCCCAGTGCATGAACGACTGGGCCAGGGCGCCAGCCACGGCCTCGGCGGTGCCGGCTTCGGTGTCGAAGGCCGGCGGAGTGACCACGAAGTGATAGACCGGCTCACCCGCGGCGAAGAAGACGCCGCCCCCGGCCAGCAGGGTGCACATGATCATCGACAGCCACTTGAAGGAGCCGATCTGCGGGCTATCCAGGTTGCCGACCCTGGCGCCTGCAGCCGGCGAGATGGCCACGCCCATGGCGATCACGAAGGTCAGCAGGAGCAGCAGCTGGAAGTAGGTGCCGAGGGTGGCCGCCGTCCAGGCGAAGCCGGCGCCGATGCTGTCGGCGACCAGCTCGATATCGAACAGCGACAGGCCGACGAAGGCTACGATGAAACCGACGGTCAGCAGCAATACGATGGGATCGCCCAGGCGCGACAGCGCCGAGCTTCCGACAGGGGAGTGGGTATTCTGGGAAGACATCAGGATGCTCTAGTTGCGGAGGATGATTGCGCCGATGGGCCATGGCGCCGGCTAGAGCGATGGAAGGATAGCAATGTTCTACCTAAGTCTAAAGTCTTGCTCGTCTTCGTCTATCGAGTCATGCGCTAAGTTTTGAACTCCCTCAATTATCTGGGAAAGGACATCAACAATGTCGGGCCAACCGACCTCCTGATCGTGGGGCGCGCCGGCTTCAGCCCCTGCCCCGATCCCAACGGCAAGCAATCGACGGGGAATAAAAGTGCCGCCGCCTACATGTCGGCCTGTTGCTCGCAACTGGAGAGGGTCACGGCGTCACTGGCCCGTCGGCTGGCTTGTGCCATGGTCCATAATATCGAGCCACGCCACTTCCAGCCGGAAGGGCCCCGCCTGCCGATCGACGATCATGATGCCCACCTGATCAATCCCCGCAGGGTCGATAGGCGGGATATCTTTTAATACTCGGCCGCGGAACATCGGCGCGAAGTCGTGCCAAGGGAGTTCAACCCGCTGCCACTCGCCCTCGGCGGGCTGGAAGCTTGCCCGGTAGGCGGCCCCCTCCGGCAGCTGGTCGGTATACAGGCGCAGCTGGTAGCGGCGGCCGTCACCGCGAACGTACAGGGCTACGCCCGGCTGGGCGCTCAGGTCGAAGGCCTCGGGGTTGCGGCGCACCGAGGCGAAGCCGCCGTTGTTGGCAAGCGACGTCTCGCCGCTGAAGATGCCAACGCCATCTGCCATTTGCATGCCGCCTCGGGAAATGCCGCCCATCACGTTGTCGTTGATGGCGCGCCAGCGGCTCGCTTCGCCGGGGTTTTGGAAGTCGATCAGGTAGATCATGGGCTCACCTTGATTTGCGTCGTTTGCTGTTTCCTCGGGTTCGGCTTGCGCGCTCACGTTAACGTGAGTGTCTTGGTGGTGGCCATCGGCGACGGCCATGCCCACCATCAAAATGCCCGCCAGGCTGGCAGCGGCCAGTGTCCGGGAGATCAGGTGGCATCTCTTCATAAACGGTTCCTTATGGACTTGTCTTTAGCCGGGAGGCGGGAGAAAATGACAATCGCTTACACTTAATAGCGTAACGTTTGCAACTGGCATTGCTGCATGCATCGGGATGTGAAGCGTTGTGGGGCTACCCGTACAGCCAATCCATTGCGGCCGATGACGCCCAGGCATTACTTAAGCGTTGGCCACCAAATAGGTGAAGTCAGTGTTTCATGGCAGAAACCGATCATTCGACCCGTGAGAGCGCAATGTCCGATCATAACCCGTTGCCACCCCTGGAGTGGGATCAAGAGGGCGTGCAGATCCAGGGATTCTCTGCCGGTCTCTATCAGATCGAGTGGCTGCTGGTCACCGTCGTCATTCTCTACCTGGTGATCATGGGCCTTCCCTCCGAGGGAGGCTTGGCCGTGTTGGCAGGTACCTTCGTCTATTTCTTTTTCAGCCTGCTCGCCAGCCGGCTGCGCTTCTTCGGCGAAAGGCAGCGCTGGCTGCTGGCTCTTCACACCTGGGCCATGATCGGTTTCATCACCTGGTTTCTCTATAGCACCGAGGGGGTTACCGGCCCGCTGGCGAGCCTCTACCTGCTAGCGGTGGTCACCAGCGCTCTTACCCTGGGTGTGCTGGTCACGATGCTGGAGGTGGCAGCGATAGCGGCATGCCAGCTGCTGCTGATCCATTTGCTGGGCACCGACATCCTGACCACCGCCAACCTTGCCCCGGTTGGCACCAGCATCATTGCCCTGGTGATCGTCGGCTACCTCACCGCGTCGCTGGTTCACGCCATCCATGTCTCCAACCGCACCCTGCTGAAGATGGCCAGCCGAGATTCGTTGACCGGGCTATTCAACCGTCGCGCTTTCGACGATCTGGTCAAGCCGATCCATCAGATGTCCAGACGTTCTCAGCGTCCCTACTCCGTGATCGCCATGGACATGGACGGCTTGAAGTGCATCAACGATACCGAGGGGCATGCCGCCGGTGATCAGGCCATCCGGGGCCTGTCGCAACGGCTGATGGAGTGCAAGCGTAGCAGCGACGTACTGGCTCGCTATGGCGGCGACGAGTTCGTGATGCTACTTCCCGAGACAGATGCAGTGGGGGGTAAGAGGATGATGGAACGTTTCCTCGATGTCGTGAAGGACGACAAGCTATCCATCAGCGTGGGGCTGGCAGCCTATCCGGAACACGGAGACTCACTTGAGGAGCTGCTCGACCATGCCGACAGCGCCATGTACTTCAGCAAGGCCTCGGGCGGCAATCGTGTGTCTGTCCAGGCCGCCGGACACTGAGCAGTGCAGCACCATCAAGATCAGTTTTTGGCGCGCCCGCAGCTACGCCGAGCGGATTGTCCGGATGGCGGCTAAGTAGGGCAAGGCGGCTATCCTTGTGGCATGAACTCTGGATTCAGCAAGAAAGGAGGGGCTAATGAGCCGCAAATCTGTCGTTGTTGTGCTTTCCTGCGCGGCACTGGTCGCCGGTGGTTATTTTCTCAACCGGACGTCATGCAATCAGCGCGGGAGGCGACAGGATGACCCAGGCGGGATGCGATGTTCCATGATGGAGCGGATGATGAGGGCCATGCCAGAAGGCTCACCACCGAAAGTCATATCGTCAGTCATGCCACGATTGCA
>JAIVHL010000250.1 GCA_020201075.1 Halomonas sp. | reverse complement strand
GGCAAGAGGCCCGGGGCGTTTCCGCTCCGGGCCTCTTCTGTTCACCATAGGTGGTCGTTTAGTCGCGCTCGATCTTGACCACTTCCCGCTCGCCCAGGCGGGTGGTTATCTCAAGCTCCCGGCCGTCGCCGTCACGACCTTGCACCTCGATCAAACCGCTCTGATCGATTTCCATCTCCTCGAACTCGACCATGCCCTCGGCCATGGCGGTTTTCATGGCCAGGCGCACGTCTGCTTCGGTCATCCCCCAGGCGCCGCTTACCAGCCGCTTGCGCTCCTCCTTGAGGGGTTCGCCGCTGTCCAGCAAGAGGCGCACCTCGGCCTTCCACTCATCGTCGAGCCAGCCCTCGATTTCCACCTGATCGACGTCCTTGGCCTCGATCTCCAGGACGTGGGTGAAACCGTAGGCGGCGCCATGCTCGAGCACGGCGTCAAGGCGCTCCACGGGCAGGGTGTCATCGGCCTGGGCGGCAGTGGCGCCCAGTGCCAGGGCGGCAACAGAACCGGCGATAAGCATCTTGATCGTCATGGGTACAGCTCCTTTCGGTTGGGTACGACACCTTTGTACCATCCGCGACCTTGCCGGGAGCTGACGGCCTCGTTCATGCTGCATTCATCTTCGGAGTGGCAAACTTTGCCCATGACTCGACGCCCGCAGTTTTCTCGCCTGTTCCGCCAGGGCCGCGCCGCGGCTTTCGCGCTGCTGCTCATCCTGATCTGCCAACCGCCCCTGGCGGCGGGCGACGATGACTGGCAGGACCTGCACGAGCGGGTGCGCAGCGGCCAACTGGTGTCGTTGCCAACGCTTCTTGACTGGCTGGAGGCGCACTATGAAGGGCAGGTGCTGGAGGTGGAGCTGGAGCACGAGGATGGCCGTTTAATCTACGAGGTTGAGATGCTCGGGCCCCGTGGTCAGCGGGTGGAGTTCGAGTTCGATGCCGCCAACGGCCAGCTCATCGGCATCGAGGGGGTCGGTATCAACGACATGAGGCGCCGTCCATGAAGGTGCTGTTGGTGGAGGACGATTCCGCCCTGGCTCAGGCGCTGGATGAGGCGCTGAGCGGGGCCGGCGTGCTGGTCGAACGGGCGGCAAGCGGCGGCGATGCCGACTTCCTGGTGCGCACCGAGACCTATGATGCCGTGATCCTCGACCTGGGCCTGCCCGATGGCGATGGCACCCGCTGGCTCGGCCAGTGGCGCGAGGACAGCATAGAACTGCCCGTGCTGGTGCTCACCGCCCGCACCCGCTGGGCCGACAAGGCAGCAGGGTTTTCGGCGGGGGCCGACGACTACGTGACCAAGCCCTTCGAGACCGCCGAGGTGCTTTTCCGGCTGCGTGCCCTGGTGCGGCGGAGCCACGGCCACGCCCATCCGGTGCTGCATATTGGCGAACTGGCCTTCGACACCCATACCGGCAGCGTGACCCGCGCCGGCTGTCCGGTGAGCCTCACTGCTCAGGAGGCCCGGCTGCTCGCCTACCTGGCCCATGCCGCGCCGAGGGTAGTCAGCCGCAGCGAACTGGCTGAACACGTCTACGATCGTGACCACGAGCCGGACTCCAATGTCATCGATGGCGACGGTGCCGAGCGGTTGCTGGCGTCACGTTCGCTGTGGGACCAGCGGCTGCCGGTGGTGCCGGCCTCAAGCCCCGAAGTGCGTGATGTCACGGGTCCCCGGGACGCGCCCCTGCGTCTGATCGAGCGCGACATTCGTCTGGCCCCTCTCGAGAAGCCGCTGCATGTCAGCGTGGCGCTAAGCCGGGAAGGGCTGGACGCGGAACTGACCGGCTTTACCCGCCTGCTGGTGCTCTCCCTGCTGGGGCTGGCCCTGCTGCTGCTGATTGCGCTGGCGGCCCAGGTGCACTGGGCCCTGGCGCCGCTGCGTCGGCTACAGGCCAACCTTCGCGCTGTCGAGAACGGCGAAGCCGAGCGGCTGGATACTCGTCTGCCCGGCGAGCTGTCGCGGCTGGCCGGCGCCATCAACGGTGTACTGGAGCGAGACAGGCGGCTGATGGAGCGGGCCCGCCACGCAGCCGGCAATCTGGCCCACGCGCTGAAGACGCCGGTGAGCGTGCTGACCACGCAGGCGGATGGCTTTGAAGAACCGCAGCGCAACCGCATTAAAGCCGAGCTCAGGCGAATCGACGAGGCCGTGCGCCACCACCTGGCGAGGGCCTCCGCCGCGGGGGAGGCCGGGCTGCATCGGCCAAGCCGTTGCCTCGAGGTGCTGGCGCCGGTGCTGGAAGGACTGGGTCGCCTGGCCGAGCGGCGCGGCATCCGTTTGAACCATTCGCTGTCACCCGAGCTGATGCTTCGCATGGATCCCCAGGACCTTCAGGAACTGGTCGGCAACCTGCTGGAGAATGCCCTACGCTGGGCGGCGACCACGGTCATGCTAAGCGGCGGCGAGGATGGGGAGGAGTGTTGGATCGAAGTGGCGGATGATGGGTGGGGCATGAGCGAGCCCCAGCGCCATCACGTTATGGCGCGCGGGGCACGGTTGGACGAGCAGGAGCCCGGGAGTGGCCTTGGCCTGGCCATCGTCTCCGATCTGGTTGACCTCTACGGAGGGCGACTCGTGCTTGCGCGCTCATCGCTGGGCGGTTTAGCGGCGAGAATTTATCTTCCGGCAGGGCCACTGCCAAAGGTTCAGGGGCTTTTACACGTCTTGCCCGAGAAGCGCCCTGGTCAGTAGATGATTTCCACCACCGCCCTTTGCTTTCGGTAAGGCTTAACGAAAGGCGATGCGAGTGCCGTTGGCGAGCATCTCGTCCGGCGTCATCGCATGACCCGGCACGCCAATCATCTCGTCACCGCACTGATCCGACCAGGTCAGCACCCCATGGGTGAGGCCGATGCCGCCGAGCTGATCGCGGATCTCGCCGGTACCGAGGAAGGTCAGGGTGTGCCCCTTGGCGTCAGAGAGCTCCGAAACACCGGTGCCGTGGTGAAGACAGACCGTGTAGATGCCATCCATGGACTTCACTTCGACGATCGGGGAAAAGCCCTGAGAGATGGCGCGGGACAGCTCCTTGAGGGTGATATGGTCACTCAGCTGATAGGTATGGTCAGACATGTAAAATC
>JAIVHL010000249.1 GCA_020201075.1 Halomonas sp. | reverse complement strand
GCAGGGCGCTCTCCAGGCTGGCCAGCAGGGCATCGCGCTGGTCGTCCGGCAGCGGCGCCTGCATCAGCCCTTCCAGCAGGCGGGCGTTCTGAGCCAGGCTGGCGTCGTAAAGCTCCTCTATCTCGTGGGCGGCGTAGCGGTAGCTGACCAGGCCGATGGTCAGCATGCTGAACCCAAAGACCAGCAGCACCAGGCTCAGGGTACGACCGCGGATGGAGGTCACGCCTCAATCTCGCGAGGCGTGGGGTCCATCACGTAGCCGATACCGCGTACCGTGCGGATCAGGCCCGAGAACAGCTTGCGGCGCAGGTGGTGGACATGCACCTCGATGGCATTGCTCTCCACTTCTTCATCCCAGCCGTAGACCAGCCGAGTCAGGGTGTCGCGGGTGAAGACGCGTCCGGGGTGGCTCATGAGCTCCTGGAGCAGGGCGAACTCTCGGCGCGACAGCACGACGTCTTCCCCGTGATAGCTCACCTGGCGGCTGGCAGGGTCGAGGCGGATGCCGCGGCATTCCATGACCGAGCTGGCCTGGCCCTGGCTGCGACGCAACAAGGCGCGCAGACGCGCCTTGAGTTCAGCTACCTCGAACGGCTTGACCAGATAGTCGTCGGCACCGGCATCCAAGCCGGCGATGCGGTCGTCGACGGCGTCCCGGGCGGTGAGCACCAGCACCGGCACGGCTTCAGGGCCAGGCGGATGCCCGAGGCCAGGCTCGGGTCATCCTCGACCAGCAGAATGCGCATCGGCGTTCATTTCTCCCATTCATTTCTCCAGTTGCGAAAGCAGGCGGCGGACCTCCTCGTGGCGGCCAGCGTCGGCGAGCTCGCGACCCGGCCGTGGCGGGGCTTGCAGCGCCTTCTCCAGAGCCTGGCGCGCCTCGTTATCGCGGTCCTGCCGATGAAGATAGTCACCCCAGAAGTAGAGGCTGTCGAGTCCATCGGGGTGGATCGACAGGGCGCGCTGGAGGTGCCACTCGGCCTTGTCGTCGTCACCGAAGCCGATCGGCCAGCCTGGGACCTGGTAGTAGAGTGCTCCCAGGCTGGTGTAGGCGGAGCCCTTCAGCGCCAGCAGGTCTCGCTCCAGGGATGCTTCCAGGTGGCCGCGGGCCTGCTTGACGAGCTTGAGGGCACCCAGGCGGCCTTCGGCGCCGGCCTGGGTGGAGCGCACGATGCCGGCCCAGATCAGCAGTTCGGCAGAGTCGGGGTGGTCTGCCAACAGGCGCTCAGCCTCCTCGCCCAGAACGGCCAGGGCCTGTGCCTGCTGCTTCTCGGGCAGCCGGTAGTGGATCTCGGCCCAGCGGCTCTGCAACGTGGTGACGCCTCGATCGACGGTATCGTCAGCATCGCCCTCGGCCAATGCGGCGATGGCGAATAGGCCACCCAGGCCGGCGACGAGGAGCATGACGGCGAAGCGAAAGAGACGATGAGCGTTCATGGGGTGGTCTCCGAAGGGGTGATGAATCGGCGGATGACGGGCAGCTGGCGCGCCAGGGCGCGGTCGACCACGCCCGGCAGCAGAGCATTGAGGCGCACGAAGAGCCGCTCGGGTCCGCCCAGCTGCGTCTCCTGGCGGCCGCGCTCCACGGCGTAGCGCACCGCCTGGGCCACTCGGACGGGACTGTCCATGGCGTTGCCGAGGGCTTCGTTCATGGCCTCCACCTCGGGGGCGTTCATGGCGGTGCGCGTGGCCCGTGGCGAGACGTGAAGCACGCGCACCCGGGTGTCGGCGAGCTCTCGGCGCAGGGCCTGGCTGAAGCCGCGCAGGGCGAACTTGGTGGCGCAGTAGCTGACCTGGCCGGGATAGCCCAAGGTGCCGAAGGTGGAACCCAGGGTGACCACCCAGCCCTGGCGCGCTGCCATCAGTTGGGGGAGCAGGGCGCGGGTCAGCTGCAGGGTGGCGGTGAGGTTGAGAGCGATCAGCCGCTCAATCTCCTCGTCGCTGCCAGCGGTGAACAGCTCGACCCGGTTCACTCCGGCGGCGTTGATCAACATGGTGCAGCCCGTCTGGCGTGCTACGTTCACCAGACGCTGGCGCTCCTCGGTATGAGTCAGGTCGGCGAGCACCGCCGTGACCCGGTCGGGGTGTCGGGCCGCAGTGGCCTTGAGCGCCTCCGCCCGGCGGCCGGTGATCGTCAGCTGGGCCCCAGCGGCGGCGAGCTCGTCCACCAGTGCCAGGCCGATGCCGCCGCTGGCGCCGGTGATCAGCACCCGCTGGGCGGGCCAGCCTCCCTCGGGCAACTTGGGGTGTCGGGTGAGGAACTCAGGCCAGGGCATCGCACAGCTCCCGGGCGGCGCTGCCGCCGGCACAGTGCGCTTCGACGCCGCGGAACATGGCGCCGTAGAGCCGGTAGACCAGTCTTGCGGTGTCGATCACCGCCGCCAGGTCCTCCTCTTCCAGCCGGTTCACCAGCCCCTCGAAGAAGGCCAGGTGGCCGATATCCAGGCTGCCGTGGGAGGTCAGGTAGCGCACCGCATCATCGGGGAGCGACAGGCTCGCCTGGAGCCTTTCGGCGGCCTGGGTGGCCATCGCCGTGCTAGTGCCCTCCAGCACCTGGACCATGCCGAAGAAGCCTACCGGGTTGCCGTGTTCGATCGTGTCGCGTACGGCGGCCACCATCAGCCGGGTGGCGGGGTCCGGCGGCTGAGCGGCGGCCGCCTCGGGGTCGCCACCGGCGGCACGGATGTCGTCGAGGATCCACGCCTCGTGGCCGTGCTCTTCCTCGATGTACTCCACCAGGGCGTCGCGCAGCCAGCCCAGGCGTTCCGGCAGGCGGGCACCGCAGGCCATCATCAGCGGTACCGTGAAGCGCACGTGGTGGTAGGCCTGGTTCAAGAAGGCGAGGTAC
>JAIVHL010000248.1 GCA_020201075.1 Halomonas sp. | reverse complement strand
ACATCATGTCGCCGGAAAGCCCTCGGTCGCCCGCAGCCTGACTACCATATATAGACCATATCTTCGCGGCAAGCCCTATATCTGGTGCAGACGGGGAGCATCATGACCCATTTTCATTTGACACCGAGAGACGCCCAGCCTGGCGCGCCGCAACGCGAGGACGCCGCTCGCGTCGATGACGGAGCGGCGTCCAATAGATACCTGCGGCCTTGCCGCGGCAAGGCGCCGGACCTAGACGGTGCGGGAGTAGCGGCCCTGGCTCTTCGCCAGGTAGGCGTCAAAGGCCATGGCGGCGTTGCGCATCATCAGCCGACCGCGGGGCAGCACCTCGATTTCGCCCTCGTGGATCACCAGCAGGCCGTCCGCGGCCATCTCCTCGAGCTCCTCGAGGGCATCGGCAAAGGTGTCTCGAAAGACGATGCCGTGGGCTGCCTCGATGGTGGCGAAGTCGATGCGCCCGTGGCACATCAAGGCATTAATGACGTCGCGGCGCAGGCGGTCGTCGTCGCTAAGCCGATAGCCGCGGAATACCGGCAGCTGGCCCTGTTCCAGGCGGTGCTGGTACTGGGCGGTCTCCTTGACGTTCTGGCTATAGGTGTCACCGACCTTGCCGATGGAGGTGATGCCCAGGCCGATCAGGTCGCAGTCGGCGTGGGTGGAGTAGCCCTGGAAGTTGCGCTGCAGGGTGCCATTCTCCCGGGCCAGGGCGAGTTCGTCGTCGGGCAGGGCGAAGTGGTCCATGCCGATGTAGACGTAGCCGGCCTCGGTGAGGCGCCGAATGGTCAGTTCAAGCAGCTCCAGCTCACCGACTGGAAGCCGGCATCGCGGGACGCCTGGACCAGCTCCACCACCTGCTCTTCGCTCTGCAGACGGTTGACCGCCTTCTGCACCTCGCGGTCGAAGTCCTGCACGCCGAAACTGAGCCGGTTGAAACCCAGGGCGTGAAGCTCATGGATCTGCTCCGGGGTTACCGTGCGCGGATCCACCTCCAGGGAGAACTCACGCTCGGCGGCCGGGGCGAAGTGAAAGACCTCATCCAGCGCCGTCATCAGCTCGCCGAGCTGGGCATTGCTCAGGTAGGTAGGGGTTCCGCCACCAAGATGCAGCTGGGTCATGCGCCGCGATTCGTCGAACAGCGCCCCCTGCACGCGGATCTCCTGCTTGAGCCACTCCAGATACTCGGCGGCCCGCGTCGTGTTGTGCGTGATGATCTTGTTGCAGGCGCAGTAGTAGCAGAGGCTCTCGCAGAAGGGGATATGCACGTAGACCGACAGCGGCTTGGGCATCTCGGCCCGGTTGCTGCGCTCGGCCGCGGCGCGGTAGTCGTCCTCGGCGAAGGCCGCATGGAACTGGGGCGCCGTGGGATAGGAGGTATAGCGCGGCCCGGGTCGGTCGTACTTCTCGACCAGGGGGCGATCAAACAGCAGGTCGTCTTGCATCGTGAAACAGCCTCTTGAACCGGGTAGCGGCACTGCCGGCGCCGCCGCATGGGGCAGAGTATGCCATTCAAGGCACGGGACGTCGGTACCCTTATCGAGGTAGCTGACCTGGATCAAGCCTTCGAGGACGGCGCACCGTGCGGCGGCACCAGTGGAGCAGCCGCCAGGCGGCGAGCCCCCAGGCCAGGCTCCAGGCGAGTGCCGACCCCCACAGCAGGGCCAGCCAGTGCTCCCCCGCGTCCAGTGCCAGCAAGCGCAGCACCGCGGCCACGGAGAAGAGCAGCGCCAGGGGGAGAAGTAGCGGCTCCTTCTCGGGACGGGCCTTGGCGCGCAGGATCGCCTGGCGCAGCATGATGCCTGAGGCCAGGGTGCCGAGGGCGCCGATAGTGAAGGCGTGCAGGGTGGCGCTGGCGTGGAGCTGCTGCCACCAGGCCCCGACCAGCAGCAGCAGCCCCACGCCCAGCCAGCAATAGCCTACCATCAGCCCCAGCAGATCGGGACGCCCCCGACAGGCCCAAGGGCGCCAGCCCCATAGCCGCAGCAGGACCAACAACCCCGCCGCCAGCGCCAGTACCGCCGCCAGGGGCCGCAGGGGCGGCCACAGCATCAGCAGTGGGGTGACGCCCAGCAGCCCGATCAGCGCCGCTTCGATGCGCGGCTGGACCCCCGCGCCGGCCTGGCGTCGACTGGCCATCAGGTGGCCGTTGACCGCTGGCGCCAGCACCCGCCCACCCATGAATACCATCAGCAGAACCAGCCAGAGCACCCCCTGGTGCATCACCAGTGACGTGGTCGGCATGCCGCCGAGATGGCGCCAGATCAGGGTGACCAGCGCCAGCAGGCAGAGCAGACCGAGCAGCGGCGAGAGCACCCGGTTGCGCCACTTCTTGGCGGCGAGGAAGCGTGGTACCAGGTGCCAGGCGACAAACAGAGCAAAAACAGCATCGGACAGAATCACCAGCAGGGCGCCCGGCCACGCCAGGCCGCCCAGGCGCGCCACCAGCCACAGCGCGATCAGCGCCTGCAGCCGGCGCGGCGGCAGCGGCCCTAGCAGATAGCCGGCAATCACCGTCAGGGCGAAGCCGAACAGTAGCTCGCGACCATGTGCCGCAGGGGAGGCCAGTAGCGACGGCTCCTGCAGGTGATAGAGTGATAGGAGAGAGAGTGGTACCAGCACGGTCGCGTGCAGGGCAGCCAGCGGGAAGAGCCAGCGCCAGGCCGGGACGGTGGAAACAATCTTCGTGTGACGACTCGCAGGAGATTTAGCGTTATTCTTTAACATGCATATAAAATACTATTTATCGAATGCTGCCGCCAAGTGGGAGGTTCCATGACGCATACGGTCTCTCGCATCGCCTGGAGCGGACTGGCCTACGGCTGTATCGGCCTGGGTACCGCCGGACTGGTGGTGCCGTTGCTGCCCACCACGCCCTTCCTGCTGCTGGCGGCATGGGCCGCCCCAAAGGGCTCACCGCGCCTGGCCCGCTGGCTGCATGAGCATCCGCACCTGGGACCGACCCTGCACGCCTGGAAAGAAC
>JAIVHL010000118.1 GCA_020201075.1 Halomonas sp. | reverse complement strand
CCTCGAGTTGCGAGCGCAGCGACCAGTCGAGACCGTCGAGCAGAATGCGCGCCATGGGCAGGCGCTCCACGGCCTCGAGGCGAGTGATACCCTCTAGATGCGGTCCTAGCCACTGCTCCAATGTTTCCAGCAGCGCCGCCTCGGACCAGTCGGGCCACGCATCGCCTAGCGTGCGACGCAGTAGCGCTACTCTGCCCTGCAGCTGCCTCAGGTCGTCGTCCTGCGGCAGGCCGCGCCGGCGAAGCGCCTCGAGCAGGGCCGCCCTAACCGCCTTTGGTGGCAGTTCGGCCAGCGGCTTTCTCTCCAACACCACGGCCCCCAGGCCGCGCACCTGCTCGCCCACCAGCCGGCCCTGCTCGTCGGACCACTCGAGGCTGGCACGCCACCTGGCGCACTCGGGGTAGAGGGCTTCCAGCCGGTCACGCGCCATCGCCACGGCGCGAAAGATGCGCGCGCCGCTGGCCTGACCGTCGAGCTCCACCGCCACCAGCAGCTCGGAATGGGCCAGAGGGTGATCCTCGGGGAGGGTCGCCAGGCCCCCGCCGGCCAGGCGAAAGCGCCCGGGGCCGACCTGATGAGCGGTACGCTGGGCGACGCGCTCCGGGTAGGCCAGCGCCAGCAGCTCCCCCAGCGGCGCCAGGCTGGTCACCTTGAGGCTAACGCCGGCAAGACGAGTGAGGCGTTGGGCGTCGCGCTGCCACTGGCGATGCTCACGAGGCGCCGTAATCCGCGCCTGAAGCGCTCGTTCCAGGTCTCGCTCGTCGTCGAGGTCACGCCCCTCGAGCAGCGCTACCAGGGCGCAGGCCAACGGCTGGGCGTCTAGCGTGTCGGCGCGTACCAGCATCGCCGCCAGGCGCGGATGGGTAGGCCAGCGGGCAGCGGCGCGGCCCGGTTCGGTGAGATGACAGGCCTCGTCCAGCAGGCCCAGGCGCTCGAGCAGCTCGCGCCCGGCGGCAAGAGCTCCGGCGGGCGGCGGCGTGACCCAGGCCAGGCTGTCGGGCTCGGTGATGCCCCAGCGGGCCAGTTCGAAGGCCAGCGGCGCGAGATCCGCCTGGCGAATTTCCGGCTCACCGTGGGGCACCAGCGGCTGCTCCTCGGCCCACAGCCTGACGCAGAGGCCGGGGCCCTGGCGTCCGGCGCGGCCGCGGCGCTGGTCGGCGCTGGCGCGGTTGACCCGGCGCGTCTCCAGGCGCGTCAGGCCGCTGCGCGGTTGGAACACCGGGACTCGCTCCTGGCCCGCATCCATCACCAGACGCACGCCGTCCACGGTGACGCTGGACTCGGCGATGGCGGTGGCAAGCACTACCCGGCGGCGGCCGTCGGGGTCGGGACGCAGTGCCCGGCGCTGTGCCTCGAGGGGCAGGCGGCCGTGCAGCTCCATGACGACAAGCTCGGGAGCACGGGCGGCCAGCGCCCTGGCCAGGCGGCGGATCTCCGCCACCCCGGGCAGGATCACCAGGGCGTCGCCCACCTGCTGTTCTATCGCCTCGAGCAGCGCACGCGCCTGCTGGGCCGCACTGTCATCACGGGCATTCAGCGAGCGGTAGCGGGTCTCGACGGGAAAGGTGCGCCCCGGACAGTCGATCACCGGGGTGTCGTCGCCCAGCACGCCGAGCAAGGCCTCCACATCCAGGGTCGCCGACATCACCAGCAGGCGCAGATCGTCACGTACCGACTGAACGTCCAGGGCCAGCGCCAGGCCGAGGTCCGCCTCCAGGCTGCGCTCGTGGAACTCGTCGAAAATCACCCCGGCCACTCCCTCGAGCAGCGGATCGTCCTGGAGCATGCGGGTCAGCACCCCCTGGGCCGTTGTCATCGAGCTGTCATGTATATTCATGTACGCTTTTGGTTCATATACGATTTGCCAGATATCATCGCTGTCCCTTCACGTTCTATCCCCACAGGAGTTTCCCATGACGGTCAGGATCGGCATCAATGGCTTCGGCCGCATCGGACGCCTTGCGCTGCGCGCCGGCTGGACGCACCCGGACCTGGAGTTCGTCCAGATCAACGACCCGGGCGGCGACGCTGCCACCTTCGCCCACCTGCTGCAGTTCGACTCGGTGCACGGCCAGTGGACCGGCGGCGGGGATAATATCATGGCGGAAGATGACGTCATGACGGTGGCAGGAAGACGCATCGCATTCACCGCCAACCGCGAGATCGCCGACACCGACTGGTCCGGCTGCGACGTGGTGATCGAGGCCTCGGGCAAGATGAAGACCACCGCGACGCTTCAAGCTTACCTGGACCAGGGGGTCAAGCGCGTGGTGGTCAGCGCGCCGGTGAAGGACAACGACGCGCTCAACCTGGTGATGGGCGTTAACGACCATCTCTTCGACCCGGCCAAGCACCGCATCGTTACCGCGGCGAGCTGCACCACCAACTGCCTGGCGCCGGTGGTCAAGGTGATCCACGAGAAAATCGGCATCCGCCACGGCGTCATGACCACCATTCACGACATCACCAACACCCAGGTCATCCTCGATGCCCCCCACAAGGATCTCAGGCGCGCCCGAGCCTGCGGCATGAGCCTGATCCCTACCACCACCGGGTCGGCCAAGGCGATCACCGATATTTTCCCGGAGCTGACCGGCAAGCTGAACGGTCACGCCGTGCGGGTGCCGCTGGCCAACGCATCGCTCACCGATGTGGTGTTCGAGGTCAAGCGCGAGACCACGGAAGAGGAAGTCAACGCCCTGCTCAAGGAAGCCGCTGAGGGCGAGCTCGCCGGCATTCTGGGCTTTGAAGAGCGCCCGCTGGTCTCCATCGACTACCGCACGGATCCGCGCAGCGCTATCGTCGATGCGCTTTCCACCATGGTCGTGGCCGGCACCCAGGTGAAACTCTACGTCTGGTACGACAACGAGTATGGCTACGCCTGCCGCACGGCCGAGCTGGCCGCCAAGGTTGGCCTGGCGGAATGATCACCCGCGTCGCCGCCCTGCCCCGAGAGATCCGCCAGTATCTGCTGGTCACCGGCAACTATTGGGCCTTCACCCTGACCGATGGCGCCCTGCGCATGCTGGTGGTGCTCTATTTCCACAGCCTGGGGTACTCGGCCCTGGAAGTGGCTATGTTGTTCATCTTCTACGAGTTCTTCGGCGTGGTGACCAACCTGGTGGGCGGCTGGCTGGGGGCTCGGCTGGGGCTCAACCGCACCATGAACCTGGGGCTTGGCCTGCAGGTGGTGGCGCTTGGCATGCTGCTGGTACCGGTGGCCTGGCTCTCCGTGCCCTGGGTGATGGCGGCCCAGGCGCTCTCGGGCATCGCCAAGGACCTCAACAAGATGAGCGCCAAGAGCGCCATCAAGACCCTGGTGCCCGCCGGTGACGCCGGCCATCAGTCCCTCTACCGCTGGGTGGCACTGCTTACCGGTTCCAAGAATGCCTTGAAAGGTGTCGGCTTCTTTCTCGGGGGACTGCTGCTGACGCTGATCGGTTTCCAGGGCGCCATAGGGGTCATGGCGGTAATGCTTATCGGCGTTTTGGCGCTGTCGCTCATGCGTCTGGACGGCGATCTGGGCCGGGCCAAGGCCAAGCCGAAGTTTCGCGAGATGCTCTCCAAGAGCCGCGCCATCAATATCCTATCTGCGGCGCGGATGTGCCTGTTCGGCGCCCGCGACGTGTGGTTCGTGGTGGCACTGCCGGTGTTCCTGGCCACCCAGTTCGGCTGGGACAGCTGGCGGGTAGGCGGCTTTCTGGCGCTGTGGGTGATCGGCTACGGCGCGGTGCAAGCGGTAGCACCCCGGATCACCGGGCACACGGCAGGGCGCACCGCCGCCATCGCCTGGGCCGCCGCCCTGGCCGCGCTGCCGGCACTGATCGCGATGTTCCTGGAAATACACCCCCACCTGATACTGCTGGGCGGTCTGCTGCTGTTCGGCGCGATATTCGCGGTGAACTCCAGCCTGCACAGCTTCTTGATCGTGCGCATGGCGCGTTCGGACGGGGTCTCAATGGACGTAGGCTTCTACTACATGGCCAACGC
>JAIVHL010000038.1 GCA_020201075.1 Halomonas sp. | reverse complement strand
GCGCGGCCATGTAGTAGCCGATGAAGGTGTCGCCTGCCCCGGTGGTGTCGACTGCCTTGACCGACAGTGCCGGCTGATGAAGCCGATGGTTGCCTAGTTGGTACCAGGCGCCTTCGCCACCCAGGGTCAGCACCACCTCGGTGGCGGACAACCGAGTGACAAGAGCATCGAGCAGCGCCTCGCCGCCGGCGTCTGGCGTCAGTCCGGTGAGCCCGGCCGCCTCGGTGCGGTTGACGAACAGCAACCGGCAGCGCGTCAGCGGCAGTTTGAGCACGTCCTCGCTCATGGGGGCCGGGTTGAAGGCGATCTGCAACCCATGGTCGTCGGCCAGGGGGATCAGCTTGTCGAGCCCGAGACACTCGTTCTGGGTTAGCAGCCAGTCGCCGCGCTGGGTGGCGGCGACCAACTCGTTCAAGTCGGCGCGACGAAAGCCGTGGTTAGCGCCGGGGAAAAGGATGATAGCGTTCTCGGCCCGATCATCCACCTGGATAATCGCGTGGCCGCTCGGCTCATCCACCAGCGCTAAACGGGAGACCTCAACACCGGCTCGGGAGAGAATATCCCGGGCCCAGGCATCCTGGCGGCCAAGCCGACCCCAATGGCAGACCCGACCGCCGGCCTTGGCCGTGGCCAGCGACTGGTTGGCCCCCTTGCCTCCCAGGCCGACCCGATAGTCGTGGCTAGCCAGGGTCTCGCCGGGCCTGACCAGATGGGGAACACGATAGACGTGGTCGAGATTGATGGAGCCGAAATTGTGCAGCATGCGCCTGCTCCTTCTTCACTCGGTTTGCCAATCGCGCAGGTTATCAGCGGTGAGTGCCACGATCTTCTGGCGCGCCTCCGGTGTGATCCAGGCGTTGTGGGGCGTGACAATAAGGTTCAGCGGCTCGACCAGGGCATCGATCAGCGGATGACCGTCACGGGGCGGTTCTTCGGGCAGCACGTCGATGCCAAGCCCGCCCAGGCCACCATGGCGTAGGGCGGCCAAAGCGGCGGACTCATCGATGATGCCGCCCCGGGCGCAGTTGATCAGCAGGACGCTGGGTTTGAGGCTGGCCAGGAGGTCCGCATTGACCAGATGGCGGGTGGCGTCGCTCAACGGGCAGTGAAGGCTGATGACGTCGGCGGCAGGGGCGAGCTCGGCCAGGCTGGGGCGGCTGTCATCAGCCTCGTGGCCCGGGCGGGCGGCGAAGGTCACGCGCATACCGAAGGCTTCGGCCAGCTGAGCGACTCGGCTGCCCAATACCCCCTGGCCGACGATGACCAGATGCTTGCCCTCCAACTGCAGGGTGTCGTGATCCATCAAGCAAAAGAAGGCGCTCTGCCCCCAGCGTCCCTCGGCCACATCCCGCTGGTAGAGTGGCAGGCGGTTGGCCAGGGCAAGCATCAGCATCAGGGTGTGCTGGGCCACGCTGGGGGTGCCATAGGCGCTGACGTTCTTCACCACGATGCCGAGGCGCTCGGCGGCGACCATATCGATGTTGTTGGTCCCCGTCGCGAGCACGCAGATCAGCTTCAGCTCGGGCAACGCCTCCAGCGTCGATGCATCGAGCTCCACCTTGTTGACGATGGCGACTCGCGCGCCAGCCAACCGCTCCCGGGCGTCGGCAGCGCTGCATTGCGCATGGACGACCAGAGAATCGACCCGTTCGCGGAGAGGGGTAAGGTCGATATCGCGGCCAAGGCTGGCGGCGTCGAGGATAACGGCGTTCATCGTGTTGGCTTCCTTGTGGTGCCTTGGGTAGCGCGCCTTGCCCACAAGGGTGCCTGGCACGCTATAATGTTGCGCTTCGGCAGGCTTGGTTTCGCTTCGGGCCGGCCGCATCGTCTTTGTCGCCGGACACGTCCGGCCGCGTCCTGATCCAGTTAACGTGATTTTCCGGAGTGATCAAACCATGCCCATCTACGAATACGAGTGCAAGGCTTGCAGTGAGCGCCTGGAAAAGCTGCAAAAGCTTAGCGCCGCGCCGCTGACCGACTGCCCGGCCTGCGCTGCCCCTAAGCTTGTACGGCTCGTTTCGGCGGCGGGTTTCCGCCTAGCCGGTGGCGGCTGGTACGAGACCGACTTCAAGTCGGGGGGCAAGAAGAACCTGGCCGGTGATTCGGCCGCCTCCGGTGAGACCCCGTCGTCGAACAAGACGCCGTCTACCCCGTCATCGCCAGACACGGCATCCCCTAACACGGCATCCCCCAAGAAGAAGGATGCGGCGGCCTGAGTGGCGCCGCATTCCGAGACCTTCCTCATTACACGTTATAAAACAGGATACGACATGCGCAGCCATTATTGCGGCCAGCTAAACGAGACCCTGGTGGACCAGACGGTCACCCTGTGCGGCTGGGTTCATCGCCGCCGTGACCATGGGGGCGTGATCTTTCTCGACATGCGCGATCGCGACGGCATCGCTCAGGTTGTGGTCGACCCCGACACCGCCGAGGCCTTCGCCACCGCCGACCGCGCTCGCAGCGAATATGTGCTGCGCATTCAGGGCCGCGTGCGACTGCGCCCGGAAGGCACCCAGAACCCGGGCATGCCCACCGGATTGATCGAGGTGCTGGCCAAGGAGGTGGAGGTACTCAACACCGCCGCCACACCGCCCTTTCAGCTCGACGAGCACGGCAAGGTGGGTGAGGAGGTGCGTCTCAAACACCGCTATATCGACCTGCGCCGTCCCGAGATGATCGAGAAATTGCGCCTGCGCTCGCGAATCTCCCACAGCGTGCGCGCCTTCCTCGAAGGGCAGGGCTTCCTCGATATCGAGACGCCGATCCTGACCCGCGCTACCCCGGAAGGCGCCCGCGACTACCTGGTGCCGAGCCGCACGCACCCTGGCAGTTTCTTCGCGCTGCCGCAGTCGCCGCAGCTCTTCAAGCAGTTGCTGATGGTGGCCGGCTTCGACCGCTACTACCAGATCGCCAAATGCTTCCGCGATGAAGACCTGCGCGCCGACCGCCAGCCGGAGTTCACTCAGATCGACCTCGAGGCCTCCTTCGTCTCCGAGGACGACATCATGGGCATCACCGAGGCGATGATCCGCCAGCTCTTTCAGGAGGTGCTGGCCGTCGAACTGCCCGAGTTCCCGCGTATGACCTGGACCGAGGCGATGAACCGCTTCGGCTCCGACAAGCCGGACCTGCGCATTCCTCTGGAACTCACCGACGTCGACGACCTGATGCAAGAGGTGGACTTCAAGGTCTTCTCCGGTCCGGCAAACGCCGAGGATGGTCGCGTTGCCGCTCTGCGCGTACCGGGAGGGGCCAAGCTCTCTCGCAAGGAGATCGACGAGTACACCAAGTTCGTCGGCATCTACGGCGCCAAGGGCCTGGCCTGGATCAAGGTCAACGAGCGAGCCAAGGGCATCGAGGGGCTGCAGTCGCCCATCGTCAAGTTCATGGAAAACGTGGTCGAAGCGCTGCTTGACCGTGTAGGCGCCGAGGATGGCGACATCATCTTCTTTGGCGCCGACAAGGCGAGCATCGTCAACGAGGCCATCGGCGCACTGCGCGTCAAGCTAGGCGAGACTCTCGACCTCTACACCCACGCCTGGGCGCCGCTGTGGGTGGTGGACTTCCCGATGTTCGAAGCCGACGACGATGGTCGACTGAGCCCTCTTCACCACCCCTTTACTTCGCCTTCCTGCAGCCCCGAGGAGTTCAAGGCCAATCCGGCCGCGGCGCTGTCACGGGCCTACGATATGGTGCTCAACGGCACAGAGCTGGGCGGTGGCTCCATCCGTATTCACGACCAGGCCATGCAGAGCACCGTGTTCGAGATTCTCGGCATCGGTGAGGAGGAGGCCCGCGAGAAGTTTGGCTTTCTGCTCGACGCCCTGCAGTTCGGTGCACCGCCACACGGCGGCCTGGCCTTCGGTCTCGATCGCCTGGTAATGCTGATGGCCGGCGCCCGCACCATTCGCGAAGTGATCGCCTTCCCGAAGACCCAGAGCGCCGCCTGCCTGATGACCGACGCCCCGGGTGAAGTGAGTGGCGATCAGTTGCGCGAGCTCAGCATCCGGCTGCGTCAGAAGGCGAAGCCCGAAGATCAGAAAATCACGCCGGAAGGGCAGGAGTGATCGCGATCCTGCTGTGATGAAGAAAGTGTGAAGCTTGTGTGAAGCAGCAAGACGCCGGCGCCCCAGGGGCGCCGGTGGCGTATGATGGCCACTCGCCAGGCCAAGGAGGCCACCCATGCCGATATCGCACCGGCCTGCCATAGGCCCGACTATGCTGATCCTCGGCATCGACCCGGGCTCGCGGATCACCGGCTACGGCGTGCTCGATGTCTCTACCTCGACACCGCGCTATGTGGCCAGCGGCTGCATCCGTATCCAGGCCGATAGCCTGGCGCAGAAGCTGGCCCAGATCTACGCGGGCGTCAGCGAGCTGATCGCCGTCCATCGTCCGACGGAGTTTGCCATTGAGCAGGTGTTCATGGCGAAAAATGCTGACTCGGCGCTCAAGCTCGGCCAGGCCCGTGGCACCGCCATCGTTTGTGCCGCCAACCACGGCCTGCCCGTGAGCGAATACGGCCCCCGCCAGATCAAGCAGGCGGTGACCGGTTCCGGAAGCGCCGATAAGGCCCAAGTGCAGCATATGGTGACGGCGGTACTGGGCCTCTCCGCCACGCCCCAGGCGGATGCCGCCGACGCCCTGGCTATCGCCCTGACCCATGCCCATGCGCGCCTTGGACTGCTGCAGGCGGGCAGCTTTGGCGGCCACAAGAGCCGCAAGAAGGGCGGCTCATGGCGCGCCTTCAAGCCGTGAGGATGTCGTCTTTCGACGAGGTATCGAACCGACTCGCAGGGTTGTCGAACGCTGTTTCAGCACAGGCTGGTCAGCCATGCAGGCGACCAGTATAGTGGCGTCATTGGCGGCGCCTGCCGCCTTGCCTGACGTGAAGGATACGGATTTCCCCCATGATTGGACGCCTGCGTGGCACCCTGCTCGAGAAACAGCCTCCCTGGTTGGTGGTCGATGTGGCCGGCGTCGGCTATGAGCTGGAGGCTTCCATGACGACCCTGGTGGCCCTGCCGGTTGCCGGCGAGGTCGTTTCCCTGCACACCCATCTGATCGTGCGAGACGACGCCCACCTGCTCTACGGCTTCGCCAGGGAGCAGGAAAGAGCGCTGTTCCGTGCGCTGATCAAGGTTAACGGCGTCGGTCCACGCTTGGCCCTGGCGATCCTCTCCGGCATGGACGAGGCGGCCTTCCAGCGGTGCGTGCTCAACGATGACGTGAAGTCGCTGATGCGTTTGCCCGGCGTGGGCAAGAAGACCGCCGAGCGGTTGATCATCGAAATGCGCGACCGCTTTCCTCATTGGGAGCCGGTCGACGACGCCCTGGCAGGCCTGGCCGCCACTTCGACACCGGCGCGCCACGATCCGCTGGTCGATGCCGAGGCGGCCCTGGTCAGCCTAGGCTACAAGCCCGTCGAAGCCGCCAGGATGCTGGCTGGCCTGGAGGGTGAGGGCAGCACCGAAGCGATGATCAAGGCGGCCCTGAGTCGCCGGATGGCGGGGTAGCGCAATGCTTGAAAACGATCGTCTGATCGCCGCCGACGCCCGCGATAGCGAAGAGCCCATCGATCGTGCCATCCGCCCCAAGCGGCTGGCAGACTATATCGGCCAGCCGCGGGTTCGCGAGCAGCTCGAGATTTTCATCGGCGCCGCCAGGGGGCGAGACGAAAGCCTTGACCATACCTTGGTGTTCGGTCCTCCGGGGCTCGGCAAGACGACCCTGGCGCACATCATCGCCGCGGAGATGGGCGTGGGGCTCAAGTCTACCTCCGGCCCGGTGCTGGAGCGGGCCGGGGACCTCGCCGCCATGCTGACCAATCTTGACGCTGGCGATGTGCTGTTCATCGACGAGATCCACCGCCTCTCGCCGGTAGTGGAGGAAATTCTCTACCCTGCCATGGAAGACTTTCAACTCGACATCATGATCGGGGAGGGACCAGCGGCGCGCTCCATCAAGCTCGACCTGCCGCCCTTTACCCTGGTCGGGGCGACCACCCGAGCGGGGCTGCTCACGTCGCCGTTACGGGATCGTTTCGGGATCGTCCAGCGGCTGGAGTTCTACGCCATCGCTGAACTCACCGAGATTGTCACCCGCTCGGCACGGCTGATGAGAGTCGAGACCGACATCGAGGGCGCCCTGGAAGTGGCCCGTCGCTCCCGCGGCACGCCGCGCATCGCCAACCGCCTGCTGCGTCGCGTGCGTGACTACGCCGAGGTGCGCGGGAGCGGCCGCATCGATGCCGAGATCGCCGACCGAGCGCTGGATATGCTGCACGTCGACCACCACGGCCTCGACCATATGGATCGCCGCCTGTTACTGGCGATGATCGAGAAGTTCGACGGCGGTCCCGTGGGCGTCGACTCCCTGGCCGCCGCCATCGGCGAGGAGCGCGACACCATCGAGGATGTCATCGAGCCCTTCCTGATCCAGCAGGGTCTGATGATGCGCACCGCACGGGGCAGGGTGGTGACTCGTCAGGCCTGGCTGCACTTCGGCCTGGCCCCGGACGAGACCGCCGCGAATGCCGCGGGAGAGATCCGACCATGAGCGACTTTCGACCGACGGTGGGAGTCGCCATCGCCTGCATCGAGGCGACGCGCCTCACGCCCACTGCGAGGCTGCCGGCCCTGGCCGAGTGGCTGTTACAACCCTCTGCCCAACCGCAAGCCTGACGAGGATGCCCGTGAACGACTCCATGTCCATACCCCATCTGATCATGAGCGCCAGTACCGTGGTGCAGCTGGTCATGCTGCTGCTCACGGTGGGCTCGGTCCTCTCCTGGATCGTGATCTTCCAGCGCACCTTCGTGATGCGCCGTGCCCGCAAGACCCACCAGGCCTTCGAAGAGCGCTTCTGGTCCGGTATCGATCTCAATGAACTCTATCGGGATACGCCGTCAGAGCAGGAGACACAGGGCGCTGAGCATGTTTTCCGCTCCGGCTTCCGCGAATTCAACCGCCTGCTGCCCAAGACCCGCAGTCCCCAGGCGATCCTGGACGGCGTGCAACGCAGCATGCGGGTGGCCTGGTCTCGAGAAGAGGAACGCCTCAGCCTGCACCTGGTGTTTCTGGCCACCGTGGCGTCGGCCAGCCCTTATATCGGGCTGTTTGGGACCGTTTGGGGCATCATGGGCTCCTTTCAGTCCATCTCCATGACCCAGCAGGCGACGCTTGCCACCGTGGCCCCGTGGATCGCCGAGGCGCTGATCGCTACCGCCATGGGGCTGTTCGCCGCGATCCCCGCGGTGATTTTCTACAATCGGCTTTCCGCCGAGTCGAGCAGGCTCCTGGGGAAGTACGAGGATTTTGCCGAGGAGTTCCACTCCATTCTGCATCGCAACCTGCAGGGGCGGGCCGATTCCGGCCCCGCGTGAGGGAGTCTGGCCATGCAAGGACCTTTCAATCGTGGCGGTGGGCGCAAGCCCATGGGCGAGATCAATGTCGTACCCTTCATCGACGTGATGCTGGTATTGCTGGTGATCTTCATGATCACGGCCCCCATGCTGACCCAGGGCGTGCAGGTGGATCTTCCCCAGGTCACCTCCGAACCCATCGAGAGTTCAGACGATAGAGATCCGATTAACGTCTCGGTAGAGCGTGACGGCCGGTATTCCATCTGGATGGGGGATGACGAACCCCGCGAGGTCGACCTCGATGAGATCGCCAACCGCGTGATCATTCTGTTGGAACGCAGCCCTGGCACCCCGGTCATGGTTCACGGTGATCGCAATGTCCCTTACGGTCAGGTGGTCACCCTGATGAGCACTCTGCAGGTCGCCGGCGTCGCCAACGTCGGTCTGATCTCCGAACCACCCGGCGGGGAAGGCTGAGGAGTCACGATGCCCAGACACGACCCACGGGTGGGGTACGGCTTGCCGGTGATCCTGGCAGTGGCATTGCACGTGGCGGTGGTGCTGTTCAGCGTCATCAGCCTGCCGACCCATCAGCCTGAGCCGACCTCGTCCTCTATCGTTCAGGCGACGTTGGTCAGCACCGAGACGGTGACTGACCAGGCCCAGCGCGCCGAGGCGGCCAGGGCACGCGCCTTGTCGCAACAGGTGGACGAGCAGCGCGAGGCCGATGAGGCCGCACGCCAGGCCGAGGAAGCCGCCGCTGCCGAACAGTCAGCCCAGGAGGCCGAACGCGAGGCCCAGCGCCAGGCAGAACAGCAGATGAAGGAGGAAGCCCTCCGCGCCGCCGAAGCGGCCGAAGCCAACGCAAGACGCCGCGCCGAAGAGGCCGAGCGACAGGCCCAGCTTCGTGAAGAGCAACGTGAAGAGCAACGTGAACAGCAGGCGGAAGCCGAACGTCAGCGCCAGAC
>JAIVHL010000037.1 GCA_020201075.1 Halomonas sp. | reverse complement strand
GTAGGTGCAGCCCGGCTCGGCGGAAAGCGGTTTCCAGTCGGCCTCGCGGCCGCGAGCCGCCAGGAAGCGGCGGGTCTCGTCGTCGCTGGGAAAGACCGTGGCGGTGGCCCCCATCTCGGTGCCCATGTTGGCCAGCACGTGGCGGTCCATGGCGGAAAGGTGCTCCAACCCCGGGCCGTGGTACTCGATGATGGTGTCCTTGCCGCCGGCCACGCCGTGCCGGCGCAGCAGTTCGAGCACCGCGTCCTTGGCCGAGACCCAGTCGGGCAGGCGGCCTTCCAGGCGGATGCCCCAGATCTCCGGCATGGTGAGGTAGAGCGGCTCACCGGCCATGGCCATGGCCACCTCGATGCCGCCGGCACCGATCGCCAGCATGCCCAGCGAACCGGCAGAGGTCGTGTGACTGTCGCAGCCCACGATGGACTGGCCCGGGAGGCCGAAGTGCTCCATGTGCACCGGATGGCTGATGCCGTTGCCGGGCCCCGAGTACCAGATCCCGAAACGTTCACAGGCGCTCTTGAGGAAAAGGTAGGTCTCGGCATTGAGATGGTCGGCCTGCACCAGGCCGTGGTCGATGTACTGCACACTGGGCTCGGTGTGCACCCGGTCGAGGCCCATGGCCTCGAGTTCGAGCATCACCAGGGTGCCCAGGACATCCTGCAGCAGGGCCTGGTCCATGCGCAGGGCAATCTCGCTGCCGGGGGTCATCTCCCCGGCCACCAGGTGGTCGCGAATCAGCTGCTGGGCAAGGTTGAGGGACGTTGGGGGACTACGGGAGATCATGGGGCGGTCCTGAGACTGTTGTTGTTGGAAGTCGTTTGCAGAAATTTGCGACAGGGCACGTCAGGCGCGATGCAGTCGACGGCGCAACGCCGGTTCCCGGGCCTCTTCGTCGCCTGCCGCCGGCCGCAGCTGGGCGGCCCTGGCGGCCAGGATATGCGCGCGCATCACCGAGGCGGCCCATTCGCCGTCGCCCAGCGACAGGGCACGGATCAGCTCGCGATGGTGCTGCATGCTGCAGTGCAGTTCGCTACGCGTATAGCGGTGGAAGCTTCGCCGCGACACCGGGATCTGCACGATGGTCTCGAGCAGCCGCTGCAGCCGGGGGCTGTCGGCCGCCGCCACCAGTTCGGCATGGAAACGGTTGTTCAACTGGGCAATCTCGTCCACGGAGGCGTCATCACCGCTCTCGCAGAGCGCTTCCATCTGCTCCGCCAGGTCATCGAGAGCCGTCAGACACTCGGCGTTGATTCGCGGCGCGGCGCGTCTCACCACCTGGGGCTCGAGCAGCACCCTAAGCTCAAACACCTCTTCGACGTCGCGCTGGGTCCAGGCCACGACACGCGCCCCATGGTGGGGGATCGCCTCTACCCAGCCGTCCGACACCAGCCGCCGCAGCGCCTCGCGAATCGGCGTGCGGCTCAGCTCGAGTTCCTGGCCGATGGTGGCCTCCCGCACGTAGCTGCCGGCGGGGTACTGCCCATTGAGGATGCGCGTCTTGATGATCTGGTAAACGCGATCGGCGGCGGTCATGGCGGACTCCCTTCAACCAAGGTAGAAGGCAATATTGTGTACGATCCATTGAATTAATGGCCAATATAGGCCTACATTTGGCGAAAATCGAGAAGCATTGCATACAACTTTATGTCCGATTGCTCGGAAGGAGAGGCCAGATGAGCCAGACACAAGACGGCCTGGCCGAGGTGAAGGCGCTGACCTTCGACGTCTTCGGCACCGTGGTCGACTGGCGCAGCAGCGTGATCCGTGAGGGCGAGGCCCTGGGACAGGCCCGCAGCCTCAGCGTCGACTGGGCCGCCTTCGCCGATGCCTGGCGCGGCGGCTACGCCCCGGCCATGGACCGGGTGCGCCGAGGCGAGCTGCCCTGGACGCGGCTCGACGACCTGCACCGCATGACCCTGGACCGCCTGCTGGATGAGTTCGGCATCAGCGAGGCCCTGGGCGAGGAGGACCGGCAGCACCTCAATCGTGCCTGGCACCGCCTCGCCCCCTGGCCGGACAGCGTGTCGGGGCTCCAGCGCCTCAGGCCCCGCTTCATTCTCGCCACTCTCTCCAACGGCAACGTCTCGCTGCTGGTCAACATGGCAAAGCAGGCGGGACTGCCCTGGGACTGCGTGATCTCGGCGGAGCTGGCGGGGCATTACAAGCGCGACCCGGAGGTCTATCACAAGGCCTGTGACCTGCTCGACCTGGCCCCCCACGCACACCTGTTCATCCTCTACTTCGCGATTCTCTCCGGGGTTACCCCGCCTACATTGCCGGCGCCATCGCCAGCTCCCACTGGTTCCGTACGGCGGCCTGTTCGCCTGGCAATCCCTGAAACACCGCCAGTCCGCAGGCACACCGTCCCGCCCTACCCCCGACAAGGAGCCCGCACGATGAGGATCGTGATTCCCGATGACTACCAGAACTGCGTGCGTCACCTGGACACCTTCGCCCGACTGGAGGGCCACGACGTCAGGGTGTTCAACGACACCGTCACCGACCTGGACACCCTGGCGGAGCGCTTCCAGGACGCCGAGGCCCTGGTGCTGATCCGCGAACGCACGCCGATCACCGCCGAGCTGCTCGAGCGCCTGCCCAACCTCCGAGCGATCAGCCAGACCGGCGGCGGCGCGGCTCACGTGGACATGGCCGCCTGCCGCGAGCGCGGCGTCACGGTAATGGCCGGCACCGGCTCCCCCCATGCCGCCGCCGAGCTCACCTGGGCCCTGGTGATGGCGGCCATGCGCCACATCCCCGAGGAGGCCGCCAACCTCAGGGCCGGGCGCTGGCAGCGCACCCTGGGCACCGGCCTCAAGGGTCGTACCCTGGGCATCTTCGGCTACGGCAAGATCGGTCAGCTGATGGCCCGCTACGGCCAGGCCTTCGAGATGAACCTGCTGGTGTGGGGCCGCGAGGGCACCCGGAGCCGCGCCGCCGAGGCGGGCCTCGAGGTGGCCGGAAGCCAGACGGAGTTCTTCGAGCGCTGTGACGTGCTGAGTCTGCATCTGCGGCTCAACGAGGGCACCCAGGGCATCGTCACCGCCGACGACCTGGCCCGCATGAAGCCCACCGCCCTGCTGGTCAACACCAGCCGAGCGCCGCTGATCGTCCCCGGCGCACTGGAGGCCGCCCTGCGCGCCGGCCGCCCGGGCATGGCCGCGGCGGATGTCTTCGAGTCGGAGCCGGTGGTCCAGCACCCCCTGCTGGAGCTGCCCAACTTCCTCGGCACGCCCCACCTGGGCTATGTGGAGAAGGACAGCTACGAGCTCTACTTCGGCGACGCCTTCGCCAACCTGCTGGCCTTCGCCGCCGGCAGGCCGGTGAAAAACCTCGCCGACTGACCCCACACGGAAAGACACTCAGCTGGGCCTGCCCCCCGAGGCCGGCCGCTCGACCACGAAGAGGTCGGTGCAGCGAGCGTAATCGTTGCCGGCCATGCGCCCGATGGGCCTGAGCCCCTCGAGACTCACATGGCGGCCGTCCCACAGGGCGTCGTCGATATGGATCGACACCACCTCGGCCAGCACCAGGTTACCGGCCAGCGGCTGGTCGCCGAAGCGGATGATCTCGCGCAACCGACAGCCGAAAGCCACCGGGGCGCCGGCCACCCGAGGCACCGAGACCCCGGCCATCGCCACCTTCTCGAGCCCAGCATGGACGAACTCGTCGTCGCCGTGCTCGAGCCCAGCACTGGTGGCATTCATCTCCTTCACCAGCCCCTCGCCGCTGATATGCACCACACACTCGGGGACCTCTCCCAGGTTGCGGATGGTGTCCTTGGGGTTACCGTCGCCATCGAGCAGCGGTGAAAAGCCCAGCACCGGCGGGTTGACGCTCACTACGTTGAAGAACGAGAAAGGCGCCAGGTTGGCATTGCCTCGACCGTCCAGAGTCGAGACCCAGGCAATGGGCCGCGGGCAGATGCTCCCCGAGAGCAGGCGGTAGATCTTGCCCGGGCTCAGCTTGTGTTCTTCCAGCAGATAGTCGCTCATGGTTTGCGCTCCGTCGGGATGATGCTTCCGATGGTAGCCCATCTCACCCCGCCCTGTAGCACCACGAGACGACGATCATTTTCGAGTCTGTGAAACAGGACCGCCAGCCTTGCCGGCGCTCTATTTTCTTATGCTATAGTTATACAAAATATTCAGAAGACAATTGCCGCTTTGCGGAAAACGCGTCTCATCGGCGTATTGACAACCAAGACGATCAGGAAAGCGTCTCGATCTGACGTGCTGCGGCATATTGATGTGGCGCAAGGAATCACTTGCCCCACACGGGCAATTTTCTGCCGATCGACGCAAAAGACGCATTTTTTCGGCCACTTACAGACAGATTATGTGACTAAAGGCTAAGACGCACTTGGCAAGGCATCCTCAAAAATTCCTTGTTTTTGTACAAGACCTATACTATTTTTAGGCTGTTACTCAAATATTATATTTGGATAACTTTTCCGTCTGCTCGATAAACAACGACTCACGCTGCTGGAGATGTTCATGGAAATCGAAGCTCTATCCATAGGGCAGTTCTCATTTGTCCAGAACGCCTACTCGTTCGGCTTCGCCGTTATGGCAGCTGCAACGCTGTTTTTCTGGCTAATGAGATCCGAAATTGCCCCTGCATACCGCCTTGCCGTCACCATCACCGGCCTGGTAACGGCAGTGGCTGCCTATCATTACTTCCAGATCATGACGTCCTGGGGAGCTGCCGCTGATATCACCTCGGGCGAAGTTCTCTCGACTGGCCAACCCTTCAACCAGGCCTATCGCTACGTTGACTGGCTGCTGACCGTACCGCTGCTGCTCATCGAACTGATTCTTGTCATGCGTCTTTCGCAGCAGGAAACTATCAAGAAGTCGACGATTCTTGGCGGCGCGGCAGCATTGATGATCATCCTGGGCTATCCGGGCGAGGTCTCCGAAACGGGCGGCCTGCGGTTCGTTTTCTGGGTTCTCTCGATGATTCCATTCGTCTTTATCGTTCACCAGCTGGTGGTGGGGCTTAAGGGGTCCATCGATTCTCAGCCGGAAGGCGTGAAGAAGTTGATCAACATCTCCGTCTACCTGGTTATCGGCTCATGGCTCTTCTACCCGATCGTCTACCTGTTCCCGCTGGTAGGTCTGACGGGTGGCGCCGCCATTACTGCCCTTGAAGTTGGCTACACCATTGCCGATATCGTGGCAAAAGCCGTCTTTGGGGTCTTCATCTTCATGATTGCCGTGCGCAAGTCGAAGCTTGAAGGCGAGACGAAGCCGGTCAGTGACCCGTCCTGAATTTGCCGGTGATGTAACGCAGCTTGACGTCGTATAGACAGCCATGACCACGCAAGCTTGTGATTGGCTCGATGCTCAAGCTGGATGTTCGGGGCTCAGTGACCAGATCAGGTTACGAGCCCCTATATCCTTACACTGGTCGAAAGGACGTTGGCATGGCTCCTGCGATATCAAACCGTCACGCTGCCAATTTCCAACCCGCTCATGACAATGAGACGTCGGGATCGTTGCCAGGCCACGATTCAGGCCCGCTGGAACACTTGGAAGCAACAAGGCAACAGATCGATGAAGAGCTGATTCTGGTCAAGGGCTTGATGCGAGAAAGTCTGGGTGCTCCAGAATCATGGCCGGCGGTCGCCGCGGGTCTCTATCATCTCGACACCGGTGGCAGCTATTTACGTGCACGCTTTGCGTTGATGAGCGGAATCGCTTATGGCGCAACTCTCGCCCATCGCACGGCAGCAGCGGCAGCAACGGAGCTGGTCCATAATGCATCTCTGATCCACGATGACATATGCGATGGAGACACGAGTCGCCGGGGATACCCCTGCGTCTGGCAAAGGGACAACCCCGCCGTGGCTCTCTGTAGCGGCGACCTGCTGCTCACAGCGGCGTTCCGGGTCGCGCTGAAAAGCGACTGCGCCGATCATTGCCTGTCGCTGGTAACGCTTCTGACGGATCGGATCAGCCAGGTCGTAGCCGGACAAAGCATCGAGGTTGCCAACCCTTGTTCTGAAGAAAGCGTAACGCTCAATAATTACCTGGAAGCGACGTTGGCCAAGACTTCGCCTCTGATTGCTCTGCCCCTGGAGGCTGGTGCCATCGGCGGAAAACCCTCTGATGCCCAGCATGCGCTTTTGCTGCGTTTTGCCGAGGCTATAGGGCTTTCGTACCAGATCATCGACGACCTGGACGATGTCGATGTAAACGTCGACGCTTCACACCACCACGATTCAAGAACACACCACCGCTATCATGCTTGGTCATGGCACTGGTCACGGCGCAAAGGGCACACCCCTTTCGCCTTGCGAGATACCATGCAACGGGCTCTGAATCATGCTGATGCTGCTCTGACAAGAGCCGAAAGACTGAAAGCGGCATTTCCAACGCTTCTTGCCCACGTACTAAATGACATCATCGACAGTTTACGCCAGCGCTTGAAGGCTCATCAGGCGACCGTCCGCACACTATCCTGCGACCTACACCAAGGCGCCATTTCATGAATACACCCGCAGACGCTACCATCCTTGTCGAAGACAGTGCTGAACATTACCTGCCGACGGAAGATGATTCGACAAAAGGCAAGGCCATCGTCATAGGGTCCGGGTTTGGCGGCCTTGCGGTGGCCATCCGCTTGCTGGCGGATGGTTGGGCGGTAGAGTTGCTGGAGCGCCACAAGGACCTGGGCGGTCGTGCACGAATCTTCCATCTTGACGGTGTGGCTTTTGATGCAGGCCCCACCGTCATCACGGCGCCTTTCCTCTTCGAGGATCTGTTCAGGCTGCTTGGCGAGCGCTTCGATGAGCATGTCACGTTACTCCCGGTGGAGCCCTTCTATCGAATGGAGTACGCCGACGGCAGTCATTTCAATTACAGCGCCAGCATCGAAGAAACCGTAGCAGAAATCGATCGACTCTCACCCGGAGAGGGTGACGCGTACCACAGGTTCCTGGCAGCCACGGAGGCGATGTATCAGCGTGGTTTTGTTGACCTGGCAGATCAGCCGTTCACGCGGGTAATGGACATGTTGCGCGTGCTCCCCGACCTGGTTCGTCTTCGGGCAGACATCAGCCTTCACGGGTTCGTGTCTCGCTTCTTCAAGGATGAGCGTCTGCAGCGCGCCTTTTCTGTTCCGTCGCTGCTGGTCGGGGGACATCCTTTCAAGACATCGTCACTCTACGGACTCATTCATGCCCTGGAGCGGCGGGGCGGCGTGTGGTACCCCAAGGGAGGTACCGGCGCCCTGGTCACGTCACTGGCCGAACTCTTCCAGCGCCATGGCGGCGTGATAAGGACCCAGCAGCATGTCAGTGCACTCACGGTAGAGGGCAAGCAGGTCACCGGTGTCGACATTGCCGATGGCACTCATCGGCCAGCCGACATCGTGGTAAGTAACGCCGACCCCCTCCACGTCTATGAGCACTGGCTGCCCATGGGACCGTGGGGGCGCAGCCTGAATGCATGGCGGCGTCGTATGAAGCAGTCGATGGGGCTGATGGTCGTCTACTTCACCACCCGACGCACCTACAGTGAGTTGGAACACCATACGATCGTGTTCGGTGACACCTTTCGCGAGATTCTGGATGCCATTTTCGACAAGCATGAACTGGTCAACGATCTCAGCCTCTATCTGCATCGGCCTGGGGCGACCGACCCCAGCATGGCCCCCGAGCAAGGCGATGCTTTTTACGTGTTGGCACCCGTCCCTAACCTGAAGGGGGGGCATGACTGGGATACGTTGGAACCTCAGCTGACCCAGCAGATATTGAAGATGCTGGCAGAGCGGGTGATGCCCGACCTGTTCGAACAGCTTGGCGAGACGCATGCGGTCTCACCTCGATACTTCCACCAGGAGCTCTCGAGTCCGTTCGGCAGTGGCTTTTCCATTGCCCCAACGCTGACGCAATCCGCTGGGCTTCGCTTCCACAACCAGTCGCCCCATTTCAGCAATCTCTACTTTGTCGGCGCGGGAACTCATCCGGGGGCCGGCGTACCCGGCGTGGTGAGCTCCGCAGCCGTCGTGGATCGGCTGGTGAAACAGAACCCGATAGCCCGGCCACAGCAAACAGCCACTAAGCCGTTGGCATCATGACGACAGACGCTCTCGCGCAGGCAACGCTGCGCAAACACAGCAAGAGCTTTTACTGGGCCGGCAGGTTCCTGTCCCGTGAGGAGCTGGACAAGGGCGCCCGCCTTTATCGTATCTGCCGCCAGGTCGACGACTGGGCCGACGACGCTCACTCCCGCGAAGAATCCCAACGAGCGCACCGCCGGTTGATCGCCCTGCACGACAGCCTGTCGGGCAATCACGGCGATGCGGTCCTGTCGTCGCTATCGGTTGACGAGACCCGACAGGTTGTCGACCTGCAGACCCACATCAGTGACCTCTTCGGCAACGATCCCGTCTCGGTCCAGGCAATGCGCGACCTGCTGCTCACCATGATGGGTGATCTTTCGCTGATCAGGATCGGCGATGACGCGGAGCTGCTGAGCTACGCCTACGGTGCGGCTGGCACCGTAGGGGTCATGATGTGTCACTGCCTCGAGGCGCGCGAGATTGAAGCCGCGCGTGCCTTTGCCATCGATATGGGCATGGCCATGCAGATGACGAATATCGCGCGCGATGTCCTGGAAGATGCCCAGCGCGACAGAATCTATCTGCCACGCACCTGGATGACCCGGGAAGTCAGCGCCGAATCGATTTGCCGTGGTGACACAGACGCCCGGCACGCCGCCTGGATGGCAGTGAAAAAGCTGGTGGCCCAGGCTGAGCACTACTACGCCAGCGGTTGGCAAGGCCTGGCCTACCTACCGCCGCGTCCGCGACTCGCCATCGCCGTGGCCTGTCGGGTGTATCGCGATATCGGTCGCCGCATTCTGAGAATGGAGGAGGATCGATACTGGGCGAGCCGCGTAACGGTGCCGAAGATGGGCAAGGCCCGTCAGAGCCTGCTGGCCCTGGCACAAGTGCCCTGGCGGGAGACCTCCCCGAGCCACGACAATCGTCTTCACGAGCCCCTGCACAGGCGTCTTACGCCTTTCCAACCCTCGAGAGACGCGCCTCCATGACGCGGCTACCGGATACCGATGTCGCTATCATCGGGGCCGGGCTGGCGGGACTCAGCATCGCGACCTGGATGGCCGAAAGCGGCGGCGAAGCAACGCTGCCGCGGGTGACGCTGATCGAACCTCGCCTGGAAGACGCCAATGACCACACCTGGTGCTTCTGGGATCAGCAGCCTCACCCATTCCGGGAGGCCATCTGCCACCGGTGGCCCCGTTGGCGCCTGCAACACAACGGCCGGGTGGTGGAGCGCGAGGATCAACAGGCGTGCTACGCCATGCTCTCCGAGGATGCGCTACGCACAACGGCCTACCGTAAACTGCAGGACTTCAGCGAGTTCGCGTTCAAGCGTGGCACCCATGTCCGGTCGATTTCACCCGGCCGCGACTTTCTCGACGTGGAGACGTCGCAGGGATCACTGGAGGCACGGCTGGTCATCGATACACGCCCCCCCGCCCTGTCAGCGTTGTCTCAGCGGCAGGGGATGTGGCAGGTCTTCCATGGCCTGGAACTGGAGGCACCAGGCCATGGCTTCGATGTCACGACGGCCACGTTGATGGACTTCCAGCCCTCAAACGACGGCATCGACTTCATCTATCTGCTCCCCCTCTCAACCACCCGGCTACTGGTGGAATGGACATGCTTTCACGTCGACCGCGAGGCACCGACGTGCAGAGAGCTGCTGACACCGCAAGGCCTGCCCGACCGGCTTGCGCATTGGCTACACCAGCATCTGACGAGCTGGACGGTGATCCGGCACGAAACAGGGTGTCTGCCCATGATGCCGGTCCGTCCCGCCACTCTGGACAGCCGCTACCTGGCGGCCGGGGTGCGAGGAGGATGGATGCGACCGTCGACGGGCTACTCTTTCGAGACGTGCCAGCGGGGCGCCAGAGCGGTATCGGAACAGCTGCTTCAGGCTGCGGCCACCGGTCATTGGCAGCTTTCGGCACCCCGTTTGCGCGGGCCCGTACTGAACTGGATGGACAAGGTGTTCCTGCATGCGCTGCGCAGGCAACCCGAGCGAGCCCCCGAGTGGTTCATGCAGATGTTTGGTGCTACGCAGGCCGCTCAGCAGCGGCGCTTCCTGGGTGATACGCCGGGTTGGCTCGACATGCTGGCCATGATGCGCGCCTTGCCGTCCGCGCCCTTCCTCAAGGCCGCCCTGGCCACGGCGATATGGCCCGCCGAGCGCTGACGTCAGATAACCGTTCAACTCACCGGAGGGCGCCATGCAAGCCGACACGCCATTCTCTCTGCCCGTCTGGGCAGCCCATGGATCGTACTGCTGCCTGTGATGGCCTTCGGCATGTCCCACGGGGGAGCCGATCCAATCATCATGGCCGACCTCAAGCAGACGCTGGGCCGAGGCAATTTACTGTGGCTGGGAAGCTATTGTTTCCTCATGCTTCTGGCCATCGGCTTTATCTGGTGGCAGCCCGAACTGGCACTGGCGGGATTCCTGCTGATGTCGGTGGCGCACTTTGCCACGACGGATTTGCCGTTCCTGCCGCCGGGAGCGCCACGCCTGGCCGCCTGGTTGAGCGGTAGCCTGCCTATCGTGGGTCCTATGGTGGGCCATTCCGAGCAGGTGGCGGTGATGTTTGCGTGGCTGTTGCAGTACGACCCCGTCGCGCTGGTGACGGTCGTCCAGATGACCGGAGTCGCGCTGATGGCCGGATGGATCGTGCTGTTTGCCGTGGCAATCGTTAGCACCCGAAAACGCTGCCGGCTACCCGTGCTGATGGAGTTGAGCACGCTGGCTGCCATGTCAGTGCTGCTTCCACCGCTCCTGGCGTTCGCGTTCTATTTCTGCGCCATCCACAGCATCCGGCATTTCATCATGCTGATGACTTCGCTGCGGGCCAGGCGGATAGATGTCGATATCAAGAAGCTGGCAAGGCTCGCGACACCCGCAACGCTCGGGGCGATAGCGCTGAGCCTTGGCGCCTGGTGGTTTCTGTTGGAGATTCAGCCTGACCGGGAAATGGCCTGGCTGTCAGAAGGCGTGCGGGTCATGTTCTGGGGTCTTGCCGTCCTTACCGTTCCACATGCCTTGCTGGTGGCACTGTGGTCGCCACCTAATCCCACGCATAGCCCCTAGCGCAGCCCTTCGCGCAGCCCTGGCCGCCGGACTTCCATCGACCCGTTGACATGACGATAGGGGTGGCCCATCTCGCTCTCCTGTGTGGCACCATGTGACGACTGTCATCTCCGGCACCCAGCATCTCCGGCACCAAGCGAAGGAACCGCGCCATGCCCGCCCTCGACGACTCCGCCCTACAGCCCGGCTTCATGGTCATCCATGGCAATCGCCTGGAGGATCTGCGCGGCGTGGTGGTGGAGTGGATGACGCGCCATCCGCTCGGCCCGCTGGAGAACGAGACGATCCTGGTGCAGAGCAACGGCATCAGCCAGTGGCTCAAGCTGGCCCTGGCCGAGGACGAGGCCAACGGCGGTGCCGGCATTGCCGCCGCGCTGGATATCACCCTGCCGGCGCGCTTCCTCTGGCAGGCATATCGCGCGGTGCTCAACCACGTGGAGCACGATTCCGACGCGGTGCCGGCCACCTCCCCCTTCGACAAGTCCCGGCTGCTGTGGCGCCTGCTGCGCCTGCTGCCGGAGCTGATGGAGCGCGACGAATTCGCTCCGCTGCGCCAGTTCCTCGCCCACGACGACGACCTGCGCAAGCACTACCAGCTTGCCGAGCGCCTGGCCGACCTGTTCGACCAGTATCAGGTCTATCGCGCCGACTGGCTGGACGCCTGGGGCCGCGGCGAGGACGTGCTGATCTCCGCCCGGGGCGAAGCCCGCCCGCTGGACGCCGCCCAGCGCTGGCAGCCTGCCCTCTGGCGCGCCGTTGGCGAGAGCGTCGCCGCCGACGTCGGCGACCAGGGCATCGCCTCCAGCCGCGCCATGGTGCACCGGCGCTTCATGGACGCCGCCGCCCGGCTCGATGCCAAACACCGCCCGCCCGGCCTGCCGCGCCGGGTGATGGTGTTCGGCATCTCCTCGCTGCCCCAGCAGGCCCTGGAGGCGCTGGCCGCCATCGCCCGCTGCTGCCAGGTGGTGCTCTGCGTCCACAACCCCTGCCAGCACTACTGGGCCGACATCATCGAACACAAGGAGCTGCTAAGGGCCGCGAGCCGCCGGCAGCCGCGCAAGCAAGGCATGCCGGAGCGCCTCGACGTGCTCGGCGACGCTGATGCCAGTAGTGAAGGTGCGGAGAGCCTGCACCTCCACGCCCAGCCGCTGCTGGCCGCCTGGGGCAAGCAGGGCCGCGACTACCTGCGCCTGCTCGACGAGCACGACGACAGCCAGCAGTACGCCGGCCTGTTCGCCGCCGATTCGCTGCGCATCGACCTGTTCGAGCCGTGCGTCAACAGCCGCGGCCAGGCGCGCCTGCTCAACCAGCTGCAGGACGACATCCGCGAGCTGCGCCCGCTGCACGAGACCCGCGAGACCTGGCCGGCGGTCGACACCCAGGCCGACGACTCCATCGTCTTTCACGTCGCCCATAGCCCCCAGCGCGAGGTGGAGATCCTCCACGACCAGCTGCTGGCCGCGTTCAGCGCCGACCCGGACCTGCGCCCGCGGGACATCATCGTGATGGTGCCGGACATTGACCACTACGCGCCGCATGTCCAGGCAGTATTCGGTCAGTATCAGAAAAGCCAACTGGAACGCGACGACCCGCGGCATATTCCCTATACCCTCTCCGACCAGGGCAGCCGCCACCGCCTGCCGCTGCTGATCGCCTTGGAGACCCTGCTGCGCCTGCCGGAGCTGCGCCTCTCGGTGAGCGAGCTGCTCGACCTGATCGAGGTGCCGGCGCTGCGCAGCCGCTTCGGCATCGCCGAGGACGACCTGCCGACCCTGCGCCGCTGGATCGAAGGCGCCGGCATCCGCTGGGGCCTGCACGGCCAGCAGCGCGCCAGCCTCGACCTGCCCGGCGGCATGGAGCAGAACACCTGGGCCTTCGGCCTGCGCCGGCTGCTGCTCGGCTACGCCGTGGGCGAAGCGGCCTCTGGCCCCTGGCAGGGCATCGAGCCGTTCGACGATATCGGCGGCCTGGACGCCCAACTGGCCGGCCCCCTGGCCAGCCTGCTGGAGAGCCTGGAGCGCCAGTGGCACGCCCTGGCCGAGCCCACCGACGTGACCGGCTGGGTGCAGCGCCTGCGCCGGCTGCTCGAGGAGAGCTTCAGCGGCGACGACGCCCAGGACAGCCTGATGCTGGCGCAGCTCGAACAGGCGCTGCAGACCTGGCAGGAGAGCGTCGAGGAGGCCGGGCTGACCCGCGACCTGCCGCTCTCGGTGGTGCGCGAACACTGGCTGGCCCAGATCGACGAGCACAGCCTCTCCCAGCGCTTCATGGCCGGCGCGGTCAACTTCGCCACCCTGATGCCGATGCGCGCCATCCCCTTCAAGCGCGTCTGCCTGCTGGGCATGAACGACGGCGACTACCCGCGCAGCCACCCGCCGATGGACTTCGACCTGATGAACGGCGACTACCGCCC
>JAIVHL010000036.1 GCA_020201075.1 Halomonas sp. | reverse complement strand
GAGCGCTTGGCGACCTCCTGCTCAGTGAGCACCAGGTCCTCCAGCTGTACCAGGTACCAGGGGTCGATCCGGGTCAGGGCGAAGACATCGTCGACGCTCATCCCGGCACGCATGGCGTCGGCGATGTAGAAGATGCGCTCGGCGCCGGCGGCCTGTAGCTCGCCCTTGATGCGCGCCATGGCCTCGTCGGTGAACTCACCGGGCTTGCACTCGGGGAACTTGGGGTCGAGGCCGTCGTTGCCGGTCTCCAGACCGCGCAGCGCCTTCTGCAGGGACTCCTGGAAGGTGCGCCCGATGGCCATCACCTCGCCCACCGACTTCATCTGGGTGGTCAGGCGGTCGTTGGCCTGGGGGAACTTCTCGAAGGTGAAACGGGGAATCTTGGTGACCACGTAGTCGATGGAGGGCTCAAACGAGGCCGGGGTTCGCCCGCCGGTAATGTCGTTCTGCAGCTCGTCCAGGGTGTAGCCCACGGCCAGCTTGGCGGCGATCTTAGCGATGGGAAAGCCGGTGGCCTTGGAGGCCAGCGCCGAGCTGCGCGACACCCGCGGGTTCATCTCGATGACCACCATGCGGCCGGTCTCGGGGTCCATGCCAAACTGCACGTTGGAGCCACCGGTCTCGACGCCGATCTCGCGCAGCACCGCCAGGGAGGCGTCGCGCATGATCTGGTATTCCTTGTCGGTCAGCGTCTGGGCCGGGGCCACGGTGATGGAGTCACCGGTGTGCACGCCCATGGGGTCGAAGTTCTCGATGGCGCAGACGATGATGCAGTTGTCGTTCTTGTCACGAACGACCTCCATCTCGTACTCCTTCCACCCCAGCAGCGATTCGTCGATCAACAGCTCGTGGTTGTTGGAGAGCTCGAAACCGCGACCGCAGATCTCCTCGAACTCCTCCTTGTTGTAGGCCACGCCGCCGCCGGAACCGCCCATGGTGTAGGAGGGGCGGATGATCACCGGGAAACCGAACTGCGCCTGGATGCGCCAGGCCTCCTCCATGCTGTGGGCCACCTCGGCTTTGGGGCACGCCAGGCCGATACGCTTCATGGCCTGGTCGAAGAGGTCGCGGTCCTCGGCCATGTTGATAGCGTCGGCGTTGGCGCCGATCATCTCCACGCCGTACTTCGCCAGCACGCCGTGCTTGTCCAGATCCAGGGCGCAGTTGAGCGCGGTCTGGCCGCCCATGGTCGGCAGGATGGCGTCGGGCCGCTCGGCCTCGATGATCTTCTCCACCGTCTGCCAGGTGATCGGCTCGATGTAGGTGGCATCGGCCATGGCCGGGTCGGTCATGATGGTGGCCGGGTTGGAGTTCACCAGGATGACCCGGTAGCCCTCCTCGCGCAGCGCCTTGCAGGCCTGGGCGCCGGAGTAGTCGAATTCGCACGCCTGGCCGATGACGATGGGGCCGGCGCCAATGATCATGATGCTCTGGATGTCGGTACGCTTGGGCATGGTGCTTCCCGCAGAAATAGGTGACGAGGGGCGATGTTCTCGGGATGACGTCTCGAGCGCTAGCTCAGGCCTTGCGGGCCTTCATCATCTCGACGAAGCGGTCGAACAGCGGCGCGACGTCCCTCGGGCCGGGGCTCGCTTCCGGGTGGCCCTGGAAGCTGAACGCCGGGCGGTCGGTGCGCTCGATCCCCTGCAGGGTGCCGTCGAACAGCGAGCGATGGGTGGCGCGCACATTGTCCGGCAGGCTCGCCTCGTCGGCGGCGAAACCGTGGTTCTGGCTGGTGATCATCACGCAGCCGGTGTCGAGGTCCTGCACCGGGTGGTTGGCGCCGTGGTGGCCATGATTCATCTTCACGGTCTTGGCACCGCTGGCCAGCGCCAGCAGCTGATGGCCCAGGCAGATGCCGAACACCGGCAGTTCGGTCTCGAGGATCTCGCGGATGGCGGTGATGGCGTAGTCGCAGGGCTCGGGGTCACCGGGGCCGTTGGCCAGGAAGACGCCGTCGGGCGCCAGGGCCAGCACTTCGGCCGCCGGGGTCTGGGCCGGCACCACGGTCAAGCGGCAGCCGCGGGCGGCGAGCATGCGCAGGATGTTGCGCTTGACGCCAAAATCGTAGGCGACCACATGGAAGGGGCGCTCTGCCTTTCCATCAGGGCCTGAGGCATCGGCATAGCCTTCGCCCAGGGTCCACTCGCCCTCGCTCCACTCGTAGGGAGTCTGGCAGGAGACCACTCTGGCCAGATCCATCCCCTTGAGGCCCGGGAAGGCGCGAGCCGCGGCCAGGGCGCGCTCGACGGCGTCGTCACCCTCGGCCTCGGCGCCGGCCAGAATCGCGCCGTTCTGGGCACCCTTGTCGCGCAGGATGCGGGTCAGCCGGCGGGTATCAATCTCGGCGATGCCCAGCACGTTCTCGCTTTTGAGATAGTCGGAGAGGGTCTGTTCGCTACGAAAGCTGCTGGCCATCAGCGGCAGATCGCGGATCACCAAGCCTGCGGCGGCGATAGCGCCGGACTCGACGTCCTCGGCGTTGATGCCGGTGTTGCCGATATGGGGATAGGTCAGGGTGACGATCTGGCGGGTATAGGAGGGATCCGTAAGGATCTCCTGATAGCCGGTCATTGCCGTATTGAACACCACCTCACCGCTGGTCTGTCCATCGGCACCAATCGCCGTGCCATGAAACACACTGCCGTCTTCCAGGGCCAGTATCGCGGGTTTGTTCAATGCAACGTCCTCCCATGTTTTTGCGAACAGCTTTACAAACAGCTTTTTCGAACAGCTTTACAAACAGCGTTTGCGAACAGCGACAATAGCCAGCTCGTCTTGACGTGCTGCTTCCTGAACTGACGGCCGCCCCGCGGATGGCCGCCCCGCGGATGGCCGCCCCGCGGATGGCCGCCCCGCAAAAAAGCGGGACGAAATCCGATAAAGACCGGTTTCATCCCGCTTGTTGTCATTCGCTCGGAACTGATTCGCCCAGTACTGATTTGCTCGATACGTCAGAACACTGGGGGCCGAAGCAACAAGCGCTGTTTCGGGGCTCTCGCCCAGGCGCCCGGCCAAAATTTTAAGAACTCTACAGGAAACGCCGCTCAGCGGCTACCCCCTGCCTCCGGTCAGCCTAGGCACGGCCGGACCAGAGACGGTCAGCCCAGGCCCAGCACATCCTGCATCGAATAGCGGCCGCGGTTCTGGCCGGCCACCCAGCGGGCTGCACGCACCGCGCCCTTGGCGAAGGTCATGCGGCTAGAGGCCTTGTGGGTGATCTCGATGCGCTCGCCCTCGGTAGCAAACATCACGGTGTGCTCGCCGACGATGTCTCCGGCGCGCACCGTGGCGAAGCCGATTTCCTTGTCGGTGCGAGGCCCGCACTGCCCCACCCGCTCGAAGACGCCGTGCTCCTTGAGGGTGCGGCCCAGGCTCTCGGCCACCACCTGGCCCATCTTCAGCGCGGTGCCGGAAGGCGCATCCACCTTGTGGCGATGATGCGCCTCGATAACCTCGATGTCGTAGCCCTCGTCCCCCAGCGCCCTGGCCGCGGTCTCCAGCAGCTTCAGCGTCAGGTTGACGCCCACGCTCATGTTGGGGGCGAACACGAAGGGCAGCTTCTCACCATACCCCTCCAGCTCGACCAGCTCCTCATCGGACAGGCCGGTGGTGCCGATCACCATGCGCTTGCCGTGCTCGGCACAGAAGGCCAGGTTGCCAAGGGTCACCCGGGGCGCGGTGAAGTCGATCAGCACGTCGAAATCATCAACGATCGCCTCCAGCGACTCCACGGCGCTCACCCCCAGCCTGCCCGCACCGGCCAGCTCGCCGATGTCAGCGCCGACCAATGAACTGCCCGGCTCGACGATCCCGCCCGCCAGGGTGGCGCCGTCATCCTGCAGCACGGCGTTGACCAGGGTGCGGCCCATGCGGCCGGCGACACCGACGATGGCGATACGGGTCATGTGGACTCCTGCAACATTCAGTGAAAACGATTGACTGCAGTATACCAGAGCGGGTCCGGCAAGGCCGGACCCGCCGGTGTTGGATGAGTCCCGAAGCGCGCCTACTCGGCGTCGGCTTCGCTCTTGGTGGCATGCTCGGTGCCAGGCTCATGCTCGGGCGGGCTGTAGGTGGTATAGAGCTTGAGCATGACGCTTCCCGTGTTGCGGAAATTATGAAAGGTCCCGGAGGGCACGATGCTGACATCGCCGGCCTGCACGTCAACCGTGACCTCACCGATGGTCGCCTCGCCCTGGCCCTCGACGAAATAGAGCAGCTGGTCGTGCCCTTCATGAACCTCGCCGCCGATCTCACCACCCTCGGGAATCGCCATCAGCTGAGACTTCCGGGCAGCCACTCCAGGCCGATGCTGCCCGGGGTCCGCATAAAGAGCAGCAGCATGGAGACGAAGGGAACCAGGTAGCCGTAGGCGGTGACCACGCCCGGTGTCAGCGCCGCAGTGGCTCGCTGCATCAGCCAGAAGGTCAGAGCGCTGGAGAAGAGCCCCAGGTAGACCAGCAGCGCCAGGTCTCGCCCGCTCATGGTGGCCAACTCGGCCAGCGGCTCGACCAGGAGCCCGACCAGGCCGATCAGCACGCCGCCCGCCCCCAGGCTCCAGAAGGTGCGTACTGCTGCCGAATCCGGCAGCCGCCCCGTGGCCAGCCCCCACTTGCTGAGTACCGGATAGAGCGCCGTGGAGAGACAGCCCAGAAAGAACACCGCTTCGCCGATACCCACGCGCAGGAGCCCGCCCTGTTGCCACGCCTCGGCGACGGCCAGCCCCAAGGCGCCGAACGCCCCCAGCGCCAGGATCGCCGGCAACCGCCAGCCCGGGCGCTCCACCCGCAGGCCCAACCCCAGCAGGAAGGCCAGCAGCGGCACGGTCACGAAGAGAGTCGCCATGGAAAGCGCCGTGGCATGGTGGGCCGCCCAGAACATGGCGCCGAAGAAGCCGGCCAGGCAGAGGCCCATCAGGGCGTAGAGCGGCAGCAGGCGCCAGGGCGGCAGAAACTCCGGCGAGCGACGCGCCAACCACCACAGGGCGCTGCAGGCGATGGCAAAGCGCAAGGCGGTAAGCAACAGCGGCGGCAGCTCGCTCATCAGCCCCACCGCGGGAAACGACAACCCCACCAGCACCGCCCACAGCAGCATGCCCAGATGGGCCGCCGCTGGAGTGATCGGGGCGGTCACGCCTCCCAGACAATATCCAGCTCGACGCCCTTCAGCGCATCCAGGGCGGCATCCACCTCCCACTCCAACCGATCGTGGACATTGTCCTCGACGGCCTCCACGACCACCATCAGCTTGTCGGGCTCAGCCACCAGGTAGCAGCTACCGGCATCGAAATGCACCTCGACCTGCTCGTCACTTCGTGTCACCTCATGATCGGACCAGCGCTCGCACAGCTGATCGATCAGCGCGGCCGCATTCTCGGCGGGCAATTCGGCTCGTGAAATCGGCATGGCAGCCTTCTCCTGAAGGAAAATGGAGCTATCAGCCTATGCCGTCGCCCCCGCCGCCGCAAAGCGGGAGTTTCAACAGAACGGAGTGTTCAATGAGTCGAATCATCAGTGTTTTCTGCTCCGGCGGACTCTCCGCCACCAGCAGTGCCAGGGCCACCAGCGTATTGTCGTTGATCATTTTAGCCGCCCGTGCGCACCCCGTCATAAACGCGACAGGGCCCCGACATCGTGAGATGCCGGGGCCCTGTCTGTTCCTGCAAGGGTGATGCCGCCTACGGCTTCATATCCTCGAAGAACTTCTTCACGCCGTCGAAGAAGCCGCTCTTCTTGGGCGAGTGGTGGGCGCTGCTGGTGCCGCCGAGGCTGTCCTGGAAGGTGCGCAGCAGCTCCTTCTGCTCCTCTTTGAGCTTCACCGGGGTCTCCACCACCACCTTGCACAGCAGGTCGCCGGGGGCGCCGCCGCGCACCGGCTTTACGCCCTTGCCGCGCAGGCGGAACAGCTTGCCGGTCTGGGTCTCTGGCGGAATCTTCAGCTTCACCCGACCGTCCAGGGTCGGCACTTCCAGCTCACCGCCCAGCGCGGCGTCAACGAAGTTGATCGGCACCTCGCAGTGCAGGTGCTTGCCCTCGCGCTCGAAGATATGGTGCGGCTTGATGTGTCTCCTTGCTGGACCCCGGCTCGGCGCCCTCACCGTCGCAGCGTTCGCACGCCACATGGCGCGGCACGCGAATATCCACGCTGGTGCCAGCCACCGCATTCTCGAGGTCGAGCTCGAGGTTGTAGCGCAGGTCGCTGCCGCGGGCCGGGGCGTTGGGATGGCGACGTCCGCCACCCGCACCGCCAAAGATATCGCCGAACACATCCCCGAAGATATCGCTGAAGCCGCCGGCCCCGGCACCGCCGAAGCCACCTCCGCCGCCGCCGAAGCCGCCGGCCTGGCCATCCACGCCGGCATGACCGAACTGGTCATAGGCCGCGCGCTTCTCGCTGTCGGAGAGCACCTCATAGGCCTCTGAAACCTCGCGAAACTTCTCCGCGGAGGTCTCGTCGTCCGGGTTACGGTCGGGGTGAAATTTCTGGGCCAGGCGTCGATAGGCCTTCTTGATTTCTTTGGTATCGGCACCGCGCTCTAGGCCCAGCACCTCATAATAGTCACGTTTGGACATGAATCGGTCCGCCTCCGTCGCGGTACCGCGGAAACACCAACGCGGGAGTCAGGCCCCCGCGCTGGCGTCATCCGTGGTTCAGATGCGTGGTTTACTGCTTTTTCTGGTCGTCGTTGACTTCTTCGTACTCGGCGTCGACCACGTCATCTTCCTGCTTGGCGCCGGCGTCCTGGCCTTCGCCGCCGCCCTGCTGGGCCGCTTCGGCCTGGGCAGCATACATCTTCTGGGCCAGGTTGCCGGAGGCCTCGGTCAGCTTGTCCAGCTTGGCCTGGATGTCGTCCTTGTCATCGCCCTTGATGGCTTCCTCGAGCTCCTTGGCGGCGCTCTCGATGGCCTCTTTCTCTTCTTCGCTGGCGTGCTCACCGGCTTCCTGCACGGTCTTGCGAGCGGCATGGACCATGCCATCGGCCTGGTTGCGCAGTTGCACCAGCTCTTCGAACTTCTTGTCCTCGTCGGCATGTGCCTCGGCGTCGCGGACCATCTGCTCGATTTCGTCGTCCGACAGGCCGCTGGAGGCCTTGATGACGATGGACTGCTCCTTGCCGGTAGCCTTGTCCTTGGCGGACACGTTCAGAATACCGTTGGCGTCCAGGTCGAAGGCGACCTCGATCTGCGGCACGCCGCGCGGTGCCGGCGGAATGTCGGCCAGGTCGAAGCGGCCCAGCGACTTGTTGCCACCGGCCTGCTTGCGCTCGCCCTGCAGCACGTGGATGGTCACGGCGGTCTGGTTGTCATCCGCGGTCGAGAAGCTCTGGGTCTTCTTGGTCGGGATGGTGGTGTTCTTCTCGATCAGCGGAGTCATCACGCCACCCAGGGTCTCGATGCCCAGGGTCAACGGAGTAACGTCGAGAAGCAGTACGTCCTTGACGTCGCCGCCGAGCACGCCGCCCTGGATCGCCGCGCCCACGGCCACGGCCTCGTCCGGGTTAACGTCCTTGCGGGCTTCCTTGCCGAAGAAATCAGCGACGGATTTCTGCACCATCGGCATGCGGGTCTGGCCGCCGACCAGGATGACGTCGTCGATCTCGGACGCGGACAGGCCGGCATCCTTGAGCGCGGTCTTGCAGGGCGCCAGGGAACGCTGCACCAGCTCTTCCACCAGCGACTCCAGCTTGGCCCGGGTCACCTTCACATTGAGGTGCTTGGGACCGGTGTTGTCGGCGGTGATGTAGGGCAGGTTGACGTCGGTCTGCTGAGCGCTGGAGAGCTCAATCTTGGCCTTCTCGGCGGCTTCCTTGAGGCGCTGCATGGCCAGGTTGTCGCCGGAAAGATCGATGCCGCTGTCGGACTTGAACTGATCGACCAGGTAGTTGATCAGGTACATGTCGAAATCTTCGCCACCCAGGAAGGTGTCGCCGTTGGTAGCCAACACTTCGAACTGAGTCTCGCCATCGACGTCAGCCACCTCGATAATAGAGATATCGAAGGTGCCGCCACCCAGGTCATAGACCGCGATGGTCTTGTCGCCGCGAGACTTGTCCATGCCGTAGGCCAGCGCCGCCGCGGTGGGCTCGTTGATGATGCGCTTCACATCGAGGCCGGCAATCCGCCCGGCGTCCTTGGTGGCCTGGCGCTGGCTGTCGTTGAAGTAGGCCGGCACGGTGATGACCGCCTCGGTGACTTCTTCACCCAGGTAGTCTTCCGCGGTCTTCTTCATCTTCTTCAGCACTTCGGCGCTGACCTGCGGCGGTGCCAACTTCTTGCCGTTGACCTCGACCCAGGCGTCGCCGTTGTCGGCCTCGGTGATGCCGTAGGGCACCATCTTGATGTCCTTCTGGACGACGTCGTCCTTGAAGCGACGACCGATCAGGCGCTTGATGGCGTAAAGGGTGTTGGTCGGGTTGGTGACCGCCTGGCGCTTGGCCGCTTGGCCCACCAGGATCTCGCCATCTTCGGTGTAAGCGATGATGGAGGGCGTGGTGCGGGTGCCCTCGGCGTTCTCGATCACCTTGGCGCTGTCGCCGTCGAGTACGGCCACGCAGGAGTTGGTGGTCCCCAGGTCAATACCAATAATGCGTCCCATAGGAAATCCTCGTAGAGTCGTTGCTGTGTATCCGGAGTCGTGTTCTGCGGCATGCGCCGCGGAGTTGACTTATATCTGGGGGCCGCGAGTGGTATTTCAAGACCCGCGACCGGGATTTGTTGTGCGTCAGCCGGCGGCCTGGCTGACTATCACCATGGCAGGGCGCACCAACCGCCCATTGAGCAGATAGCCCTTCAGCATCACTTCCATGACGGTGTTGGGCTCCAGCTCCGGGTTGGGCACCATGGCCATGGCCTCGTGATATTGGGGATCGAAGGGCTCCCCCGAGGGCTCCACGGCCTCGACGCCGAACTTGGCCAGCACGTCATGCTGCATCTTGAGCGTCATGGAGACCCCTTCGCGATGGGCCTCGGTGGCCTCGTCCGCCATGGCGTCCAGCGCCTTCTCCAGGCTATCGACCACCGGCAGCAGCTCCTTGACGAACTTCTCCAGCGCAAACTTGCGTGCCTTCTCGGCCTCCTGCTCCGCGCGGCGGCGCACGTTCTGAGCCTCGGCGGCAGCGCGCAGCGCCTGGTCCTTAGCCTCGGCGACGCTCGCCTCCAATTCCTCGACGCGGGCAGCCAGCATCTCGGCCTCGGGATTGTCGCTCTCTATCTCAACCTGATCCGACTCTGCTTGCTCGGCTGCCTCGACGGCATCCTCCAGTTCGCCTTCCACGGGCTGCGGCTCGGCCTCCTGCTCACGACGGGCAAGTTCCTCGTCCAGCGGGGTCTGGGGCTCTCTGGCCATGGGTCTCTCCTGACAGGGAGGCGGCGGCAATGGGCCGCCGGCTCGATAATGAATAACGAAAAAATTGATTCTGCGGGGTATATGGGGTCAGGGCGCAGGAACTCAAGGCGGGCAAGCCGGCGTGCATTGTTGGCCAACCTGGACTACTGTATAAACGCACACATGTTGTATAGATGACCAGTAGTCCTGACCCCAGGGCCCGCAGACTTTCCGGGAGGCATCATGCTGACAGAGCTCGCCATTCGCGACTTCGCCATCGTCGACCATCTGGAGCTTGAATTCGCCGGCGGCATGACCGCTATCACCGGCGAAACCGGTGCCGGCAAGTCGATCCTGCTCGGGGCCCTGGGGCTGTGCCTGGGCGAACGCGCCGATGCCGGCAGCGTGCGCCACGGCTGTGACCGCACCGATCTCTCCGCGCGCTTCGATATTAGCGCGCTGCCTGAGGCGCGCGCCTGGCTAGAGGCCCGGGAACTGCCCGAGGACGACTGCCTGCTACGCCGGGTGGTCAGCGCCAACGGGCGATCCAAGGCGTGGATCAACGGCCAACCGGCCACGGTGGCCGACCTCAAGGCGCTGGGCGAGCGGCTGATCGAGATCCACGGCCAGCACGCCCACCAGGCGCTGCTGCGCGAAGAGACTCACCTGCGCCTGCTCGACGACTTCGCCGACCATCGCGTGGCGGTGGCCAATATGGCCGAGACTTTCAGGGCCTGGCAGGCCGCACGGCGCCGGCTCAAACGCCTCGCCGAGGATGGCGACGAACTGGCCGCCCGCCGACAGCTGGTGCGCTACCAGGTGGAGGAGCTCAACCAGCTGGCCCTGGCCGAGGGCGAGCTGAAAAAACTGGAGGAAGAGCAGGAAGAGCTGGCCCACGCCGAGGAACGCCTGCGCGAGGCGCAGCTCGCCGCCGAGTGCTGCGACAGCGACGAGGGTGGCGCCATGACCCTGCTGACCCAGGCGATCAACCACCTGTCGGCGCTGCCCGGCAGCGACCGTGGCCGCCTCTCTGAGGCGCTCTCCATGCTCGGCGAGGCGCGGATCCAGGTCGAGGAAGCGGCCAGGGAGCTCCATCACTTCGCCGAGGGCACCGAGCTCGACCCGGAGCGCCTGGCCTGGGCAGAGCAGCGACTCGGCGAGGTGCACCGCCTGGCACGCAAACACCATGTGATGCCCGAAGAGCTTACCGAACTGCATCAGCGGCTACAGGGTGAGCTGGAACGCCTGGAGGGTGGCGATGAAGACCTTGAGGCGCTGGAAGTCGAGGTCGATACCTTGCGCGAGCAGTGGCGGAGCCAGGCTCGGCAAGTGGGCGAAGCGAGGCGCCAGGCCGCCACGCGTTTCGGCAAGGCGGTACAGGAGCAGCTCGCGTTCCTGGCCATGGGCAAGGCACGCTTCGAGGTCGAAGTCCTCGAGCGTGACACCCCCGCCGCCGAGGGCATGGAGGGCGTGCGCTTTCTGATCAGCGCCAACCCTGGCCAGCCGGCCCGGCCGCTGGCCAAGGTGGCCTCCGGCGGCGAACTGTCGCGGATCAGCCTGGCGATCCAGGTGGTGGCCGCCCGCCACTCCACCATTCCCAGCCTGGTGTTCGATGAGGTAGACGTGGGGGTCTCCGGGGCCACCGCCGAGATCGTCGGCCAGCTGCTGCGCCGGCTGGGCGAGCTGGGCCAGGTGATGACGGTGACGCACCTGCCCCAGGTGGCCGCCCAGGCCCATCAGCATCTACATATCGAAAAGCATGCGGAACAGGAGACCACCCTCACTCGCATGGCGCTGCTGGACGAGGCCGGCCGGGTCAGCGAGTTGGCTCGGATGCTCGGCGGGGTCAACCTTTCAGAGCGCACCCTAGCCCACGCCCGAGAGATGCTCGACGCCAGCCAGCGCCCCCACCACTGAGCCTTCTGCGCCAAGCCCAACGGCTGAACCTCGGAAACGCACGCGGCCCCGATCGATGATCGGGGCCGCGTTGTATCTCAAGCGCTTAGGGCTTGGCACTACCTTTTTTGGAAGCCGTCCGATCGCGTCGCGTTGGCGCCGGCGCCCTTGGGACGCACGTAGAGAACCAGCGCGTGGTCGACCAGATCGAAGCCATGCTCCTCGGCGATTTCTTGCTGGCGACGCTCGATGGTCTCGTCGAAGAACTCGATGATCTCACCGCTATCCAGGCACACCATATGATCATGGTGCTCCTCCTGGGAGATCTCGAAGACGGCGTGGCCGCCATCGAAGTTGTGGCGCACCACCAGGCCAGCCGATTCGAACTGGGTCAGCACGCGATAAACGGTGGCCAGGCCCACATCTTCGCCGGCTTCCAGCAGGGTCTTGTAAACATCCTCGGCGCTCATGTGGTGCTCACCCTGGGCGCTAACGAGGATCTGCAGGATCTTCACGCGGGGCAGGGTCACCTTCAGACCGGCCTTGCGTAGTTCATGGTTCTGGTCGGCCATGGTCGCTCTTCGCAGTATCGGGTAGGGTCGGGTATGATCGACCGAAACCACGATAATGAAGAACAGGCGCAAATGCAAAAGCTGACAAGAATCGTCACCCTTTCCGCCGCCCTGCTGATGGCCAGCGGTTGCAGCTACTTCGGTGTCTACAAGCGGGATATCCCCCAGGGCAACCTGGTGACTGCCGGCATGGTAGAGCAACTTCGGCCGGGCATGACCCGCGACGACGTGGTCTATGTGATGGGCCGCCCACTGCTGGAAGCGCCCTTCGACGCTAACCAGTGGGACTACGTGTTTCGTCTCGAAGAAGCCTACGGCGGTATCGAACAGCGGCGGGTGACGCTCACCTTCGCTGGCAATCGCCTGGTGGATATCCAGCGCGAGGGCGACTTCGAGCAAGGCATCGAGATGAGACCCAGCGACAGTATCGGCCCCCAGGTGGAAGGCACCGAGCCGTTCAGCGTCAACCCGGAGCCGCAGCCCGAGGGAGGCGCCACGCTACCTATGGGCGGCAGGCCGGCCGGAGGTTTCTGAACCAGCCCGGAGGCGGATGCTCATACCCCCCCGCTTCGGCCCTGCCGAGCGGGGCATCAACGCTTTTTGGCGGTCGCCCTGATCAGCCGAGCCGCCATGGGGTCCATGGTCAACGGGCGGTAAAGCTCCACGCGATCGCCGGCGCGCAGGCGGTGACTTGATGGCTCACGCAACCGCTTGCCGAAGACGCCAAGGTCGTTCCCGGTAAAGGCCTCGGAAGGCACATCGGGGAAACGCCCCGGCAGATCGGCCAGGGCCACCGCCTCACCGGCCGTAGTACCTAGTGGCACCCTCAAGGCCACCACCCTTTGACACTCGGGCAGGGCAAAGGCCACTTCCACCGCAATCTCGGCCATGTTCAGCGCCCGTACAGGTCGTCGGCGCGACGGGTGAAGGCGTCCACCAGTTGACCCGCCACCTGCTGGAAGAGTTTGCCAAAGGCCATGCCCAGCAAGCGGTTGGCAAACTCGAACTCCATCTCCAGGCATACCTTGCAGGCGTTATCTCCCATGGGGATGAACATCCAGCGCCCACGCAGGCGCTTGAAGGGTCCGCTGACCAGCGACATCTCGATGCGCTCCGGCTCGATCAGGTCGTTGCGGGTGGCAATGCTCTGCTCGATGCCGGCACGACCCAGGGTCATCTCGCCGATCAGGTGTGCGTCGTCACGCTCGATCAGCCGGGCACGTCGACAGCCCGGCAGAAACTTCGGATAGTTCTCGAAGTCGTTGACCAGGTCGAACATCTGCTTGGGGGAATGCCGCACCATGGCGGTTCGGTTGACCGTTGGCATTGAGCTCTCCGCTGACTTAACAGGGCCCAGGGCGTATCATGAGCCACTATTTCAGGTCTTGAATGGTATCACGCTTCCCCCCGTACCAAAGGGATAGCCGCCACGGACACGGACAAACACGAGGTTTCATGGCCAACAAGAAAGGCAAGGGCAAGGGGCCCAGCAGCAACATGATCGCCCAGAACAAGAAGGCTCGCTTCGAGTACCACATCGACGAAACCTTCGAGGCGGGCCTGGTGCTGGCCGGCTGGGAGGTCAAGAGTCTGCGAGCCGGCAAGGCTCAGCTGACGGACACCTACATTCTGATCAAGAGCGCTGAGGCCTGGCTGCTGGGCAGCCATATCATGCCGCTCAACACCGCCAGCACTCACGAGATCGCCGACCCCACCCGCACCCGGAAGCTGCTGCTTCACCGGAAAGAGATCGCCAAGATCTTTTCGCGGACCCAGGAGAAGGGGCACACCTGCGTGCCGCTCAAACTCTACTGGAAAGGCAACCGAGTGAAGTGCGAGCTGGCCCTGGTGACAGGCAAGAAGCTTCACGACAAGCGGGCCACCGAGAAGGACCGCGACTGGCAGCGTCAGAAGGGCCGCATCATGCGTGAACAAAACAAAGGGTAGACTGTCACAGCAGTGTCCATTCTGATAGAATTGGGAGTAAGGGGGCGACATGGTTTCGACGCCGGTGACAACCCCTGCGGTGCATGCCGAGAGCGTGATGTATCTCGTAAATCCAACATCACAACTGAATAGTCGCAAACGACGACAACTACGCTCAGGACGCGCTGGCAGCCTAACAGCTGTTAGCTTCTTGTCCGGCCCCAAAGCGGTGTGCCCATTCATCGCAGAGGGGATACGAGCTAAGAATGATGGGATCGCGATCGGTATTGACCTCGTGCCGTTCGCTAAACTTAAGAGGAATCGCGTCGCTGGATCCTGACCGTCGGAGCCAGAGACGTTAAATTAAAAGACGGAATCTAAGCATGTAGAGCCAATGGGCGAGTGCTGGCGGACGCGGGTTCAATTCCCGCCGCCTCCACCAAACCTAGGTTTCAGGAGGTTCCAAAACACTTCAGAAACCGCATGAACAGGGGCCTCCGGGCCCCTTTCTTGTGTCTGAACGTTTCATAGCTTTCCTTGGCATGCCCCCACCCGAGGGGGCATATCTGGGGGCACAGCCTCGAAGCCAACCACCTGATGCCCCAGCTTCGCCAGAAGCCGCGCCAGACCTTCTCGCGTCTTAACCGCAACCCGGTGCTAATCAGTCTGATGGTCTGGCTGCTGACCCACTTCGGTCTGCTGCCGGT
>JAIVHL010000117.1 GCA_020201075.1 Halomonas sp. | reverse complement strand
ATCATGAACAGCTAATCGATGCCACCGCTCCGCTGGTGGCCGAACATCTCGACGCCATCACCCGGCGCTTCTACCCGCTGATGTTCGCCCGCTATCCCGAGGTAAAGCCGCTGTTCAACGAGGCCCATCAGCGCGACGGCGAGCAACCCAGGGCCCTGGCCGGTGCCGTGCTGGCCTATGTCGGGCTGCGTCAGGATCCCCAGCAGGCCCGTGGCGCCCTGGCCACAGTGGTCGGCAAGCATATCTCCCTGGGCATCAAGCCCGACCAGTATCCCATCGTCGGCGAATGCCTGATGGCCGCCATTGGCGAAGTACTGGGTGACGCCGTAACGCCGGAGGTCGCCGCGGCCTGGAGCGGCCTCTACGAGGAGCTGGCCGGACTGCTGATCGAGCTTGAGGAGCAGCGCTACCGGGAGTTCGAGCAACGACCCGGCGGCTGGCGAGGCACTCGCGAGTTCCGCATCGTCGAGACCCATCAGGAGAGCGCGGTGATCCGCTCCTTCGTTTTGGAACCCGCGGACGGCGGGGCGGTGGCCGATCACGAGCCGGGCCAGTTCATCGGCGTGCGGCTGACCCTTGGTGGCGAACCCGTCTACCGCCACTACAGCCTCTCCGCCGTGCCCAACGGCACCCGCTATCGGATTTCCATCAAGCGCGAGCCTGGCGGTCGCGCCAGCCGCCACTTCCACGATGTGCTGGGCGTGGGTGACACCCTGGAGCTGCTGCCGCCGGCCGGCGACCTGACCCTGCAGGACGGTGACGAACCGCTGTTGCTGGCCTCGGGCGGAGTGGGCCAGACACCGATGCTGCCCCTGGCCCGCCAGGCCCTGGCTCAGGGCCGCCGGGTGGTCTATCTGCACGCCGCCCTGGACGCCGAGCACCACGCCTTCGCCGACGAGGTGGCGGCCCTGGCCGACGCCCATCCCGAGCAGCTGCAGGCGGTGACAGTGCACGAGAGCGGCGATGGCGCCGACCATATCGGCCGGATCGATCGCGAGCTGCTGGCGCGCCTGCTGCCCGAGAAAGCGCGCTGCTACTACGTCGGTCCCCAGGGCTTCATGACCGCGGTAGACCAGGCGCTCGCCGATCTCGGCGTGCCGGTTGAGCGTCGCCACTACGAACACTTTGGCCCCTCACGCCCCCTAAACGCCGCCTGAGCCCGAGCGGACTCGCAAGCACGACGACAATGACCCGGCATAGTCCGGGGCATCGTCGTTGGCGAGACTGACTCCAGGGGCTCAGTACATGTCGAGGCCGGCGAGGTCGCGGGTCTGAAGCCGGGCCTCGGCGTCCTGCTGTTTTGCCAGGTGGGTGAAGAGCTCGGTTTCCTCGGGAATCGAGGCCAGCTCGGCGCGCAACCGATACATGTCCTTGAGGGTCTGGTGGGCGGTCATCACGTTGGCCAGGATGTCGTGGGTATCATGACAGCCCAGGCACTGGGGAATTCGCTTCAGCACCTGCGGATGGACAAACTCCTGGCTATCGATCAGCCAGGTGGTCAGCAGCCCCTCATCCGCATCCCCCAGGTAGGCTGCCATGCCTTCCTGCAGGCGCCGTTCACGGTCGGCCAGGAACACCAGGGCCATCTTCATCCGCTCGTCCTTCTGCTCATCGGCCAGGCGAGCGTACTGATGGCCCAGTTGCTCATGAAAGTCATGGATCCATACCAGAAGTTCCTTAACCTGTCGAAATGCCATCCGATACCTCCTAGGGGTTCAAGCGTCGGCTCAGCTGCCACGCGTCAGCAGCATCACCTTGATATGGCCGATGGCGCGCATGGGATTCAGGCCCTTGGGGCACACCCAGGTGCAGTTGGCGATCTGCCGGCAGCGGAACACGCTGAAGGGGTCGTCGAGCTCGGCCAGGCGTTCTTCAGTGGCGGTATCGCGGCTGTCGATCAGGAAGCGGTAGGCCTGGATCAGGCCGGCCGGGCCGTTCTTGCCATTGATGTTCATGCCGTCGGAACCGCACACCCCTTCCCGGCAGGAGCGTCGATAGGCCAGGGTGGCATCCTGCTGCTTCAGGTGCTCGAGAACATCCAGCACCATGGCCTTGCGGAAGCCTTCCTCGACCTCCAGGGTCTCCATCCGCGGCAGTTCATCCTGCTCGGGGTGGTAGCGATAGAGCCGTACCTTGACCATTGCGCCCTCCTTCAGACCCCGACTTTTCTATAAGATATACTTATCATACATCTTATAGGCTAGATATAGCCTCCGCTTCGTCAAGGGAGAACTCACTCCGC
>JAIVHL010000116.1 GCA_020201075.1 Halomonas sp. | reverse complement strand
GGGGGCGGCAGATAGGGGCGGTAGATAGGGGCAGCGTATCGATCCTGACACGTCGATCTGCCTCCGCTCGAATTGGACAAGGCCGCTATCGTGGAGCACTCACCAGGGGACAAGGCCATGAATGATAAGAAAAAGCCTTCAACAACGTCAGGCGATCAGACGACACCACCCAACGAGGCATCGCCGGACGAGCTGGCGCAGCGCTATGCCGAGACGCTAGAGCGACTGTCGACCGGGTCGTCCCGGGCCTGGAAGGGCTGGCTCGAACGCCAAACGCGCGGAGATTCCTTCTCCATGCCCGACCCGGCGGTCGCGGCGAAATCGCTCGCCAGTCTAGGCCAGCAGTTCCTGCTCAATCCGCAACGCGCCATTGAACTCCAGCAGCAGCTTTGGCAAGGCTATACGACCCTCTGGCAGAACGCCGTGCAGCGCATGTCCGGCGAGACGCCTGCAGCGGGCCTTGATGCCGCGCCGAGTGACAAGCGGTTCAAGGGCAAGAGCTGGGAAGAGAACCTCTTCTTCGACACGCTCCGCCAGGCCTACCAGCTGACGGCCGAGCAGTGGCTGAAGGGGGTGCATGAAGTCACCGAGGATATGGACGACGACGAGCGGGTCAGGGTCGAGTTCTATGCCGGACAGCTGATCGACGCCCTCGCCCCCAGCAACTTCGCCACCACCAACCCAGAGGTGATCGAAGCCACGGTGCGCAGTGGCGGTGCCAACCTGCTGCAGGGGCTGGCCAACCTGATGGAAGACATGGCGCGTGGCGAAGGGTTGCTGCGCATCAAGCAGAGTGACTCGACCGGGCTGGAGCTGGGCAAGGACATCGCAGCGACCCCGGGCAAGGTCGTCTACCAGAATGAGCTGATGCAGCTCATCCAGTACGCTCCCACCACCGAGAACGTCGACCAACGGCCCCTGCTGATCGTCCCGCCCTGGATCAACAAGTACTACATCCTGGACCTGACCCCGAAGCGCTCGTTCATCCGCTGGGCCGTGGACCAGGGAATAACGGTCTTCATCATCTCGTGGGTCAATCCAGACGAGAGCTACGCCGAGGTGGCCTTCGACGACTACCTCACCCGGGGCACCCTCAAGGCCATGGACGTGGTGGGTGAGATCACCGGCGAGGAGACGCTCAACACCATCGGCTACTGCATCGGCGGCACCCTGCTGGCCAGCACTCTGGCGCATCAGGCCGCCCGGGAGGATAAGCGGGTGCACAGTGCCACCTTCTTCACCACCCTGCTCGACTTCAGCGAGGTGGGGCCGCTGGAAGTGTTCATCGACGAGGAGCAGGTCCGCTACATGGAGCACCACATGGCCCAGCGCGGCTACCTGGAGGGCACGCACCTGGCCAACGCCTTCAACCTGCTGCAGTCCGCCGATCTGATCTGGGGCTTCGTGATCAACAACTACCTGCTCGGCAAGGAGCCAAAGGCCTTCGACCTGCTCTACTGGAACTCCGACTCCACCCGCATGCCACGGCGCATGCAGAGCTTCTACCTGCGCAACATGTACCTGAATAACCGCCTTGCCGAACCCGGGGGCATTACCCTGGCGGGGGAAGCCATCGATCTGGGCAAGGTGAACATCCCCGCGTTCTTCGTGGCCACCGAGAAGGACCATATCGCCCCCTGGCAATCCAGCTATCGCGGTGCCCACCTGCTGGGCGGCCGCCCCCGCTTCATCCTCGGGGGCTCCGGCCATATCGCGGGCGTCATCAATCCGGCCGACTCAGGGAAGTACGGCTACTGGAGCTACGGCCACCTGCCCAACGACCCCGACCGCTGGCTGGAATCGGCCACCCATCACGAAGGCTCCTGGTAGCCGGAGTGGCGCAAGTGGCTTAAGCGCCATGCCGGCGGCCAGGTGCCCGCCCGCGACCCCGGCAGCGAGGAATACCCGGCTATCGAGGAGGCGCCGGGGTCCTATGTACGCGTGCGCGTCGATGACCCGGGTACGGCCGGCGAGTAAGGGGTTCAGTGGAGGCGAGGCGGTGGCTATGCACGCCTCGGCTCCACCGGCCTCCTACCTGAATTCGGCGAGAAAAAACTGACGTACGACCTTCAACTAGGTGGTGCCTCAGCTCCTTCATTAGCATCGGTTAAAGTTTGCCTGGCGGCCAAAAGCGGTCTGTCAGAACGCCCTCATATCGTTGCCAACAGCGGCCGAGCGAAGCGAGGTCCAGCGCATAAAAAGGCGCGATGTTGCTTGGCCCTGTTATATTTTTGCTCTGTTTCTAG
>JAIVHL010000035.1 GCA_020201075.1 Halomonas sp. | reverse complement strand
TGACCGAAGTGGTGCTACCGCGTAGTGATCCGGCCAGCTGAGCCGTCACCCGGAAACAGGAGGATGCCATGCAAGATCACGCCAACGCCGAACGGCTGCTGATCATCGACGATGACGAGATGTTCTGCCACGTGCTGGAACGAGCCATGCGCCGCCGCGGCTTCGAGGTGCTGGTGGCCCATGATGCCGAACAGGCGTTGGCCTTGGCGCACCAGCAAAAACCGACGCTGGCTACCCTGGACCTGAAGCTTGAGCATGACTCTGGCCTCAAGCTGCTGCCGGATCTATTGGAAATAGTGCCAGAGTGCCGAGTCGTGGTGCTGACCGGCTACTCCAGCATTGCCACCGCCGTGGAGGCGATCAAGCTGGGGGCGCTGAACTACATGTGCAAGCCGGCTGACGCTGACGAAATCCTGGCGGCCTTCGACAAAGAAGCCGGAGACCCGGAGACCGGAGTGGCAGAGCAACCTCCTTCGATCAACCGTATCGCCTGGGAACACATCCAGAAGGTGCTCCATGAGCACGACGGCAACATTTCCGCCACGGCTCGCGCACTGGGGATGCACCGACGCACCCTGCAGCGCAAGCTGCAGAAGAGGCCGGTGCGGCGCTGACTGCGCTTAGGCCGTCAGCGGGTTACTGCGCCGTCCAACCCAGATCAATGTTCCAGCTCGACCCGGTGACGGCGCCGGCAGAATTCGACGCCAGATAGGCGACCAGTTCGGCCACTTCGACCGGTTCGATCAAGCGCTTCACCGCGGCATTCTTGAGCATGATCTGCTCGATCACCTCCTGCTCTTCCATGCCGTGCAGCTTCGCCTGATCGGCAATCTGATTATCCACCAGTGGAGTCTTCACGTAGGCCGGGCAGATGGCGTTGGCGGTGATTCCCTGGGCCCCACCCTCGAGGGCCGCGGTCTTGGTCAGGCCGATCATGCCATGCTTGGCACTGATATAGGCAGACTTGCCGGGCGAGGCCACCTGGGCGTGCACCGAGGCAATGTTGATCACCCTGCCCCAGCCGTTCTCACGCATGGAGGGCCAGGCGGCCTGGGTGAGCAGGAAGGGCGCCGTGAGCATTAGGTCGATGATCTGGCGCCACTTCGCCTCGGGAAACTCCTCGATGGACGCGACGTGCTGGATGCCGGCGTTGTTGACCAGGATGTCCACTCGGCCGAAGCGGCGAATGGCCTCCGCCACCGCAGCCTTGCAGGCCTCGCCGTCGGTGAGGTCTGCCTCGAAGAAGGACGCACCGGCTCGCTCGGCCACCTCGGCGCCAGCGGGATTGAAGTCCACAGCCAGCACCTGATGGCCCAGCTCGCAGAAATGACGAACCACCGCTTCGCCAATGCCGCTGGTGGTGCCGGTCACAAGCGCGACGCGGGGGGTAAAAGTGGCAGATCCTGTCATGAAGGACTCCTTGTGATGAAAACTCGTGCTGGCAATGATGCAGCGCAAACAGCATAAGGCGGGGCCGCGTCAGGCGCCACCTTCGCCGTCCTTATCGGCGATCATCACCCGCTCCATTAGCTGCTGGGCAAGCCGACTGGCCGCCTGACGGTTGGCAATATCCGAAAGATCCTCAAGCAGTACCCGCCGTCTACACCACTCTCTCTCACCCAGCAGAACCCTCTCCAGGGGGTAAGCGCCCGATGGCAGGGTCAGCCAGTGCCGAGTACCTGCCTCCTCTGGCGCATCGTGCTCGTCGGCGGGCACCGTCACCAGCCACAGCGACACCGGCGTTACCAGGGCACCGATCAGTTGCTCGCCTAGCAGAGGATCGGCATGGCGCTGAAAGCAAAGCGCATCTGCAACCAGCCGGGGGTTGAAGCATGGGGATGCCTTGGCGTCACGCAGATGGTCGTGGGTCCAGGCGTCGGCCAGCCGACGGAGTCGGGCGTACTGCTCAGGGGTCAGGGCATGCATGGGCGGCTCCTCGGAAAATGGGGCGAAGTATAGCGTCGCTCTCCCTGGGCTTCAGCCCGGCCTGCTATGCTGGAAAACGCTTATCAACAAACCCATGGAGCTTCTTATGACCGATGCCGAACGCCTGGCCCTGGCCGTCGAGATCGCCAGGGAGGCTATCCCGAGGACCTCTACGGCGAGAACCTGCTTGTCACCAGCCCCGGCATCTACCGTGAGCTAGGCAATCTTCTGTGCCGCGCCGATGCCGGTGAGCGGTCATAGGCCCTGCCACCCCTCATAGGGTCAACCAATGGCGCCCTCTGATCTCGGCTATTGGCGAGCCTGCCGAGGATCCGTCACAATGCTGCGTTGTTAATCAATTATTTCATCAGGAGCTCGCATGTTCGTTGCCATATTCGGCCGCCCCGGCTGTCCCTTCTGTGTCTTCGCCAACGACCTGGCCACCCGGTTGCAGGCAGCCGGCGCCATCGAAGGGTTTCGCTATGTGGATATTCAGGCGGAGGGTATTACCAAGGCCGACCTTCAAAAAACCATCGGCAAGCCGGTGCATACCGTGCCGCAAGTCTTCATCGATGAGACCCCCATCGGAGGCTACACTGAATTCGAACACTACGTGCGAAAGCACGGCCTGCTGGAGCCGGCGCGCAGCATCTGATGATGAAAACGTCATCCCGCGTTGAAAGGCTTAAAAGGTCATCTGCCTATACTTCCCTGCAGCATCCATGACAAGGGAAGCCAACGATGCAGAGGGAAGAGTTCGTCCAGCAGCTGTGGCTGGACTATATACACCAGCACCCGGATTTGGGTGCTCTTCGCCTTTGGCCGATCGACGCCCAGGCGGAGTACCTAGCGCTGTTGACACTCAATCACGGCCCATGGTGCATGGATGCTCTACTGCCCAGCCTGTCTCGCCTTGGCTATCGAACGGGTAACCGCCATGCCATGGCCGACCGCGGCTTACTGGTGACGCTTCTCTCCCCTCCCGACGACGGTCCTTGGCTGGTACTGGCCGAACTGCAGCTCGGCACTCTTTCCCGACTACCCCGCCAGCGTCTGGAATCCCTGATGGCCCTGGCGCCGGAGGCAGACCGACGCGGCCAGAATCTGCTGTGCCGCGGTCGACCCTGGCCGATGCCTGACTGGTCCACCTACCAGCTGCTCCATGCGGCTCATCCCCTCGCCGCCCTGCTCGCTGTCAATGGCCCGCGTCTGCACCATGCCGGCTTCGACTGCCAGCGCCTCGGCGACTCCCTGGAGCATTTTGACTTGCGACTGTCTGAGCGCGGATTCGACGGCACCAGCGACCGACACCACGGTATCTTTCCGGTATCGGGACTGATCGATTACCGCTTCTATCCTGCCTGCTCCAAGCGCCTACCTTTTGCCGATGGCGATGAACACCGCATCGACATCGGTGGACTGGCGCTGGTGCAGAAATCGGTAAGCGCCGACCAGGATCGCGCCGTGGAGCTGCTGCTGCCTCACCACACCCGTTGCGAGATCGCCTGACCGTCCTTGCAAACGACGCCGGCCCGGACGCAGAAACGTCCGGGCCGGCGAGAATCACAATGGGACAGACTCACATGAGATGTGATCAGTCGAAGGTCATCTCCGGGACGTGATCGGGCACGACCAGCTTGCCGGCCGTCTTCTCGACAATCTCCTCGACGGAAACACCGGGGGCGCGCTCCATGAGGTGGAAGGCGCCGTCCTTGATCTCCAGGTAGGCCAGGTCGGTGAGCACCCGATTGATACAGCCGGCGCCGGTCAGCGGCAGGTTACAGCTCTCGAGCAGCTTGGATTCGCCGTGCTTGGAGGCGTGGGTCATGGTGCAGATGATGTTCTCGGCACCGGCCACCAGGTCCATGGCGCCGCCCATGCCCTTGATCAGCTTGCCGGGGACCATCCAGGAGGCGATGTTGCCGTTCTGGTCGACCTCGAAGGCGCCCAGCACGGTCAAATCCACATGGCCACCGCGGATCATGGCGAAGGATTCGGCCGAGCTGAAGATCGCCGCGCCGGGACGCGCGGTAACCGTCTGCTTGCCGGCGTTGATCATGTCGGCGTCGACCTCCTCCTCGGTGGGGAAACGCCCCATGCCGAGCAGGCCATTCTCAGACTGCAGCATCACGTCGATGCCGTCCGGAATGTAGTTCGCCACCAGGGTCGGGATGCCGATGCCCAGGTTGACGTAGAAGCCGTCCTCGAGTTCGCGCGCCACGCGCATTGCCATCTGTTCGCGAGTAAGTGCCATCTTGTTGCCTCGTTGTTCGATATAACAGCTTCGGGGGAGAAGCTCAGGGTTAAGCGCCGACCGGGCCGGCAGTCATCGAATCGCTACGGCCTCAAGCCTCGCGGACGGTGCGCTTCTCGATACGCTTCTCGAAGCTGCCCTGGATGATGCGATCGACGTAGATGCCCGGGGTGTGGATCTGGTCGGGGCTCAGCTCGCCCGGCTCGACGATCTCCTCCACTTCCACCACGGTGATCTTGCCGCAGGTGGCGGCCAGCGGGTTGAAATTCTGGGCGGTATCGCGGTAAACCACGTTGCCGTAACGGTCGGCCTTCCAGCCCTTGACAATGGCGAAGTCGGCGTGGAAGGCCTCCTCGAGAATGTAGTGGCGGCCGTTGAACTCGCGCACCTCCTTGCCATCACCGATCGGCGTACCGTAGCCGGTGGCCGTGTAGAAGGCAGGGATGCCCGCGCCACCGGCGCGCATCTTCTCGGCCAGGGTGCCCTGGGGTGTCAGGATCACCTCAATCTCATCGTTGAGCATCTGCTGCTCGAACAGAGCGTTCTCGCCCACGTAGGAGGCAAAGAAGCGCGAGATCTGCTTGTCTTCCAGCAGCAGGCCAAGCCCGAAGCCGTCCACGCCGCAGTTGTTGGAGATCACGGTGAGGTCCTTGACGCCGAGGCGCTTAATCTCGCCGATCAGGTTCTCGGGGATGCCGCAGAGGCCGAAGCCACCGGCAACGACGGTCATGCCGCTCTCGATGCCTGCCATCGCCTCTTCATAGGAATTAACGCGCTTGTCGAATCCGGCCATAGTAGGTGGCGCCTCATGTTGTTGTGAAAAGATGGGTGAAAAAACTAACGGTGGGTGGAGCATTGCTGACAAATAACAGGTGATCTCGTGACCCTACCACGCAGTGAAAGATAGACGGTCCTGAAACCACAATTCACTAGTGTTGACCGTGGTAATATATTTGTTAAGTTTGTTTTTTTTATTGATTGATTTAAATAGCTCATAAATTAGACCTTGGTGGCATGGAATGACCGTCAAACAGCTCCGCGCCTTTCTCGCCGTGGCCCAGACCCTGAGTTTCACCCAGGCCTGCGAGCGGCTGCATCTCTCCCAGCCGGCGCTGAGCCTGGCCATCAAGGGACTCGAGGAGAGCCTCGGCGGACGCCTGCTGATCCGCACCACCCGCAGCGTTCGCCTCACCCCGGAAGGGGAATCCTTCGTACCCCTCGCCAAGCGCCTGTTAGCGGAGTGGGACAACACCGAAGAGTTGATGCGCCAGCGCTTTACTCTTCAGCTGGGACGCCTGTCGGTTGCCGCCATGCCGTCGTTTGCCAGCAACCTGCTGCCCCCGGCGCTAATGGCTTTCCGCAGCCGTCATCCGCGGATCAACGTCACGGTTCACGACGTGATCAACGAGCAGGTCATCGACATGGTGCGCGATCGGCAGGTAGAACTGGGCGTCGCCTTCGAACCAGAGGCGTCGGGCAGCCTCACCTTTACGGCGCTGTTCATCGACCGCTTCGTGGCCGTGGTACCGCCCAATTCACTGTTGGCCCGCCAGGCTAGGCTCAGCTGGGAACTGCTGCTGACGCATGACTTTATCGCGCTTCAACGCCCCTCCATGGTGCGCAGGTTGCTCGAGCAACAGATCGGCAAACGTGGCATTCGCTTGACAGCCGCCTTCGAGAGCCATCAGCTGGCCACCGTAGGGCGCATGGTAGCCAGCGGTCTAGGGGTCAGCGCGGTACCATCGCTGTGCGCTAAGCAGATGGAAGAGCTCGGCGCCCGCTGCCTGCCGCTGGATGACCCGGCCATTGAGCACGCCGTCGGCATGCTCTCCCACGGGGGGCTGTCCGCCGCTGCCGTGGCTCTTCGCCAGGTACTGATAGAAACCATCGAGGCACCCGAGGGGAGTCTGCCAGCGTAAGCTGAAGCGCTGGGCAGGCGCGCAACGATCCTTTAGCATTGCTGCCCCGGGTGACAGCGCCACCCCAGCCCATGCAATAGGGAGAGACGCATGCCGATCTTCAAGGGGCTCGTCAGCATCCTGCTGCTTTTCCTGACCACTTTTCTCTGGGGCATCCCGCTGATCCTATTGACCCTGGTCAAGCTGGTCACCCCCAGTCGGAAACTGCGCCGCCGAGTGCTCAAGGGACTCAACCGGGTGGCGCTCAACTGGGCAGGCAGTAATGTCTGGTGGATGCGTCACTGGCTGCAGCCCCAACTGACGGTGCACCTTCCTGAGGGCCTCTCTCCAGACCAGTGGTGGCTGGTGCTTTCTAACCACCGCAGCTGGAGCGATATCTTTGTCCTCTTCTTTGGCCTGCATCGGCGCATTCCCATGCCGCACTTCTTCGTCAAGCGCCAGCTGATCTGGGTCCCCATCGTCGGCCTGGCGTTCTGGGCCATGGAGTTTCCGATGCTGCGCCGCCTCAGCGCGGAGCAGCGGGAGCGTCACCCCCACCTGGCTCGCCGAGACCGCGAGGCCACCGAGCGCATGTGTCGCCATGCTCGAGAGCGGCCCATCGCCATCTACAACTTCGTCGAGGGAACCCGCTTCACGCCGGCCAAGCATGCCGCCCAACGTTCTCCCTACACACACCTGTTGCGCCCCAGGGCTGGCGGCATCGCCCAGGTGCTGAACCTGCTCGGTGACCGGCTCGGTGGTATCATCGATGTAACGCTGCATTACGAGAATCCCGACCCCACCTTCTGGGGCTTCCTTTGCGGCCGGGAGCAGGGCATCGTCCTGGTGGCCAGGCGTATCGAGATTCCCGCGTGGATGCTCGAGGGGGACTACGACGATCCGAACTACAAGGAACGCTTCCATTCATGGCTCAACGCCCTGTGGCAGGAAAAGGACGACTCACTCTCGCGCTGGTGGTAACGCTGCTGGTGCTTGTCGGCTGTGCCTCACCGCCCGACGCCCCCCCCAGCGCTAGCACAACCAGCGGCGCAGAAAGCGGCGGCTGGGTGGTGGTTCAGCGCGGCGATACCCTGGGGGAGATCGCCCGACGCGGTGGCGTACCCTTGGAACGCCTGCAGCGCTTCAATCCCGATGCAGACTCGAGGCGTCTCGCCGTGGGCCAGCGACTCCTCATGCCGACCCAGCAGGAGCGCGCCCCTTCCGGCGGGCCCTATCGCTACCAGGTGCGCCCCGGCGACACCTTTACGAACATCGCTCGGCGCTTCGGCACTCGCTCCTCGCGCATCCAGTCCGCCAACCCCGGTGTCGTCCCCACCGACCTGAGGGTTGGACAGGTGATTCAGGTGCCGCTCTCGGGCGGCGCTGCCATCGCCAGTCGCGCAACCAACGGGAGTGGGAGCAGCGCATCGCCGCCAGCCCGAACCAGCCTTCCCGACCCTGGCGACCTGCCCCGCTCGGCTCGCAACTGGCCCTGGCCGCTAGAAGACTACCGCATCGTGCGCGCCTTCGGCGCCGATGACCGCGGCACCCTGCAGCCGATGCTGTTGGCCACCAATCGCGGCGCCCAGGCCCGCGCGGTCGCCGATGGCGACGTACGCTTCGCCGACAGCATGCGCCAGCTTGGCCAGGTGGTGATCGTCCATCACGCCGACAACCTGCAGAGTGTCTACGCCCTCTGCGAAGCGCCACTGGTCGCCAACGGTGACCGAGTCAATCGCGGCACTCCGGTGTGCGAGGTCGGCTTCAGTAGCGCAAGCGAGCGCTACGACCTGCTGTTTGACCTGCGCCACGGCGGCAAGCCCGTCGACCCTCGTCGCGTCCTGCGCTGATCCGCGTCATGCAACCGTCACTCCGGAGTTGCCGGAGTGTCATCGCATTTGTCCACTGTTGTTTCGTGACAGGGCCCAAGAGGAGTGCGCCACGCAGCGGGGATATACATGCGCGACTGTCTTCAGGTGATGCTCGCCGAACCGGCTTGCGCATGGCATCCTTGAGGGATGCCGACCGAGACTCTGTTGCCCGACCCGCCGTTGTGGCTTGCGGCTCCCCTGCTGGGAGAACCAGCTGCCGCCCGGCTACTTGCCATCCTCGATGCCGAGCTTCCCTGGCAGCGCCCCACACTGCGTCTGTACGGCCGGGAGCACTCCATTCCACGCAGCCAGGTATGGATGGGCGACCTCGAAGCCAGCTATCGCTATTCGGGCCGAGATTTCCACCCGGAGCCCTGGCATCCCGCCGTGGCAGACCTCAGGGATCGGGTGGTGAACGCCCTGCCTACCGTCGGCGTCGCGGGACGCTTCAACAGCGTGCTGCTCAACCGCTATGCCAATGGCGAGGAAAAAATGGGATGGCACAGTGATGA
>JAIVHL010000170.1:5103-13577 GCA_020201075.1 Halomonas sp. | reverse complement strand
CACTGAGGCTGTTCCTTCTGGTGGTTATCCAGCTACCACCGAGGCTGTTTCCTCTGGTGATTATCCAGCTACCACTGAGGCTGTTTCCTCTGGTGATTATCCAGCTACCACTGAGGCTGTTTCCTCTGGTGATTATCCAGCTACCACTGAGGCTGTTCCTTCTGGTGGTTATCCAGCTACCACTGAGGCTGTTTCCTCTGGTGATTATCCAGCTACCACTGAGGCTGTTCCTTCTGGTGGGAGCCACGCTCTGCGGGGCGAATAGGCTGAGGCCACAGCATGAGCCAGTAACACCGCCGGGCGGCTTCGCCGCCATTCGCCGGGCGGAGCCAAGCTCCCACCAGTGGACCCAAGCCTCCCACCAGTGGACCCAAGCCTTCCACCAGTGGACCCAAGCCTTCCACCAGTGGACCCAAGCCTTCCACCAGTGGATCCAAGCCTTCCACCAGTGGGCCCAAGCCTTGGCAACTCAGCCATTCGCCGGGCGGAGCCCAGCTACCACAAGTGGCTCAAGCCTTGTGGGCCTTCTGGTTTAGCGCGGGAGGCTGTGCAGCCGGTCGAGAAGCTGGCGTACGGCCGCCTCGCGCAGCTGACGTTGAGCCTCTTCGCGAAGGTCTTCCTGAGTCAGCAGGTTGGCGTCGCTGACCGTGTAACGAGTGGAAACCTCCAACTGCTGCTGATCGAGCAGGTAGGCGCCGTCGCCGCGGCGCTGCACCGAGAAGGGCGCACGTAGCACCATCTCCTCATCGCGAGGTCCCGAGTCGAGCACGCTGAGGTTGCGTCGCTGCACGTCGACCTGCCCCAGGTTGAGCACCCGGTCGGCGCCGTCGTGTAAGCGGGTGCCACTGGCTTCGAGCCGTTCGCGGACGAGCCGTGAGAGCTCGCTGTCCGGGCCGGTCAGGGCCAGCTCGTCGATCGCCGTGGCGGTCTCATCGAAGCCGCGCAGCCGAAAGCCGCAGCCAGAAAGTGCAAGGCCGGCGATGCTGGCCAGGCCCAAGGTGAAAAAGGTGCGTCGCTGCATGGATCACTCCCTTTGCGGTTATTCCATGAACCCGGGGGCTCAGCCCACCACGATATTGACCAGCTTGCCGGGTACCACGATCACCTTGCGTACTGTCTTGCCTTCCAGATGACGTTGCACGTTCTCAGCGTCGAGTGCCGCGGCCTCTGCGGTGGCCTTGTCGGCGTCGGCCGCCACCTCGATGCGGGCGCGAAGCTTGCCGTTGACCTGCACCACCAGCTCGATGGTGTCACGGGTCAGCGCCGATTGGTCCACTGCCGGCCAGGTAGCATCGATAACGGCCTCTTCATGACCCAGTTCTTGCCACAGAACGTGGCAGGCATGGGGCACGATGGGGGCGAGCAGCAGCACGCAGGCTTCCACCGCCTCGCGGGCCACGGCCATGTCCTTTGCAGAGTGCTGCGCCGAGTGCTGGGCAGAGGCGTCGTTGCCTGTCTGCGGGAAGCGGCCGATGGCGTTGGTCAGTTCCATCACCGCAGCGATAGCGGTGTTGAAGGTGGTGCGTCGTCCGATGTCGTCGCTGGCCTTGGCGATCGTCTCATGGGTCTTGCGGCGCAGTTCGCGCTGGGGCTCAGTCAACGTCTCGGTCAGCGCCTCGACGTCGAGGCTGGCCGGCTTGCCGCCTGCCAGGCGTTCGCCCTCGAGGTGGTCAGACACCATGCGCCACAGGCGCTTGAGGAAACGGCTGGCCCCCTCGACGCCGGAGTCGGACCACTCCAGAGATTGCTCCGGCGGTGCAGCGAACATCATGAACAGACGCACGGTGTCGGCGCCGAAGCGGTCGATCATCGACTGAGGGTCGACGCCGTTGTTCTTCGACTTGGACATCTTCTCGATGCCACCCATCACCACCGGCGCTCCGTCCTCGACCAGCACGGCGCTGAGCGGGCGGCCCTTGTCGTCGCGCTTGACCTCGACGTCGGCAGGGTTGAACCACTGCTTGCCGCCGTTCGCGGTCTCGCGATAGTAGGTCTCGGCGATCACCATGCCCTGGGTAAGCAGGCGCTGGAAGGGCTCGTCGACGTTGACCAGGCCCATGTCGCGCATCAGCTTGGTGAAGAAGCGCGCGTAGAGCAGGTGGAGGATGGCGTGCTCGATGCCGCCGATATAGAGATCCACCGGCAGCCAGTAGTCGGCGCGCTCGTCGAGCATCGCCTCCTGATTGTCGGCGCAGCAGAAGCGCGCGAAGTACCAGGAGGACTCCATGAAGGTGTCGAAGGTGTCCGTCTCGCGGGTCCAGCCCTCGCCCAGATCGCTGAACGCCGGCATCCGCTTGAGCGGCGAGCCGGAGGCATCCACGGTGACCTCCATGGGCAGGGCGACCGGCAGTTCCTCATCCGAGAGCGCCACCGTCTGCCCCTCCGGGCCGTACTTGACCGGGATCGGCGCGCCCCAGTAGCGCTGGCGGGCGACGCCCCAGTCCCGCAGACGATAGTGGGTCTTGACCTCGCCGCGGCCCAACTCGATGAGCTTGTCGGCGATGGCATCGAAGGCCGCCTCGAAGTCCAGACCGTCGAATTTTCCGGAGTGGATCAGGGGGCCGTACTCGGTGTAGGCACCTTCGGAGAGATCCGGCGCCTGGCCGTTCTCGTCACTGATAACCGCCTCGATGGGAATGCCGTATTTGGTGGCGAACTCCCAGTCGCGCTGGTCGTGGCCGGGCACGGCCATCACGGCGCCGGTGCCGAACTCCATCAGCACGAAGTTCGCGACGTAGACCGGCACCTCGCGGCCGGTGAGGGGATTCACGGCCACGTGGCCGGTGGGCATGCCCTTCTTTTCGCGGGTGGCCAGCTCGGCCTCGGAGGTTCCGCCTCGGGTGCACTCATCGCAGAAAGCGGCAAGCGCCGCGTTGTCCGCGGCGGCCGCCTTGGCCAGCGGGTGGCCGGCGGCCACCGCCATGTAGGTGACGCCCACCAGGGTATCGGGGCGGGTGGTGTAGACCGACAGCGGCTCGCCGGGAGCGCCATTGGGGCCCTTGATGTCGAACGACATTTCCACGCCGCGAGACTTGCCGATCCAGTTGCGCTGCATGGTCTTGACCTGCTCCGGCCACTCGATGGTGTCCAGATCGGCCAGCAGTTCCTCGGCGTAGTCGGTGATGCGCAGGAACCACAGCGGGATTTCCTTGCGCTCGACCAGCGCACCCGAGCGCCAGCCGCGGCCATCGATCACCTGCTCGTTGGCCAGCACGGTCTGGTCCACCGGGTCCCAGTTGACCGTGGACATCTTCTTGTAGACGAGCCCCTTCTCCACCAGCTTGGTGAAGAACCACTGCTCCCAGCGGTAGTAGCTCACATCACAGGTGGCGAATTCGCGGCTCCAGTCATAGGCAAAGCCCAGCGCCTTGAGCTGCGCTCGCATGTAGTCGATGTTGTCGAAGGTCCACTTGGCGGGCGGCACTCGGTTCTGGATCGCGGCGTTCTCGGCCGGCATGCCGAAGGCGTCCCAACCCATGGGCTGCAGCACATTTTTGCCCTGCATGCGCTGGTAGCGCGAGACCACGTCGCCGATGGTGTAATTGCGCACATGCCCCATGTGCAGCTTGCCGCTGGGATAAGGGAACATCGACAGGCAGTAGAACTTCTCGCGACTGGCATCTTCCATCGCCTTGAAGCACTGGTGCTTGTCCCAGAACTGCTGGGTGTCGCGTTCGATCTCTTGGGGCTTGTACTGTGCGTCCATCGCTGTCTGTGGATACCTTGCAAGTTGGCGCGCCAACCGGTGGTAACGCGCGATCGTGGCTTGTCCGGCGTCATGTCCTGGGGCCAGTATGGCGACAAGACGTTGAACTGCCGGCAGGAAGTCGTCTAAATGGTAAGTAAGGATACCCCAGCACGGCCCGGCCCGGCTACGCCCGGCCGAGCATGCCCACCGCAGGAAAAGGATCAGAACATGAGCGAATCGCCGCAATCCCATCGGGACAACCGCCTGCGCGACGGCTACGAGCGCATGCTTGAACGCCTCCGCGAGGGAGCCCAGGAGCTGACATGGGAGAACCTGCAGCAGGAGCTTGATGAGGCCGTGGAGTTTGAGTCAGAGCTCGAGGAGTTCACCAAGGATGAACTGTCGCTGCTGCGCGCCTGGGTGGAGCGGGACCTCAAGGACATGCGCCGCTACCTGAGTGCCGGAGGCGAGGGAGTGGCAGCATGGCTCGGCATCGACCTCTCGGCACTATCGCGCAAGGTCAGCGAGTCACTGCTCTCCATCGCCGACCGTAGCGTGGTCGATCGCGAGCGCTTCGAGGAGGACCTGGAAGCGGCCCAGGCGGACTACTGCGAAGGTGAAATGGCGGTGCCCGGCCGCATGGCCTGCGTTCACTGTGGCGCCGAGGTGGAGCTGCCCGAGCTGACGCGCATCGACCCCTGCCATCAGTGCGGTCACCGCTACTTCAAGCGGGCGTCGATGGCGTCGATGTAGTGGGCTAGAGCCAAGTATCCAGCCCCACGATGGCTGCCACCACCACAGCGGAGAGTGCGCCAGCATAGCCCAGGTTCTGGCGCATCATGACGGCGCCGCTGACGCCGTAGCGTCCCTGCAGGGAAAGGTTGATGCCGGAGAGCGGGCCGACGCTGGTGCCTACCGCCCAGGAGGCCAGCGCTACGAAGGCGAACAGGGTCTGACGATCGCCGCTTAGCTCCAGCATCGAGGCCAGCACCGAAACGCCAATGATCGGATGCAGCCCAATGACGGCGCTTGCCACGATGGCCAGGAAGCTGGCCACCGCCTGGGGCGCGCCGAAGTGGGCGAACAGCGTCCATTGGTTGCCGGTGGCGGCGCCGATCAAGGCCGATAGCCCCTGGGTCAACAGGCCGGCGCAGAGGAACAGCGAGATCTCGCCGCGCATGGCGGGCAGCCGCTCCAGTGTGTGGCTGCGCACCCGCCGCAGGGTCCAGCGCGGCCCCTGGGGCAAGTTGCTCGTCAGCGCCACCGCTGGCAGTAGGAAGGTAATGATGCTGACGATGGAGAGCCCCGGCGTCAGGCCGTAGTGGAAAAGCAGCACCAGGGCCGCCATGCCCACCGGCATCAGCAGGCTCTTCGGCGAGAGCGAGTAGCCGGCAACGTGGGAGAGGTCGAAGCGCCGTGACAGGTCCAGCAGCGAGAGGGTGCCTGCCAGCATCCCCAACGGCAGGCCAAGGACCAGGATCGTCGTGTAGCGCATCTCAGGCGCCAGGGTCATTACCACGCCCATGGAGGCGAAGAAGGGCGACCACAGCGCCGCGCTGGAGAGCCCGCGGTTGAGGGCCAGCAGCTGCGGCAGACTCAGCTCGCCGTGACGCCTCAGCCGATCCCCCACCATGAACACCGTAGAGAGGTTGAGGATGGCGCCGAGCAGGTGCACGCCCAGCCAGGTGCCGGCGGTGCCACGCCGCCCGGTCACGGCGCTGCCGGGAGGCGCGGCATGCCCCCGGTAGGTGCCGATCAGGCCGATGAAGCTCACCCCCACCAGCATGGCCACCACGTAGCTGTTGCCGTCTAGCAGCCGATGCCAAGCGATCTCGGCGCCGAAGCCCAGGGCCGCGACAACTGCCAGGACTAGACCTAGCCCCGCCAGGATGCCGGCCTGGCGACGATTACCGCGTTTCAGGTCTGGCCACAGCAGCAGCACGGCCAGCCAGAAGGCGTAGCTGACCGCCGGCAGGGCAAGCGGCAGGCCCGCCAGGCGCAGCACCTGCAGGGCCAGCCCAAGCAGGATCAGGCCGCCGGCGAAGGCCTGGCGAGGCGCTATCGGTGAGGAAGGTGGCGGCGAGGTGGCTGACGGCGAGATGGGTGGCGGCGACACGGAAGCGCACTCTTAGCGAAGACGTTGAGCAGTCTAACGAAGTTACCGCCCCGCTGCCCTGGCGAAAGGCTCCCGGGCCGCCTCGAGCATTGCCAGCATGGCGCGGGCGGCATTGGAGAGAGTGCGGCTGCGATGGACGATATAGCCCAGCGGACGGTGGATCGGCGGATGGTCGATGGTCAGCTCGTGAAGCTCGCCCGCCACCAGGCGCTCCGGCAGCAGGCTCCAGCCCAGGCCGATTGCCGTCATCATTTTCAGGGTTTCCAGATAGTTGGTGGAGAGCGCCACCGGCAGGCGCAGGCCGGCCGCGGCGAAACGCGCCTCGATCAGGCCCCGGGTGAAGGTCAGCGGGCCGGGTAGCACGGCGTCGAACTCGCAAAGTTCATGCAGGTCTAGCCGACCTCGGGAGGCCAGTGGGTGGTCGTGAGCGCAGACGAAGCCCAGGCGGTCGACCCACAACGGTTCCACCTCTAGGTGAGGGTCGGGGTGGGGGGCGAGCGTCACCACGGCGATCTCCAGGGAGCCATCGAGCACCCCCTGGTAGGCCTCCTCGGAATCCAGGAAATGCAGGTCCAGGCGCACCTCGGGATGCGCCCGGGTGTAGGCCTTGAGCAGCGGCGGCAGTCGGTGCAGGCCGATATGGTGGCTGGTGGCCAGCGTCAGGCTGCCGCCCACACTGCCTTCCAAGTTGCCCAGCGCTCGTCGGCTATCGTCCACCATCACCAGAATCTGCCGCGCCCGGGGCAGCAGCAAGCGCCCCGCTTCGGTCAGGCTGATGCCTCGACCGATGCGATCGAACAGCCGTGCGTCGATCTGGTTCTCAAGGACGGCGATGCGCTTGCTCACTGCCGGCTGGGTCAGGTGCAGTTGCTCCGCAGCGCGAGAAAAGCTGCCGCTTTCGGCCACGGCCAGGAAGGCCTGCAGGCTCTGGGTATCCATGGCGTCTCCGTGACTGGCGTTAGATAAGCTTACACTTGAAAAGACTGGTGGGAGATCGGCTCCGCCTAGCGAATGGGTGTGTTACTGAGGCTTTCATCCACTGGTGGGAGATCGGCTCCGCCGGGCGAATGGCGCCGCAGGCGCCCCGGCGGTGTTGCCGGCGTTGGTGCATACCGCCCAGGAGCCCTTCGGTCTCCATTCGCCGGGCGGAGCCCAGCTCCCACAAAAACCAGCTCCTGCTAAATTCCAGCCATCTCAACGAGCAATGCGGATCAGCTGACATTCCATTCCTTTTGGGAATGCAATCCATAAATAACATGAATTGATTTTATGGGCGAGTCCCCGGACACTGTATAAATTATGAACGCGCTATTAAGGGCCGAGGGCCCGGGAGAACGATATGGCAGGCCAGACACTCTACGATAAGCTGTGGTCACAGCACCTCGTCAAGGAGCGCGATGATGGCACCGCGCTGATCTACATCGACCGCCAGCTGCTCCACGAAGTGACCTCGCCCCAGGCCTTTGAGGGCCTGCGCCTGGCGGGTCGCAAGCCGTGGCGTCTCGATGCCAACCTCGCGACGCCGGATCACAACGTGCCCACCACGCTCAAGGAGCGCGCCGAGGGCAATGCCGGAATCAAGGATCCGGTGTCGCTGATTCAGGTGCAGACCCTCGACGATAACTGCGTCGAGTTCGGCATCGAGGAGTTCAAGATCAACGACCCGCGTCAGGGCATCGTTCATGTGGTGGGGCCGGAGCAGGGCGCTACCCTGCCGGGCATGACCGTGGTCTGTGGCGACTCCCACACCGCCACCCACGGCGCCTTCGCGGCCCTGGCCCACGGCATCGGCACCTCCGAGGTGGAGCACGTGATGGCCACCCAGTGCCTGCTGGCTCAAAAGATGAAGAACATGCAGGTGCGCGTCGAGGGAGAGCTCGGCGTGGGCGTCACCGCAAAGGATGTGGTGCTGGCGATCATCGGTCGAATCGGCACCGCCGGCGGCACCGGCTGCGCTATCGAGTTTGCCGGCAGTACCATTCAGAGTCTTTCCATGGAAGGCCGCATGACGGTGTGTAACATGGCCATCGAGGCCGGCGCCCGGGTCGGTCTGATCGCCGTGGACGACACCACCATCGACTATCTCGCCGAGCGCCCCTTCGCGCCGACGGGTGAGCAGTGGCAGGCCGCCGTGGCCGACTGGCGCGGACTGGTCTCCGACGACGACGCCGAGTTCGACAAGGTGGTGGTGCTCGATGCCGCCGAGATCGAGCCGCAGGTCTCCTGGGGCACCAGCCCCGAGATGGTCACCGGCATTTCCGGCGAGGTGCCCGACCCGGCCGAGCAGAACGATGACACCCTGCGCAGCGGCTACACCCGGGCGCTTGAGTACATGGGGCTCGCCCCGAAGCAAAAGATCACCGATATCCGTCTCGACAAGGTCTTTATCGGTTCCTGCACCAACTCGCGCATCGAGGATCTGCGCGAAGCGGCCAAGGTCGCTCGCGGCAAGAAGGTGGCAGATTCCATCACGCTGGCCATGGTGGTGCCGGGTTCTGGCCTGGTGAAGCGCATGGCGGAGGCCGAGGGCCTGGATCGGATCTTCACCGAGGCGGGCTTCGAGTGGCGCGAGCCGGGCTGCTCCATGTGTCTGGCCATGAACGCCGACAAGCTCGGCGCCGGCGAGCACTGCGCCTCCACCTCCAACCGCAACTTCGAGGGCCGGCAGGG
>JAIVHL010000170.1:0-5097 GCA_020201075.1 Halomonas sp. | reverse complement strand
GCCGCCGCCATTGCCGGCCACTTCGTGGACGTCCGTGGTCTCGAGACAACCAGCATCGCCGAGGAGGCCTGAATCATGAACCAGTTCGAACGCACCCAAGGTCTCGTCGCGCCCCTCGATCGAGCCAACGTCGACACCGATCTGATCATTCCCAAGCAGTTTCTGAAGTCGATCAAGCGCACCGGCTTCGGCGTCAACCTGTTCGATGAGCTGCGCTACCTCGACGAGGGCTATCCGGGCCAGGACTGCACTCATCGTCCTCTCAACCCCGACTTCGTGCTCAATCAGCCGCGCTATCAGGGGGCCAGCGTCCTGCTGACCCGACGCAATTTCGGCTGTGGCAGCTCCCGCGAGCACGCCCCCTGGGCACTGGAAGACTTTGGCTTCCGGGTAGTGATCGCACCGAGCTTTGCCGATATCTTCTACAACAACGCCTTCAAGAACGGTCTGCTGCTGGTCACTCTTCCCGAGGAGACCATCGACCGTCTGTTTGCCGAGTCAGAGGCCAGGGAGGGATATCGGCTCGATGTGGATCTCGAGAGCCAGCGCGTTACCACGCCCTCCGGCGAGATCCTCGAGTTCGAGGTAGACGACTTCCGCAAGCACTGCTTGCTGAACGGCCTCGACGATATCGGTATCACCCTGCAGGACGAAGATGCCATCCGCGTCTTCGAGGCCAAGCACCGCGTCGCGCGCCCCTGGCTGTTCCGCGACTCTGCCTGAACAAGGGCTTGAACAAGGACGAAGCAATGACTCAGAAGATTCTGGTACTGCCGGGTGACGGCATCGGCCCCGAGATTACCGCCCAGGCCAGCCGTATCCTGGCGGCCTGTCAGGCCCGCGGCCTGGACGTCGAGGTGGAAGAAGGGCTGGTCGGCGGCAGCGCCTATGACGCCCACGGCGACCCGCTGCCCGCCGAGACCCTGGAGAAGGCCAAGGCCGCTCGGGCCATCCTGCTGGGTGCCGTGGGCGGCCCCAAGTGGGACATCCTCGAGGATCTCACCAAGCGCCCCGAGAAGGGCCTGCTCGGCCTGCGCAAGAACCTGGGGCTCTTCGGCAACCTGCGCCCGGCCATCACCTACCCGCAGCTGGCCGACGCCTCGAGCCTCAAGCCGGAGCTGGTGGCCGGCCTCGACATCATGATCGTGCGCGAGCTGACCGGCGGCATCTACTTCGGCCAGCCCCGCGGCATCGAGGAGCGCAACGGCGAGAGGGTCGGCTTCAACACCTACGTCTACACCGAGAGCGAGATCGAGCGCATCGGCCGCGTCGCCTTCGAGATGGCGCAAAAGCGTGGCAAGAAGCTCTGCTCCGTCGACAAGGCCAACGTCCTCGAGGTCACCATCCTGTGGCGCGAGGTAATGGAGCGGCTGGCGCCGGAGTACCCCGACGTCGAGCTCTCCCACATGTACGTTGACAACGCCGCCATGCAGCTGGTGCGGGCGCCCAAGCAGTTCGATGTCATGGTCACCGGCAACATGTTCGGCGACATCCTTTCCGATGCTGCCGCGATGCTCACTGGGTCCATCGGCATGCTGCCGTCGGCTTCGCTCAACGAGAGCGGCCAAGGTATGTACGAGCCCTGCCACGGCAGCGCCCCGGACATCGCGGGCCAGGGCATCGCCAACCCGCTGGCGACCATCCTCTCGGTGGCCATGATGCTGCGCTATTCTCTGGATGAGCCGATGCTGGCAAACCGTATCGAAGAAGCCGTGGGCAAGGTGCTGGACGAGGGGCTGAGGACCGCCGATATTGCCTCCGCGGGCACCCGCACTGTCTCTACCGCGGCGATGGGCGACGCGGTGCTGGCGGCCTTCGAAGCGCTCTGACTTCGCCGGCTGCGATGCGGAAAGACGTCTTGCCCACAGAGTATTCGGGGCCCGCCTGCGAGGCGGGCCTTGTTTCTATATAATGTGTCCCACATTCGATTATTGGAGGACGTCACATGTTGAAAGTCGGTTTCGTCGGTTGGCGCGGCATGGTCGGTTCGGTACTGGTCCAGCGCATGATGGAGGACGGGGATTTCAACGGCATCGAGCCCGTCTTCTTCACCACTTCCCAGGTCGGCCAGGCGGGCCCTGACGTCGGCGTGGACGTGCCTCCTCTCAAGGACGCCTTCGACCTCGACGCGCTCAAGGCGCTCGACGTCATCGTCACCTGCCAGGGCGGCGACTACACCGAAAAGGTCTACGGTGACCTGCGCAGCGGCGGCTGGAAGGGCTACTGGATAGACGCCGCCAGCACGCTGCGGATGACAGACGAGGCCACCATCGTTCTCGACCCGGTCAACCGTCACGTCATCGATGCCCAGCTCGCGAGTGGTGCCAAGACCTTCGTCGGCGGCAACTGTACTGTCAGCCTGATGCTGATGGGACTGGGTGGCCTTTTCGAGGCCGACATGATCGAGTGGATGACCTCGATGACCTACCAGGCCGCCTCCGGTTCCGGTGCCAAGCACATGCGCGAGCTGCTCAACCAGATGGGCAGCCTGCGCGACAGCGTGGCCGATGAGCTCGCTGACCCGGCCAGTGCCATCCTCGACATCGACCGCAAGGTCACCGCGGCCATGCGCTCGGGCGAGTTTCCCACCGAAAATTTCGGCGCGCCGCTCGCCGGAAGCCTGCTGCCGTGGATCGATGTCAAGCGCGACAACGGCCAGAGCAAGGAAGAGTGGAAGGGCACCGTGGAGACCAACAAGATCCTCGGCCTGCAGGACAATCCTATTCCCATCGATGGCCTCTGCGTTCGCATCGGCGCCATGCGCTCTCATAGTCAGGCCTTCACCATCAAGCTGAAGAAGAATGTACCCCTCGACGAGATCGAGGACCGCCTGGCGAAGCACAACGACTGGGTCAAGGTGGTGCCGAACGACAAGGAAGCTAGCATCCGCGACCTGACGCCGGCCGCGGCGACCGGCACCCTTACCGTTCCGGTGGGCCGCCTGCGCAAGCTGGCCATGGGCGGCGAGTACCTCTCCGCCTTCAGCGTCGGCGACCAGCTGCTGTGGGGTGCCGCGGAGCCGCTCAAGCGGATGCTCAAGATCCTGCGCGAGCAGTAAAACGCCGTGCTCGGCCTCGCTATCATCCCGCGAGGCCAGTGAAAACGGGGCGTCTCCTTTGGGAGACGCCCCGTTGTGCATTAGGGGAGCCGTTTATTCGCAGGCCCTGGATCAATAGCTTACGTTGAAGGTATGACGGCTGGCATCACCCTGCCCAGGGGCGTCGAGACGGCAAATATGGTAAACAGGTACCATAACGACATTACGATATGGCATCGGCACCGTGAGATTGACGCGCGGCCCAGCCGACGGACGCAAGGGACCTCCATGAAACGCAAGCTGACGCTCGCCATGCTGCTTTCGCTTTCCGCCGCGAGCCCTCTGGCGCTGGCCCTGGGGATTGGGGATGCAGACGTTCGCTCCACGCTAAACGCACCGTTGCGTGCCACTCTGCCGCTGACCGATGCCGCGGGCATCCAGGCCGGTTTGCTTAACGTCTCTGTGGCCGATGAACGCGCCTTCGTCGCGGCTGGGTTGCCTCGGACCCCGCTGGCGGCCAGTGTCCGATTGGCGGTGGAGCAGCGCCAGGGGCGCCTGGTGGTCGACCTCACCACAGAGAGACCGGTGCGCGAACCCTGGTTGGATCTGCTGCTGCGCTTCGATTGGCCGGGAGGGCAGCAGTTGCGCGAGGTCACCCTGCTGCTCGACCCACCGGACTATGATCAAATGCCCGCCCTGGTGGTGGGTAGTCGGTCCCTCGCTTCTGCGCCTGTCAGCGCCTCGGCGTCACCACCCGCGGACGCTGCGCCGGCTCAGGTCGCGGCGGCCCGTCCCTCTGCGGCACCCACCCGCCGCGGCGATCCCAGCATGGTGCGCAGCGGCGATACCCTGTGGGCCATTGCGGGACGCCTGCGTCCGGACAGCGGCATCAGCATGAACCAGATGATGGTCTCTCTGGTGGAGGCTAATCCTGAGGCCTTTCCCTCTGGCAACATCAACGCCATGCGCGCGGGCTTCAGCCTGGTGGTCCCAAGCCGCGAGGCGATTGCCGCCCGCTCCGGGGGTGAGGCTGATCGGATCGTCGCGGAGATGAATCGGGCCTGGGCCAATCGCGGCGGTGGCGCCCCGGCAAGGGTAGCGATGGGGAGTACCTCAGCGAGTCAGCCCGCGTCAGTCGCTGTGGCGCCGACCGAGGCGGTTGCTTCGCCCCAGGCAGTGTCCCCGTCTCCTGCTGACGAGACGTCGGCCGAATCGCCGGAAGCATTCGAGCCGGGCGCCGCCGACGCTCCCCGCGCCGAGTCCGAGGAAGCCCCCGAAATACCGCGCCTCACCCTGCTCACCGATGCTCAGGTGGCGGCGGAAGCTGCCTTCGCGAGCGAAGGCAGTGACGATGAGGCCGCCAGCGGCGCTATCAGCGATAATCCCGACGATAACGATATGGGCGATGGTCTCGACGAGGCCGGCGAGCCCTCGGGCGTCTCCCAGGCTATGGTCGACTCCGACCTGCTTGCCGAGCTCTACGGCGACGGTGAGTTGACCAGCGACGAGCGACTTGTTCGCTTGGAAAACCAGTGGCTGGAGCGTCGTGCCGCCCTTGAGGCGGTCCAGGAAGAGCGCGACCAGCTTCAGGAAGATCTTTCCGAGATGCGCGACGAACTGGCGGTGTTGCGTGAGCAGCTAGCCTCGCTCACCACCGGCGGCGCCGGGATGGATGGTCCTGGCGCCGGTGGAATTACTACCCCAGGTGGATCATCGGAGGAGCGCCCCTGGTGGGGCGCTATCTACCAGGGCGATATCGACCGCAATCTGATGCTGGGCGGTGCTGGCCTAGCTGCTTTATTGGCGCTTTTGCTCGCGGTGCGCCTTCGTCGTCGGCAAAATGCCGGACCCGTCGCGGGCGGGGCTGGCACGGTGAGGGTTGCCGTGCCGGGCGCCCAGGCGCCAGGGCAGTACGATAGCGCAAGCTTGGCGCCGGCCATGACCGCCGCGCCTTCGGTACAGGGCTCGCTGCCCCAGGCCGAAGCGATCAGCGAGGCCGATATCTTTATGGCCTATGGGCGCTACGACCAGGCCCGCGAGCTTCTTGAGGCAAACCTTGC
>JAIVHL010000247.1 GCA_020201075.1 Halomonas sp. | reverse complement strand
CGACAGGTCCTGTGCCCGTTTCGGTCAACGCCGGGCCTATTCGGAATGGTGTCACTCGCCCGTCGTCAGGACAATGGCCGACCGCCGGGCGGGAGAAAGAATGGGTATGCCGATGTCGCTCTCAGCGTGTCTCGTCGTTGGCTCACTCCTCCATGGCCGCATAGGCCACCATCTCGACAAGCATCTCCTCCCGAGCGAATCCCGAGACGATGATCGCCGCCCGGTTGGGATAGGGTTGCTTGACGTACTCGGCATAGAGGCGATTCACCGTTGCCAGGTGATCACGCTCGGTGACATAGATCAGCACCTGGGTGAGGTTCTGCATGCCGCCACCGGCGCTTTCCAGAGTGTGCTTGAGGTTGTCGAGGGTCTGGCGGGCCTGGGCCTCGATCCCGCCATCGACCACGGCGCCATCGGCGCCGATGGGAATCTGGGCGGTGAAGAGAATGCCGTTGCCGATCACGGCCCACTCCAGCGGGGCCTTGGCGGCATAGAGGTCGGTGGCTACGGGTTGGATCATGAGAAATCTCGTCGGGTGTAAAGGATCAGTCGTTGTCGCTGTCGCCGGCACCGGCGCCGCCTCTGGAGGCTTCGCTGGACTCCACCAGGATGCGATGGGCCAGCGTCTTGAGGCGAAGCCAGATGGCATCGTCCACCTCGATGCCCTCCTTGAGGGCCAGCTGTCGGCAGGCCAGCAGCTCCGACTCGGGATGATGGGCCAGCAGGTCGAGGTCGTGGTCGGCGCCCAGCGACGGCAGCAGTTCCACATGGTTGGCCATCACCAGGGTGATGCCATCATTGGGCTCGTTTTCCTCGGGCACGTCGCGCACCGAGTAGACGCGCACCTCGGGAATGGGGTGACCCGCACGGAAGCCGACCACCTGCTCGGTAAGGGGCTCCTGGGCGTTGCGCCAGAAGGCGGTGATGTTCATGCCGCGACCGGCCAGCCGGGAGAGGTAACCCATGATCAGCTGGCGATTATGGCAGCGGCGGATCTTGACCACCGAGAGCCCCCGGGCCCTGGCCTTGGCGAAGCCCAGCTCGGTGGCCAGACTGATACTGCGCAGTACGCTGTGGCCCTGGCCGTCGAGCACCGCCAGGTCACCGTCCTGATAGATCACCCGGGTCAGCGCCCTGGGGTCTTCGGCGAGCAGGAAATCCAGGCCGCGATTGAGCTGATCGACCCCGTTGAAGCCATGGCTCTGCATCCAGGCCACCATATCGGCGGCATCGGCGGCATCGCCCTCCTCGAAGCCGATCCCGCTGAACGCCTTGCGGCACAGCCCCTGAAGTTCGTTATAGGACACCTTCATGCGATTCTCCCTCCCGAATGCTCGGAGTGAGACCTTGCTTGCCCCTCCCGGGCGGGTTCCAGGGGGAAGCTCCAGTCGTCGAAATCGGCAAGATCCTGCGGCTCGGCGTTGAGCTCCTCGACCAGCGGCGCACCCTGGAAGAGGGTAATTCGCACCCAGCGGTCGGACTTGGGATCGAAACGGCTCGCCCCGAAGAAGGAGAGCTTGGTGCGAAGCAGGTGCATCGGCTTCATCTCGCGATGCCAGAGGTTGGCGTGGATGTCGCCATAGGGCGCCTTGACCAGCGTCTGGATGCGGCGCACCACTTCCTTGTGGCGGGAATGCTCGAGCAGGAAGTCGACCACCGTGGCCCGCGGGTGACCCTCGAGGAACTCGCAGACTTCCCGGTGGGCGCGCGCCACGCGCGGGCCCATGGCGATAGGCATCTCCTTCTCGGCGCCGGGTTCGGCATGGCGTACCCCGAGCCTGGGCTCTTCCTTCTCGGCGGAGCGATACCAGAACCAGTAGGCTCCCTCGGGGCTCTCGTAGTCATACGCCAGGGCCCAGCCATAGTGGGTCTCGATCAGCTGGCGTAGCCGTATCAATGGCATCTCGGGTTCCAGATCGAGATTCTCCTCGACACCCATGCGATCCTCCAGGGCATCGACCTGATCCGGGTAGAGCTCGATCAGCAGCGTATTGATCAGCTCCTGAGCTTCCAGGGGCAGGGTGCGGGCACTCCATTCGACCAGCTGGTGCCAGAGGTCGGCCTCCAGCGGCACGCTGGAAAGCCAGGTCAGCACATCGGGAAGGGCGGCGGCCGTCGCCGCGTTGCGCTCGCTCTGCTCGGCATCCTCGGTAACGGTTTCGTCGAAGTGCCGCAGGGCGCGACGGGTCAGCGCGATCAGCCTCGCACGCTCGGCGTCTTCCGGCACCTGGCGCAGGGCCAGCGTCAACGCCGTTTCCCGCTGGGC
>JAIVHL010000169.1:5322-14768 GCA_020201075.1 Halomonas sp. | reverse complement strand
CGAAGCCGTACCAGCGCTCCTTGAAGAAAATATGCCCGCTCATCTCGCCGGCCAGCAGGGCGCCGGTCTCCTTCATGCGCGCCTTGATCAACGAGTGGCCGGTACGCCACATCTCGGGCTCGCCGCCGGCTTCATCGATCACCCGCGCCAGGTTGCCGGTGCACTTGACGTCGAAGATCACCTTGGCGCCCGGGTTGCGCTCAAGCATGTCCTCGGCGAAGGCCATCATCAGGTGGTCCGGGTAGATCATCCGGCCGGAGGGGGTGATCACCCCCAGGCGGTCGCCATCGCCGTCGAAGGCGAGGCCGATGTCGGCGCCGGTCTCCTGCACGCTGCGAATCAGGTCCACCAGGTTCTCGGGCTTGCCCGGATCTGGATGATGGTTGGGGAAGGTGCCATCGATCTCGGCGAACAGCGGAATCGTCTCGGCGCCGAGCGTCTCGATCAGCTGCGGCCCCAGTTCGCCGGCCACGCCGTTGCCGCAGTCCACCACCGCCTTGAGGGGGCGCGCCAGGCGCACGTCGGAAAGGATGCGGGCCAGGTAGGCGCTGCGCACATCCACCTCGCGCACGCTGCCCTGGCCCTCGGCCAGATCCTTCTCGACGATGCGCGTATACAGGGCGGTGATCGCCTCGCCAGAGAGAGTCTCGCCGGAGAGCACGATCTTGAAGCCGTTGTAGTCCGGCGGGTTGTGGCTGCCGGTGACCATGACCCCGGAGGCGGTGCCGTCCAGGGCATGGGTGGCGAAGTAGAGCACCGGGGTGGGCACCATGCCGACGTCGATGACGTCGCGGCCGGCGGCGGTCAGGCCGCGCACCAGGGCGTCCCTGAGACGCGGGCCCGAGAGGCGGCCATCCCGGGCCACCACCACCGTGGACTCTCCGCGGGCGGCGGCCTCGCTGCCGATGCCTGGGGGCTAGGCGTCTATGGTCTGGGCATCTATGGGCTGGGCGTCAGTGGCGGCCGGAGCTGCCGAAACCGCCGGCGCCGCGCTGGCCGGTGCCTGGCCTGTCAGTGTCATTCTTGCCTGGTTCGAAGTCGTCCACCAGCTCGAGGTCGGCCTGCACCACGGGCACCAGCACGTACTGGGCCAGGCGCTCGAAGGGCTGGAGGGTGAAGTCGCTCTGGCCGCGGTTCCATACCGAGATCATCAGCTCGCCCTGGTAGTCGGAATCGATCAGGCCGACCAGGTTGCCGAGCACGATGCCGTGCTTGTGGCCGAGCCCCGAGCGGGGCAGGATCAGGCCGGCGAGCCCCGGGTCGGCGATGTAAATGGCCAGCCCCGTGCGCACCAGCTCGCATTGGCCCGGCTCGAGAGTGAGCGGCGCGTCGAGCAGGGCGCGCAGGTCCATGCCGGCAGAGCCCGCGGTGGCGTAGCGGGGCATATGGTCGCGCAGGCGCTCGTCGAGGAGCTTCACGGCCAGGCGGGGCTTGGCGTCAGGGTGGGGCATCGGGCGTTCCTGAAAGGGTAGTTGAGAGTGAGACCGGGATGTTGTTCAGCGCCTGGGTCGCTCAGCGCGGGGGGCGGGCGGCCAGGCAGGTCAGGGCGCGGCGCACCACCGCCATGGCCATATCGCGCTTGGTCTGCGGGCCCAGGGTCTCTTGCTGCACGCTTTTCTGGTCCAGGCGCTCCTGTCCGCTGGTCGCGGCCGCGGCATCGCGCCATAGCAGCAGGGCGGCGTTGTCGTCGCTGCCGAAGCCGAATCCCGCCTGGGAGACATCGTTGGCGACGATCATGTCGAGCCCCTTGCGGGCGAGCTTGTCCCTGGCGTAGGCCTCCACATCGCGGGTCTCCGCGGCGAACCCCACCACCAGGGGGCGGCTGGCTGCCGGCAGGGCGGCGACGGTGGCAATGATGTCGGGGTTCTTGACCAGGCGCAGCACCAGGTCGTCCGCGCCTTCGACCTTCTTGATCTTGTGCTCGGCGGCGTTCTCGGCGCGGTAGTCGGCCACCGCGGCGCAGCCGATGAAGATATCGCTGGCCGGCGCCAGTCGTGTCGCGGCCTCGTGCATCTCGAGCGCCGTTTCCACGTCGACTCTCTCCACGCCTTCCGGGCAGGGCAGGGCAACCGGGCCGCTGATCAGCGTTACCCGGGCGCCGAGTAACGCGGCGGCTTCAGCCAAGGCGTAGCCCATCTTGCCGGAGCTGTGATTGGAGAGGTAGCGCACCGGGTCCAGCGGCTCCCGGGTGGGGCCGGCGGTGATGGTGATTGTCAGGCCGGCGGCCTCATGGGAGGCGGGCGGCATGGAAGGAGACAGCAGGGCCTCGACGATCGCCTCGGGTTCCAGCATGCGACCGGGGCCGACGTCGCCGCAGGCTTGGTCGCCGCTGGCGGGGCCGAGCAGCCGCCAGCCATCCTCGGCGAGCCTGGCGGCGTTGCGCAGGGTGGCCGGGTGGCGCCACATGGCCTGGTTCATGGCCGGAGCCATCACCTTCTCGGCATCGCTTGCCAGGCACAGGGTGGTGAGCAGGTCGTCGGCCATGCCGGCGGCCAGGCGTGCCATCAGGTCGGCGGTGGCCGGGGCGATGAGGATGGTGTCGGCCCAGCGGGCGAGCTCGATATGGCCCATGCCGGCTTCGGCCTCGGGGTCGAGCAGCGAAGTGCGCACCGGCTCGCCGGTCAGTGCCTGCAGAGTCAGCGGGGTGATGAAGGCCTGGGCGCCCTGGGTCATGACAACGCGCAGCTCGAGACCTGCCTGCTTGAGCAGGCGGGCGAGCATGGCGCTCTTGTAGGCGGCGATACCGGCGCTGATGCCGAGCAGTATGCGACGGCCGGCGAACCCGGTTCCGGAAGTAGATGGCATGAACATGTTCCAGGGCGCTGTTGTCAGCCACCTACCTTACCATCCGTGCTGAACCTTGCGTAGACGAGGGAGTGGCTACACTGAAGAGCAAATGGACAGGGCAGGGAGGCGGCGATGTCGATCAGGGACTGGCCGGAGGGGGAGCGCCCCCGGGAGAAGCTGCTGGCGCTGGGGTCGGAGACGTTATCCGACGCCGAGCTGCTGGCGATTTTTCTCAGAGTGGGCGTGCAAGGGCGCTCGGCGGTGGATCTGGCCCGGGACCTTTTGCTGGAGTTCGGCGGCCTGCGCCAGCTGCTGGAAGCGGATCGAGAGCGCTTCTGCGCCGCCCGTGGCATGGGCAGCGCCAAGTATGTGCAGCTCCAGGCGACGCTGGAACTGTCGCGGCGCCATCTGGCCAGTCAGCTGGCACGGGGCGAGGCGCTGACCTCGCCGACCCTGGTGCGCGCCTACCTCTCCAGCCAGCTGCGCCACTTGGGGCATGAGGAGTTTGCGGCGCTCTTCCTCGACAGCCAGCATCGGGTCATTCGCTACGAGTCGCTGTTTCGCGGGACCCTGGACAGCGCCTCGGTCTACCCCCGGGAGGTGGCCCGACGCGCCCTGGAGCTGGGCGCCGGGGCGATCATCTTCGCCCATAATCACCCCTCCGGGATCGCCGAGCCCTCCGATGCCGACCGGCGCATTACCGACCGGCTGCGCGAGGCGCTCGGGCTCTTCGAGATCCGGGTGCTGGACCACTTCGTGGTGGGTGACGGCGAGGTGGTTTCCTTTGCTGAGCGAGGGTGGCTATAGCACTGTGCCCGCGGCTTCGCTATAATACGCGCCCGGCTGCGCTCGGTTCCCTTGGGTAAACGTCCCGGGATTCAGGGTCGCAAGCATGCTTTCCGCTATCGGTCGGCCACATCGCGCCACGCTCCGTTGCGGTGACACCTTTTGTCCCTGCTGGATCCCCGTTCCGTGCTTGCCCGGCGTGGCGGTCTCTGGTATAAAGTGCAGCCTTTGAATTCCCTTGGGTCAAATTTCACGGGATCTCCCGGTTTGCCCGACAGGTTTTGAACACTCAGGGTTTGCGCATCTGCGACGAACACCTGGCCCAGCGGTTGGAGGCTCCAATGTCAAAAGTATGTCAGGTCACCGGCAAGCGCCCGATGACTGGTAACAACGTTTCACACTCCCAGCGCAAGACCCGCCGCCGGTTCCTGCCGAACCTGCACTCTCACCGTTTCTGGGTGGAGTCTGAAAACCGTTTCGTCAAGCTGCGCGTCTCTTCCAAGGGTATGCGCGTCATTGACAAGAAGGGCATCGAAGCGGTGCTCAGCGACATCCGCAAGCGCGGCGACGTCGTCTAAGCGATATTCATTCAGGGAGCAGCAGTCATGCGCGACAAGATCAAGTTGGTGTCCAGTGCCGGTACCGGCCACTTTTACACCACCGACAAGAACAAGCGGAACACGCCGGACAAGCTCGAGTTCAAGAAATTCGACCCGGTGGTTCGCAAGCACGTGATGTACAAGGAATCCAAGATCAAGTAAGTCCTGATCTTCTTCCGCAGGTGTTCCAGCGTGTCTTCCTGAACCCGGCTGAGTGATCAGCCGGGTTCAGGCGTTTCTGGAAGACGCCGACGATCGTCTGAGCGATAGTGCCATGCCCGAACTGCCCGAAGTCGAGACCACCCGCCGTGGCATCGCCCCCCACATCGAGGGGCGCGAGATCAGCGAGGTCATCGTGCGCGAGACGCGCCTGAGGGTGCCGGTGCCGAACGATCTGGGCGAGCGGCTGGTAGGAGCGCGCATCGGCGAGCTCTCCCGCCGTGCCAAGTATCTGCTGGTGCCGCTGTCCGGCGGAGATGCCCCCGGCGGCACCCTGCTCTGGCATCTGGGGATGTCCGGCAGCCTGCGCATCGTTCGGGTCGGCGAGCTGCCCAGGAAGCACGATCACGTCGACCTGGTGCTCGATGGCGGCGCCATCCTGCGCTATCACGACCCGCGCCGTTTCGGCTTCGTCGACTGGCTGGTTGACAGCCCCGAGCGGGACCCGCGACTGGCACGCCTGGGGCCGGAGCCGTTGTCGGACGCCTTCGACGGCGAGCGGTTGTTTGCGCTCTCCCGCGGCCGGCGCGTGGCAGTAAAGCCTTTCCTGATGGATAACGCCGTGGTGGTGGGGGTGGGCAATATCTACGCGTCCGAAGCGCTGTTCATGGCCGGCATCGATCCGCGCCGCGCCGCCGGGCGCATCTCCCGTGAGCGCTTCGATCGCCTGGCCGCCGCCGCTAGAGAGGTGCTGGCCGCCGCGATCACCCAGGGCGGTACCACCCTGCGCGACTTCGTCGGCGGCACCGGCGAGCCCGGCTATTTCAAACAGCGCCTCAACGTCTATGGCCGCCACGGCCAGCCCTGTCGGCGCTGCGGCGCCGAGCTGCGCCTCGTCACCCTCGGGCAGCGGGCCAGTGTCTACTGTCCCCACTGCCAGACCTGATTCCTCGAGAGATTTCCATGACCCTGTCCTCCCTGCGCCTGAAGAAGCACGCCGACCGCCGCCTCAAGGTCGGTCACCTGTGGCTCTACTCCAACGAGATCGACACCGACGCCACTCCGCTCAAGGCCCTCGAGCCCGGCCAGCAGGTGGTGATCGAGGCCGCCAACGGCAAGGCGCTGGGCGTGGCCTACGTCAACCCGAATTCACTGATCTGCGCACGGCTGGTTTCCCGTGAGCCGAAGCAGGGGCTCGACCGCTCGCTGCTGGTGCACCGCCTCAACCAAGCGCTGGCGCTGCGCGAACGCCTGTTTGCCGCCCCCTACTATCGTCTCGTTCACGGTGAAGGCGACCTGCTGCCCGGGCTTGTGATCGACCGCTTCGGCGACACCCTGGTGGTTCAGCTCAACACCGCCGGCATGCAGGCGGTGCTGCCCGAGCTTCTCGATGCCCTGGACAAGGTGCTCGCGCCGACCACGGTGGTGCTGCGCAACGACACCAGCGGCCGCCGCCAGGAGGGCCTCGAGCTCGGCGTGGAGGTGGTCAAGGGCGCGGTGAGTGAGCCGGTGCTGCTGGAAGAGAACGGCGTACAGTTCACCGCGCCGGTGCTCGATGGCCAGAAGACCGGCTGGTTCTATGACCACCGCGTCAACCGCGCCTGGCTCAACCAGTTTGTGGCCGGCAAGCGGGTGCTGGACTTGTTCAGCTACGTCGGCGGCTGGGGCGTGCAGGCCGCGGCTAGCGGCGCCAGCGAAGTGCTCTGCGTGGACTCCTCCGCGGCGGCCCTGGAGCGGGTGGCCGAGAACGCCGCCCTCAACGGCCTGCACGAGCAGGTGTCTGTGGGCGAAGGCGACGCCTTCGAGGCCCTGGCGGCGCTCAAGGCCGACGGCGAGGAGTTCGACGTGGTGATCCTCGATCCGCCGGCCTTCATCAAGAAGCGCAAGGACATCCCCAACGGCGAGCGCGCCTACGGCAAGCTCAACCGGGATGCGATCCGGCTGCTGGGCCGCGATGGCCTGCTGCTGTCGGCGTCGTGCTCCATGCACCTGGCGCCGGAGCGCCTGATGGACGTGGTGCGCGGCGCGGTGCGCCATCAGGACCGTCACGGCCAGGTCATCTTCCAGGGCCACCAGGGGCCGGATCATCCGGTGCACCCGGCGATTCCCGAGACCAGCTATCTCAAGGCCCTGGGCGTGCGGGTCTTCCGGGACTGACATGAGCGTCGATTCGGTGCGCGTCTTCGCCCACTCCAATGCGCTGCTGGTCAGCCATGTGAGCAACCTGCTGGAGGCCGCGGGCATCCCCGCCCAGCTGCGCAACATGACCCTGGGCGGCGGCGCCGGCGAGTTGCCGCTGGGGGAGTGCGAGCCCGAGGTGTGGGTTAAGCCCCACAACCGCGAGCGTGCCGAGACGCTGATCCGCCAGGCCCTGGCCGGCGAGAGCGAGGCGCCGGCCTGGCACTGCCCCGGCTGCGGGGAACCCCAGGAGGGCGTCTTCGAGGCCTGCTGGTGCTGCGGGGCAGGGCGCCCCTGAGGCGAATTCATCCCGGCGTCTGATGCCGACGATCGGCATCTGCCCGATGACGTCTCTCTTGGCTATCCTCTTGGCTATCTTGGAGCGGTGAGGCCCGGTCGCCTTGTGGGGTGGCCGCGCGTTACCATAGCCGGCATTTCCGATCAGCAGAGTCCAGCTATCCTATGAGTGCAGCTTCCGAGAAGACCCGCGTTCTCACCGGCATCACCACCACCGGCACCCCTCACCTGGGCAACTACGTCGGCGCCATCAAGCCGGCCATCGAGGCGAGTCAGGACCCGAACGTACAGTCCTACTACTTCCTCGCCGATCTGCATGCCCTGATCAAATGCCAGGATCCGCGCCGGGTGCAGGAATCGCGCCTGGAAATCGCCGCCACCTGGCTGGCGCTGGGGTTGGATACCGACAATGCCATCTTCTACCAGCAGTCCGACATTCCCGAGATCCCCGAGCTGACCTGGATGCTTTCCTGCGTCTGTGCCAAGGGGCTGATGAACCGTGCCCACGCCTACAAGGCCGCGGTGGCGGAGAACGAAGCCGCCGAGAATCAGGACCCCGACAAGGGCATCACCATGGGCTTGTTCGGCTATCCGGTGCTGATGGCTGCCGACATCCTGATGTTCAACGCCAACCGGGTGCCGGTGGGGCGCGACCAGATCCAGCATATCGAGATGGCTCGCGATATCGCTGGACGCTTCAACCATCTTTACAAGGGACAATACTTCACCCTGCCCGAGGCGGAGGTGGACGAGAAGGTGGAAGTCCTGGGCGGCCTGGACGGGCGCAAGATGTCCAAGAGCTACAACAACACCATCCCGCTGTTCGTCGCCGAGAAGAAGCTGCAGAAGCTGGTGCGCAAGATCAAGACCAATTCGCTGGAGCCCGGCGAACCCAAGGATCCGGATAGCTGCACGCTGTTCCAGATCTATGCCGCCTTCGCCACGGCCCAGGAAACCGCTGCCATGCGCACCGAGTACGCCAACGGCATCGGCTGGGGTGACGCCAAGAACCGGGTGTTCGACTACCTCAATGCGCATCTGCGCGAACCCCGGGAGCGCTACCAGGCGCTAATGGAGGACCCGGGCCACATCGAGGCGGTGCTCAAGAAGGGCGCCGATCGTGCCCGCGCCGAGGCGGCTCCATTGATGGACCGCCTGCGCGAGGCGGCAGGCCTGGGCCGTTTCGTTTAACACCTGCCCTTCACGCGTCATTCGCCCCGATTCTTTTATTCTTTAAATGCATTAGCACCTTTTTTTAAATACTTTTACGCGCTAATTCTGGGTGGTTAACATGGCCGGCTACTTCGACTCTGGACGATAACGAGAGAGCCTGCCATGAGTGATCTTGCCCTGATACAACGCTCCCGACTCTCCCTGTCCGCCGTGGCGGCAGGCGCCCTGCTGCTGGGCGCCCTGGCCGTGGGGACGGCCTATGGCGCGCGCGCCGGTGCGCTGATGGTGGTGGGGGGGCTGCTGGGCATGGTGCTCTACCATGCCGCCTTCGGGTTTACCGCCGCCTGGCGGGTATTCATCACCGAGCGCCGTGGCCGCGGCCTGCGCGCCCAGATGGTCATGCTGGCCATCGCCGTGCTGCTGTTCTTCCCGGCGCTGGGGGCGGGTCACCTCTTTGGCCAGCCAGTCTTCGGGTTCGTGGCGCCCATCGGCGTCTCGGTGGTGTTCGGCGCCTTCCTGTTCGGCATCGGCATGCAGCTCGGCGGCGGCTGCGCCTCCGGCACTCTGTTCACCGCCGGCGGCGGCAACGCCCGCATGCTGATCACCCTGCTGTTCTTTATCGTTGGCTCGCTGATCGGCACCGCCCACTTCAGCTGGTGGCAGAGCCTGCCGGCATTCCGGCCGGTCTCCCTGGTTCAGACCGCCGGGGTGGGCGGAGGCATCGCGGTGAGCTTTCTGCTGTTCGCGGCCATCGCCGCCTTGACCGTGGTCATGGAGAAACGCCGCCACGGCCAGCTCGAGCAGACGCCGACGATCGATACCGGCAACCGGCGCTGGCTGACCGGCCCCTGGCCGCTGCTGTTCGGCGCCGTCGCCCTGGCGCTGCTCAACTATGCCACCCTGGCCTTGGCCGGCCGCCCCTGGGGCATCACCTCTGCCTTCGCCCTGTGGGGTGCCAAGGGCTTCGAAGCGCTGGGCGGGGACGTCAGCCAGTGGGGCTACTGGCAGGCAAGCTGGAACGCCTCTGCTCTGCAGGCCAGCGTGTGGAGCGACATCACCACGGTGATGAACGTGGGCATCATGGTAGGCGCTCTGGTGGCGGCCTCCCTGGCCGGCAAGTTCGCCCCCAACTTCCGCATTCCGGCGAAGTCGGTCCTGGCGGCGGTGGTCGGTGGTCTTATGCTCGGCTACGGCGCCCGCCTGGCCTTCGGCTGCAACATTGGGGCGTACTTCAGCGGTATTGCCTCAGGGAGCCTGCACGGCTGGGTCTGGCTGGTGGCGGCTTTCGCCGGCAACATGCTGGGTGTGAAGCTGCGCCCCCTCTTCTTTGAGGGCGAAGCGGCCCGTGTGCCGGCGGCCAAGGGCTGCTGAGCCTATCGTAAAAGGTGATCTTTGCGTGATTTCGCGCCCCGGCCCTGGCTGGGGCGCGGTCGTATCGGGCGTGGTAGAGTATTTTAAAAGGTGCCG
>JAIVHL010000169.1:0-5281 GCA_020201075.1 Halomonas sp. | reverse complement strand
TCCATCGAAGAGCAGGTGGAGAGGGCCTACCGACAGTATCGCCAGTGCCAGAACGATCTGGACAAGCATATCTATCTGCGCGCTATCCAGGACGACAACGAGACCCTTTTCTTCCGCCTGGTCTCCGAGCACCTCGCGGAGATGCTGCCGATCATCTACACGCCCACGGTGGGCAAGGCGTGCCAGGAGTTCTCGAACATCTACCGCAATCATCGTGGGCTGTTCATCAACTATGGCGACCGTGATCGCATGGATGACATCCTGCGCAGTTCCACCAAGGATCGCGTCAAGGTGATCGTGGTCACCGACGGCGAGCGCATCCTCGGCCTGGGCGATCAGGGCATTGGCGGCATGGGCATCCCCATCGGCAAGCTGTCGCTCTACACCGCGTGTGGCGGCATCAGCCCCGCCTATACCCAACCGATCATGCTCGATGTGGGCACCAATAATCCGGCGCTGCTCGACGATCCCATGTATATGGGGTGGCGCCACCCGCGCATCTCCCAGAAGGAGTACGACGCCTTCCTCGAACAGTTCATCGATGCCGTCAAGCGCCGCTGGCCCAGCGTGCTGCTGCAGTTCGAGGATTTCGCCCAGGCCAACGCGGTGCCGCTTCTCGAGCGCTACCGCAATGAACTGTGCTGCTTCAACGACGACGTTCAGGGCACCGCCTCGGTGGTGGTGGGCACCCTGATGGCGGCCTGCCAGGCCCGCGAGGAAGGTATCGGCCAGCAGCGTGTGGTGTTCGTGGGGGCTGGCTCCGCCGGCTGCGGCATCGCCGAGCAGGTGGTGGTGGCGATGCAGGCCGAGGGGCTCTCCGAGAAGGATGCCCGGGCGCGAATATTCATGGTGGACCGCGAGGGGCTGGTCACCTCGGAACAAACCTGGCTGCGCGACTTCCAATCCCGTCTGGCTCATGACCCGACGCTCACCCAGGGATGGCAGGGACAGGACCTCACGGAAACGATCCGTAGGATCAAGCCTACGGTGCTGATTGGTGTCTGCGGTCGGCCGGGCATCTTCACCGAGGAGGTGGTGCGCACCATGCATGCCGGCTGCGACACACCGGTGATCATGCCGCTCTCCAATCCCACCTCCCAGGCCGAGGCGCTTCCCGAGGACGTGATCCGCTGGACCGAGGGGGCGGCCCTGGTGGCCACCGGTAGTCCCTTTCCACCGGTGGAGTACGCGGGGCGCAGCATCCCCATCGCCCAGTGTAACAATGCCTATATCTTCCCGGGGATCGGGTTGGGCGTGGTGGCCGCCGGGGCGCGACGGGTGACCGACGACATGCTGATGGCGGCCTCCCGGGCGCTGGCCCGGGAGGCGCCTATCGTCAAGGAGGGAGAGGGGGCGCTATTGCCGCCGCTCGGCAAGATCCGCGAACTCTCCAAGGCCATCGCCTTCGACGTGGCCGCCCAGGCCCAGGGTGAGGGCGTGGCGCTGAAGACCAACGGCATCAAGCTGCGCGCGGCCATCGAGCGCAGCTGTTGGACGCCGGAGTATCGTTCCTATCGCCGCCGCTCGTTCTGAGTCGCGACACCGCTACGATAAAGGCCCTGCCGGGACACCCGGCAGGGCCTTTCTGGTTTACGTAGCTATGTCGGCGACAGGCTACACTACCTAGGCGGCGCCGATCATCTTGCGCAGCACATAGTGGAGGATGCCGCCGTGGCGGTAGTACTCCAGCTCGTTGGCGGTATCGATGCGGCAGAGCGCCTCGATCTTCTTCTCGCCCTTGTCGGACGTCACGGTCACCTTGACCTTGCCTCCCGGAGTGAGGTCGGCAAGCCCCTCGATGGAGACCGTCTCGTCGCCGGTGAGACCCAGGCTCTTGCGGCTCTCGCCCTCCGGAAACTGAAGGGGCACCACGCCCATGCCGATCAGGTTGGAGCGGTGGATACGCTCGTAGGACTCGGCCAGCACGGCTCGCACGCCGAGCAGGCGGGTGCCCTTGGCGGCCCAGTCGCGGCTGGAGCCGGTGCCGTACTCCTTGCCGGCGATGACCACCAGCGGCGTACCTTCTTCCTGGTACTGCATGGCAGCATCATATATCGCCATCTGTTTGCCGGAGGGCACGTGGCGGGTCTCGCCGCCGACCACGCCGTCGAGCATCTCGTTCTTGATGCGCACGTTGGCGAAGGTGCCGCGCATCATGATCTCGTGGTTGCCGCGGCGTGAGCCGTAGGAGTTGAAGTCCACCGGCTTGACGCCGTGCTCCTGTAGGTGGCGCCCGGCGGGGCTTTCCGGCTTGATAGCGCCGGCCGGCGAGATGTGATCGGTGGTCACCGAGTCGCCCAGCAGGGCGAGTATCTGGGCATCCTTGACGTCCTCGATGGCATCGGGCTCACGGCCCATGCCCTCGAAGAAGGGCGGGTGCTGGATATAGGTGGAGTCCTTGGACCACTGGTAGACCTTGCTCTGGGGCACCTCGATGGCTTTCCAGACCTCGTCCCCTTCGAATACCTCGGCGTACTCCTTGCGAAACATTCCGGTGTTGACCTTGGTCACCGCGTCGGCGATCTCCGCCTGGCTGGGCCAGATGTCCTTGAGGTAGACCGGCTCACCGTCCTTGCCGGTGCCGATGGGGTCCTTCGTCAGGTCACAGCGCACGTTGCCGGCCAGCGCGTAGGCCACCACCAGCGGCGGTGAGGCGAGCCAGTTGGTCTTGACCAGCGGATGCACGCGCCCTTCGAAGTTGCGGTTGCCCGAGAGCACCGAGGCGACGGAGAGGTCGCCCGCTTCGATTGCCTTCTCGATGGGGGCCGGTAAGGGACCGGAGTTACCGATGCAGGTGGTGCAGCCATAGCCCACCAGGTGGAAGCCCAGGGCGTCGAGATCCTCGTTGAACCCGGCGGCGGCCAGGTACTCGGTCACTACCTTGGAGCCGGGGGCGAGGGAAGTCTTCACCCAGGGCTGCGTATCCAGGCCCTTCTCGCGGGCCTTCCGCGCCACCAGGCCGGCGGCCATCATCACGCTGGGGTTCGAGGTGTTGGTGCAGGAAGTGATGGCGGCGATCACTACGTCGCCCGGGTCGAGCTTGAACTGTTCGCCATCCAGATTGACGGACTGGCTGTTGTGGTGCTCGTAGCTCTGCTCGACGCCCACGGCGGTCTGGCCACCCTCGGACATCAGCTTGCCCTTTTCCTCGGAGGGGGTGGACGACTTGCCGTCGTCTGCCATCACCTTCTCGAAGGCGGCGCGCATGTCGCCGAGGGCCACGCGGTCCTGGGGCCGCTTGGGACCGGCCAGGCTTGCTACTACCTCACCCATGTCCAGCGCCAGGGTGTCGCTGAACACCGGCTCGGCGCCGGGCTCGCGCCACAGCCCCTGGGCCTTGCTGTAAGCTTCCACCAGGGCAACCTGTTCGTCCTCGCGGCCGGTCAGACGCAGGTAGTTGAGGGTCTCATCGTCGACCGGGAAGAAGCCGCAGGTAGCGCCGTACTCCGGGGCCATGTTGGCGATGGTGGCGCGGTCGGCCAGCGGCAGCTCGTTGAGGCCGTCACCGTAGAACTCCACGAACTTGCCCACTACGCCTTTCTTGCGCAGCATCTCGGTTACCGTCAACACCAGGTCGGTGGCGGTAATGCCCTCGCGCAGCTTGCCGGTGAGCTTGAAGCCGATCACTTCGGGAATCAGCATCGAGACCGGCTGGCCGAGCATGGCCGCTTCCGCCTCGATGCCGCCCACGCCCCAGCCGAGCACGCCCAGGCCGTTGATCATGGTGGTGTGGGAGTCGGTGCCCACCAGGGTGTCGGGATAGGCCAGGGTCTTGCCGTCCTCCTCCCGGGTCCAAACCGTCTTGCCCAGGTACTCCAGGTTGACCTGGTGGCAGATGCCGGTGCCCGGCGGCACCACGCTGAAGTTGTCGAAGGCCTGCTGGCCCCAGCGCAGGAACTCGTAGCGTTCGTGGTTGCGCTCCATCTCGATGGCGACGTTGTCCTTGAAGGCGGAGGGGTCGCCAAAGTTGTCGACCATCACCGAGTGGTCGATCACCAGGTCCACCGGCGACAGCGGGTTGATTCGCGCGGGGTCTTCGCCCAGCGCCTCCACGGCGGCGCGCATGGAGGCCAGATCGACGACACCGGGCACGCCGGTGAAGTCCTGCATCAGCACCCGCGCCGGGCGGTAGCCGATCTCGCGGTCGGAGCGGGCCTCTTTCTGCCAGTCGACCAGGGCCTGCATGTCCTCGCGAGAGACGCTGTCGTCATCGGCGAAGCGGAGCTGGTTCTCCAGCAGGATCTTCAGGGTCATGGGCAGCCGGTCAATGCTGCCTAGCGCCTCGGCGGCCTTAGCCAAACTATGGTAGTGAAAGGTGCGGCCGCCTGCGTCCAGCGTCTGCACGATATCCCTGGGTGTCTCGGTGCTCATTAATGCCTCCTATGGCGGGGAGTGAACGAACCTTCCCGGTGTTGTATCTGACCTGGTTATCATAGGCGCAATTTTCAAGTGCTGCCGCGGGGCGCCTCGCCTTGATACGGCTGAGCGCGCCACCCCATGGCAGGTTTATCATGGCATTGATAACAGCGCGTCCAGACGCGGGGAGGGCACCATGTACGAGGAGCAACTGGCGTCGCGGCGGGTTCACTGCCCCTACTGCGATGCCCCTTTCGATCTGCTGGTGGATGCCTCTCAGGGCAGTCATCACACCTGGGAGGATTGTCATGTTTGCTGTGCGCCCATTCAGGTGCGCATCGAGGTCGACTTTGGCGACGAGCTAGGCGATGACCTCGGCGGCGAGCCGAATTTCAGCCTGACACTGGGGTGCGACGACGAGGTGCTCTAGTCGACCACCCGGGCTGGTACAATGGCGCCACTGAACGAACTCCCTATCCACGAGGTTTCTCATGAGCGATGCGCGTCACGAACGCCTGATCATTCTGGGCTCAGGCCCGGCGGGCTACTCCGCCGCGGTCTACGCGGCCCGCGCCAACCTGACGCCGGTGCTGATTACCGGCATCCAGGCGGGCGGCCAGTTGACCACTACCACCGACGTGGACAACTGGCCGGGCGACGATGCCGGCGTGCAGGGACCGGAGCTGATGGAGCGCATGAAGCGCCACGCCGAACGCTTCGATACCGAGGTGCTGTTTGACCATATTCACGAGGTGGAACTGCGTGAGCGTCCCTTCACCCTCAAGGGCGATAGCGGCACCTATACCTGCGATGCGCTGATCATCGCCACCGGCGCCAGCGCCCGCTATCTGGGTCTCCCCTCCGAGCAGCAGTTTATGGGCCAGGGGGTCTCGGCATGCGCCACCTGCGACGGCTTCTTCTATCG
>JAIVHL010000168.1 GCA_020201075.1 Halomonas sp. | reverse complement strand
GGGTGATCGTGGTGTGGCAGCTGGGGCTGGGCCTGGTCATGGCCCTGGGCGCCTCCTGGGTGGCGCTGGCGCTTTCCGGCAACCCCGAGGTGCAGGATGATCTGGCGATGCTGATCCGCTTCCTGCTGCCCAGCTACGCGGCGCTAGGGGTGTGCATGATCGTAGTCTCGGCAGGTAACGCCCTGGGCTGGCCGCTGCGGGCCATGCTGATGTCCGCGGCGCGGCTCTTCATCTTCTATCTGCCCTGCCTGTGGCTGGGGGCGTACATTGGCGGCCTGGCGGGGCTCGCCGCGGGTGCCGCCGTGGGCAACCTGCTTGCCGGGCTTGCCGCTTGGCGAGTGCTGCGTCGCATTCTGGCAAGCCCTCGTCGCCGTGCCACCCAACGTAAAGCTCATGCGTGATGCAACTCACGTCCGCCGTCGGAGAAGGTCGGCGGCGTATTGGCGCTGACAATGACGCATTCCTGAGTGCCCGGGTTGCGGAAGCGATGGGGCAGGCGTGAATCGAAATAGTAGGCGTCGCCGGCCTTGAGCACGGCGACCTCGCCGCTCACTGTAATCTCGATTTCGCCGGCCACCACTACGCCGCCTTCCTCTCCGTCGTGTTCGAGCATCTCTTCGCCGGTGTCCGCGCCGGGGGGATAGCGTTCGTGGATAATCGACATGCTGCGTTCCGCCTGGCGCGCCGCCACCAGCCGAAAGGAGAGGCGCCCGTCGCCGATCTCGGTGAGTTCCCCGGCGCGGTAGTAAAAGGCCCGCGGCGTGCCCGTTTCGTCGCCGGCGAAGAAGGTACTGATGGATACCGGCAGGGCATCAAGAATCTTTTTTAACGAGCTTACCGAGGGACTGACGCTGTTCTGTTCGATAAGCGAAACAGTGCTGTTGGTCACGCCGGCTCGGCGGGCCAGCTCCCGCTGGGAGAGGCCACGCTCCAATCGAAGCTGACGCAGTCTGCCGCCGACATTGAAACCGGCGTCCGGGCTGGATTCGGTCAAGGGGGTGACTCCTGTCATGAAAACGTCTGTCAAGAAAACTGCACATAGGATACCGGCTCTCGCATCCGGGGGTAAGGCCACGTTGACCCGAGTCACGACAATGGCTTGCGCGGCGGCGCAGCGTGGCACCTCGCGCACTGCTCAGGCATCATGGGTGCAGAACACAGGAGGGGGCACGATGGTGCAACACGAACTCACCGGCCTGATCCTGGCCGGCGGCCAGGGCCGCCGCATGGGCGGTGTGGACAAGGGGCTGGTGGCCTTTCACGATCGCCCCTTGGTGGCGTATGTTGCCGAGCGCCTGGCCGGGCGGGTTGCCGAAGTGCTGATCAACGCCAATCGCAGCCAGGCCCAGTATGCCCCGCTGGCGGATCGCGTCATCGAGGACGCCGAGGGCGGCTTCCAGGGTCCGCTGATGGGTATTTACAGTGGCCTGCGTGCCGCCTCTACCCCCTGGGTGGTGGTGGTGCCTTGTGATACGCCTGCGCTGCCGGAGGACCTGGTAAACCGTCTGGTGGCCGGCCTGGGCGATGCCGATATCGCCGTGGCCTGCGACGGGGAGCGCCTGCATCCGGTGGTGGCGCTGATCCGCACCGCCCTGGCCGATGACCTGGCCGCCGCGCTGGCAGATGGCGAGCGCAAGATCGACCGCTGGTATGCCCGTCACGACTGGCGCCGGGTAGATTTCTCCGACTGTCCGGCGGCCTTTGCGAACCTTAATACCGATGAAGAGAGGCAGCGCCTGGAAGCGGCGCTGCGCTGTGCACCTGGATCCGTGAGTCCCGACCTATGAGCGCTGCCCTATGAACCCGAGCGACCAGGCACCGCTGTTGCTGGAGGCGTCGTTGCCGCTGCTTGGCATCGCGGCGTGGAGCGGCACCGGCAAGACGACCCTGCTCGAAGCCCTGCTGCCGCGCCTGGCCGAGCGCGGCCTGCGCGTGGCAGTCATCAAGCATGCCCATCACACCTTCGACGTCGACCAGCCCGGCAAGGACAGCCACCGGCTGCGCCAGGCCGGCGCAGCTCCCATGCTAGTGGCCTCCCATGCCCGGCTGGCAATGATGATGGAGACCCCCGGCCAGCAAGAACCCGACCTGGCCCAGCTGGTGGCGCTGGTGGCCTCTCAGCGGCCCGATCTGGTGCTGGTGGAGGGCTTCAAGGCCTGGCCCCTGCCCAAGCTCGAGCTTTATCGTCCGGCCCTGGGCAAGCCGCCGCGTGTGGCAGAGGACCGCTGGGTGAGGGCGGTGGCCTGCGATGAGCCGTTGGCGCTGCCGGCCGGTGTCGAGATGTTGGACCTTAACGACCTTGCGGCGCTGTCCGACTGGATCGCCGCCTGGCCCGCGCGCTGGCCTCAGGAGCGCAAACCGCGCTCAGAAGCCGATCGGGCGTCTTCGCCATGACCCTCTCCTGTTTCGAGCTGGGCGAGCGCATGTTGGCCGTGGAGGAGGCTCGGGCGGCGGTGCTCTCGCTTGTCGCCGGTCCGATGCCCGCTGAGTTCGTGTCCCTGGTCCTGGCTCACGGGCGGGTGCTGGCCGAGGGCGCCATCTCGCCCCATAACGTGCCTCAGTGTACCAACGCCGCCATGGACGGCATCGCCCTGGCCTGGCCCGACGAGGGCGTGGAAAAGAATGAAGGCCACAAAATGCCGGAAACGGTGCGTTTCCGTCGAATCATGGAAATCCACGCCGGCCAGGCGCCCACGGCTTCGCTGGCTCCCGGCGAGTGTGCCGGCATCACCACCGGCGCGCCGCTGCCGCCCGGCGCCGATACCGTGATCATGCGCGAGCAGCTGACGGACGAAGAGAGCGCCGACGGCGCGCGCTGGGCCATCATCGATACCCCCGGCCGGATCAGGCGCGGCCAGAACGTGCGCCAGGCCGGCGAGGACATTGCCCGCGGTGCCTTGGCGCTGGCCGCCGGCACCCGGCTCGGCGCGCCGGAGTTGGGGCTGCTGGCCTCGCTGGGCCGCGCCGAGGTGGCGGTCCACCGTCGCCCCAGGGTGGCGCTCTTCTCCACCGGCGACGAGGTGACCGCGCCGGGGCAGCCACTGCCCGAGGCGGGCATCTATGACGCGAACCGTTACAGCCTGATGGCGTTGGCGGCCGAGCACGGCGCCGAGGTGCTCGACCTGGGCATTCTGCCCGATACCCGCAACGCTATTGCCGATGCCTTGGGGCGAGCCGCCGCCGAGGCGGACCTGGTGATCACCAGCGGCGGCGTCTCGGTAGGCGACGCCGATCACACCCGGGCGGCCCTGGCGGCCCAGGGCGAGCTGGGCTTCTGGAAGATCGCCATGCGCCCCGGCCGCCCGCTGGCCTGCGGCCGCCTGGGCCCACGCGGGGTGCCGTTCCTGGGTCTGCCGGGTAACCCGGTGGCGGCCATGGTCACCTTCCTGCAGTTTGCCGCGCCGTTGCTGGCCAGCTTGCAGGGCAGGGTGACGGTGGCGTCGCCGCCACTGGTCGCCGTGGCCGAGCATGCTTTGACGAGCCGCACCGGGCGCGTCGACTATCTGCGAGGGGTCTACCGCGGCGACGCCGACGGTCGGCTATGGGTCGCCGGCACCGGCGCCCAGGGTTCCGGCATTCTCTCCTCCATGGTCCAGGCCAACTGCCTGATCGAGATCGTCGCCGACCGTGCGACCGTTGCCGCCGGTGAGGCGGTGACCATCCAACCCCTTTTCCGTTATCCGTGAGGCACTGACCATGTCACTGACCCATCTCAACGCCCGCGGCGAAGCCCATATGGTGGACGTCGCCGACAAGCCGGAGAGCCGCCGAGAAGCGAGCGCCTCCGGGCGCATCACCATGCTGCCAGAGACCCTGGCGTTGATCGCCGAGGGCGGCCTGCCCAAGGGGGATGTGCTGGCCACCGCGCGCATCGCTGGTATTCAGGCCGCCAAGCGGACTCACGAGCTGATCCCTCTCTGCCACGCCCTGGCGCTGTCGAAGGTGGCCATCGACTTCAGCCTCAACGAGGCGGAGAGCAGCGTGGAGGTCACCGCGACCTGCCGGCTAAACGGCCGTACGGGCGTGGAGATGGAGGCTCTCACCGCCGTCTCGGTGGCCTGTCTGACCCTCTATGATATGTGCAAGGCGGTAGACAAGGGCATGGTGATCGATGCGATTCGCCTGGATACCAAGACCGGCGGCAAGTCCGGCAACTATCACCGTTACGGGGGTGTTGGCGAGACTGCGGATATGCCAGTCGTCACCGGCGCCGAGGGTCCCATCGTTACCGGCCAGGGACATGATGGCCAGGTGGCCGTGGGCAGCCGGTGTGATATCGCCTCGCCCTGTATTCGCGTCAAGTGTCTGGCGGAGCTGCGCGAACGGCTCGGCGTCGGCGAGGTATCCGTGCCGCTCTCCGAACTCGAGCAGCACGATGTTGGCGGCCTCAAGGTAGCCCTCAAGGCCTTGGACCCGCGCTTGGCGGGCCTCGACGAGGGGCGTGTGATGTGTGCGGTGAATCAGGTGATGGCCGGGGATCACACACCGATCACCGATGATGACGAGGTGGCCTTCTTTCCGCCCGTCACTGGAGGCTGACTGCATGGCTGATGACACCCAGCGTTATGACTCGAGCATTCGCGTGCAGGAGGCGCCCTTCGATGCCGGCGTCGAACAGCATGCGCTGCTGGCCGGGCGCACCGATATCGGCGCGGTGGTCTGCTTCACCGGCCTGGTTCGCGACTTCAACGAACGCCCGGAAATCAACGCTTTGACCCTGGAGCACTATCCGGGCATGACTGAATCGGCGCTGGCAACTATCGTTACCGAGGCTGAGGACCGCTGGGCCCTGGACGGTGTGCGCGTGATCCACCGCATTGGACGCCTGGCCCCCGGAGATCCTATCGTATTGGTAGCGGTGGCCAGCGCCCATCGACGAGCGGCCTTCGAAGCCTGCGATTTCATCATGGACTACCTCAAGACCCGCGCCCCCTTCTGGAAGAAGGAGCACGCCGCAGAAGGTGACTACTGGGTCTCGGAGCGCCACTCCGACCACCAGGATGCGAGCCGCTGGAAGGCTTGATTCGCGCAAAATTACGAGGGATGACAATGACAACACTGCCCCAGGAACTGATCGACGACTTCGGCAGGCGCGTGCGCTATGTGCGTATTTCGGTGACCGACCGCTGCGATTTTCGCTGTGTCTACTGCATGAGCGAGGAGATGACTTTCCTGCCTCGCGCCCAGGTGCTGACCCTGGAAGAGCTCGCCCTGGTGGCCCGGGCTTTCATCGAGCTCGGGGTGGAGAAGGTGCGCCTGACCGGCGGCGAGCCCCTCGTTCGGCGCGATATCGACCAGCTGGTGGAGCAGATCGGTGCGCTGCCGGGGCTTCGCGACTTTGCCATGACTACCAACGGTGCGAGCCTGCCGAAATTCGCCAGACGACTGCGCGAGGCGGGGATGACACGGCTCAATATCAGTCTGGATTCTCTTGATCCCGAGCGCTTTCGCCAACTGACCCGCACCGGCGATCTCGCCCGGGTCATCGATGGTATTCGTGCCGCCCGCGAGGCCGGTTTCGAGCGGACCAAACTCAACGCGGTGATTCTCAAGGGACGCAACGACGACGAGGTGATCGACCTGGTGACTTTCGCCCGCGATGAGGGGCTCGATATCAGCTTTATCGAGGAGATGCCCCTGGGCGACGTGTCCGACCATCGCCGCGACGAGACCTATTGCTCCAGCGACGAGGTCCAGGCGCTGATTGAGACTCGCTATCCGCTCACCCCGACTACCGAGAGCACGCTCGGCCCGTCGCGTTATTTCCGCATGGCCGACAGCGACACCCGAGTGGGTTTCATCTCACCCCACAGCCACAATTTCTGCTCCACCTGCAACCGTGTTCGGGTCACCGTCGAGGGGCGTCTGCTGCTCTGTCTTGGTAACGAACATTCGGTGGATCTACGCCGCGTGCTGCGTGCCCACCCGGGGGATATCGAAGCTCTCAAGCGGGCCATTGTGGAGGCCATGCCCCTCAAGCCAGAGCGCCACCACTTTACCACCGACGGCGATGTTCATGTGGTCCGCTTCATGAACATGACCGGCGGCTGAGAGCCCGCTTTCACGCTGCTTTCTCCAGCGTTTCTGGTGGCCAAGGCGGGCATTAATAGCCCGCCATTCTTTTGTATAATCGCCTAGCTTTTCTTGCCAACCTGGCCAAGATGCATATACTTTCTCCGATAACACAAACGCAATACACGTTTCGTTTTTTTTCGGTTCAGGAGGGGATCCATGTCCAGCGAATCCTTGGAGCGTATCGCTCGCAACAAGAATGTCGCTCGTGCCGCCGCACGTCAGCTCAGTATGGAGCAGCTCCACAAGCTCTCCGAGGTGATCGAAGAGGTGATCGAGCAGAAGAAAGATGAAGAGCGTCATCGCCAAGATGAGGAGCTGCAGAAGGAGCGCAAGCGCTCCGAGATCCTCGAGGCCATTAGCGAGGCGGGCCTCTCTGTCGACGACCTGGTCCTCGATCCGCCTCGCCGCAAGCGCGGCCGTCCGCCGAAGAACGCCACCAAGGCCTGACAGGCCTTGGGTCACGTCCCAAAAAAGCCGCTTATCGAGCGGCTTTTATCGTTCGGTTACCCCGCGCAACCGTTCATCCCAGCTCGGTCGCCGTGGGCGCCTCAACGGCCAGGATCTGTAGGTGAATTTCCGGCAGGCGACGTAGGTGATCGGCAAACCAGCCCACCAACTGCGGCTGAAGCGCTAGGCGCAGCTCGGCTAAGGTGTCACCGAACAGCGAACCCAGTGCTTCGTCAAGCCAGTCGCTGAAAGCCTCTTCATCGATGGGGCTGGACTGGCTGGCATCCAGCATTAACCGGCCGATTCGCGTCCAGCCGCCCTCGCCGGTGGCGGTAACCGAGATCGCCAGATACAGGCTGCCATGGCGCGGCCCGGGTCTGTCGCCGGCCAGGCCAGCCAGCGGCGCCACGGCATTCTGGCTCACGATGCAGGGCGGCTGGGGATGGCGGGCCTCTAGCGTCAGTCCCTCGGCATCCAGGCGTATCAAGTCGCCGTCAAGCGGCGCCAGCGGTGCGTGAATTCCTAGCGATTCGGCCAGTTCGCGGTGGGCCCGCTGGTGGCGCGGCTCACCGTGAACCGGCAGCAGGTGGCGCGGCTTCACCCAGCCGTAGAAGATGCGTAGCTCTTCCTGGGCGGGGTGACCGGAGGCATGCAGCTCCGGGTGGTTGAACTCGTCGAGCAGGGTCGCGCCCAGCCGCTTGAGACCACTCTTGAGCCGCTCGATCATCAGCTCGTTGCCGGGAATCGCCTTGGCCGAAAAGATCACGCTGTCCCCCGCGCCCAGTTCCATGGCGTGGTGGCGGCCGCGGGCCAGCCGGCTGAGCGCCGCACGGGGCTCGCCCTGGCTGCCGGTGGCGATCACGAGTACCTCGTGGGGGGGCAGGTAGCCGAGATCTGATACGGGTACCAGGGGAGGGAAGTCGTCCAGATAGCCCAGGCCGCGTGCCACCCCCACCATGCGCTCCATGGAGCGGCCCATCAGGCTGATCCGGCGGCCGTTGCGCTGGGCGGCACGGCCGATGGAGAGCACCCGCGCCAGGTTGCTGGCGAAGCAGGAGACCACCACGCGTCCCTCACAGTGTGCGATGGTGTGCTCCAACGCCTGGGCCACTTCGCCTTCGCTGCGCGAGTGTCCCGGCATGGGGGCGTTGGTGGAGTCGCCGATCACCAGGTCTACCGGCGCGATGGCGCGGAAGGTGGCCGCCGACATGGGGTTGCCGATCAGTGGCTCTGGGTCCAGCTTCCAGTCGCCGGTGTGCAGCACTCGGTACTCCCCCGCGGCCAGCAACAGTGCGCAGCTCTCGGGGATGGAGTGGGTCACAGGCAGGAAACGAAGGGTAAAGGGACCGGTCTCCATAGCCTCGCCGGGTTCGATGATGCGGATGGCGTCGGTGGCCAGGCCGCGCTCAACAAATTTGGCGCGCAATAGACCGGCGGCCAGCGGAGTGGCCCAGATGGGGCAGCCCCACTTCGGCCATAGCCAGGCGGCGGCGCCAATATGATCCTCGTGCCCGTGGGTAATGATCAGCGCACGGGGGCGAATGCCCAAGGTAGTCGGCGTGTCCAGGTTAGGCACTTGGAGGGGGCTATCGGGGAGGTCCTGACGAATCATCATTCCGCAGTCCACCGCGACCCACTCTTGCTCCTGGCCCCTCTCACCGTAACCATAAAGGCTCAGGTTCATGCCAATCTCGCCACAGCCTCCCAGCGGTAGGAAGTGCAGGGGAGGGCGACGGCGAGGGCGAATCTGAACTCTGGGCTGTGGCATCGGGGAACTACCTGTTTTCGCTACACTGTCAGCCTTTACTCCTAGAAGTTACTCCCAATCCAGCCAGAGTCACCTCATGTCACACTACTATCGCCTGGTGGTCTCGTGCCCAGATCGGGTAGGCATCGTTTCCCGGGTATCAGGATTCATCGCCGGCCATGGCGGATCCATTACCGAGGCGAGCCAGCACTCCGATCTGGAGACTGGCCGCTTCTTCATGCGATATGTGATCCTGGCAGACTCCGTTGGCATGCCCCCCGAGACGTTGCGCGAGGCCTTCACCCCCATCGCCGAAGAATTCGACATGACCTGGGCGCTCACCGATACTCGCAATCGCCCCAGGGTGGTGCTGATGGTCTCGAAGGAATCCCACTGTTTAGTAGACCTGCTCTATCGCTGGACCGCCGGCGAACTCGACTGCGATATCGCCGCGGTGATATCTAATCATGAGACCATGCGCGGCCTCGTGGAATGGCACGGCATTGCCTACCATCACGTGCCGATAAACCCCGATGAGAAGCAGGTCGCCTTCGACGAGGTTGTGCGCCTGGTGGACGAGGTCCGGGCCGACTGCGTGGTGCTAGCCCGCTACATGCAGATCTTGCCGCAGTCGATCTGTGAACGCTATGCCGGTCGAGTGATCAATATCCACCATAGCTTCCTGCCCTCGTTCGCCGGGGCCAAGCCTTACCACCAGGCCTATGAGCGGGGCGTGAAGTTGATCGGTGCCACCTGCCACTACGTCACCGAAGAGCTTGACGCCGGCCCGATCATCGAGCAGGACATCCACCGCGTCACTCATTGCCACACCCCCGGCGATCTGGTGCGCTTCGGGCGCGATGTGGAGAAGTCGGTGCTGGCACGCGGGCTGCGCTGGCACCTGGAGGATCGTGTGCTGATCCACGGCAACAAGACGGTGGTCTTCGCCTGATCGGGCGAGCTGTGTTACGACGAGAGGCACTTCATGTCATTTTCTCAAGCGGTGATCGCCCCCTGGCTGCTGGTGCTTTGTGGCTTGGTGTCGTTTGTGCTCTACGGCCTGGCGCTGGCCCAGCGACCCTGGAGAGCGCTGCTCGCTGACACCGCGCTGCAGCACCGCTGGCTTGCCGCTACCGTGGCAGTGCTGTTGATGTGGCAGCTGCGCGCCCAGGCGGTGGACTGGCTCTCTTTGCACCTGATGTTTACCGCGCTGCTCACTCTGGTCTTCAAGGCACCGCTGGCGCTTACTTCGATCTTGATCGTCAACCTCGCGGCGGTGGTGACCGGTCGCGTCGACTGGCCTCTGCTGGGCGTCAATCTGCTGGTCACCGGGGTGATGCCGGCGCTAGTCACGGTGCTGATATGGCGACTCGTGGACCGCCGGCTGCCCGATAATTTGATGGTCTTTATGTTCGTCTGCGGCTTCTTCGGCGCTGCGCTCTCGACGCTGGCCGCAGGGCTCGCGGCGGTGGGGCTTATGGCTCTCGGCGCCAGCGACGCTCACGCCCTCTACCAAGCCTGGGAGTACGCCCGCTTCCTGCCGCTGCTGATGCCCTCCGAGGCCTTCATCACCGGCATGCTCATGTCCGTTCTGCTGGTCTACCACCCCAACTGGGTCGCTACCTTCAACGACCATCGCTATATCGATAC
>JAIVHL010000246.1 GCA_020201075.1 Halomonas sp. | reverse complement strand
TGCCGAATGGTTGCTCCGCAAGATACGGCAGGCGTGAGGCTTGCTGCAGTGTTTCGAGGACCTGCATCTGACTATCGAAGCTGGCCAGTTCACCCTGGATGGCCGCCTCGACCAGGGCAATTTCGCCCTCATCCAGATCGCCATTCAGCGTGATGTGGTAGCCGGTACCGAGGGCCACGCCCTCCAACTGGTGCCATTCCCCCTGCGGGCGGCAGCCCACCAGCAGGGCCAACGGCATCAGCAGAGCGAACATAAATAGGGCTGGCCGCATGGCCAGCCCCGGGTGTCGCCTCGCGGCGAGGGAAATCATCCGCCGAAGTCATCCAGCATGATGTTTTCGGGTTCGACGCCCAGATCAAGCAGCAGCTTGATCACCGAAGCGTTCATCATAGGCGGACCGCACATGTAGTACTCGCAATCCTCAGGCGCCGGATGGTCCTTGAGGTAGTTCTCGTAGAGAACATTATGGATAAAGCCGGTGGGGCCTTCCCAGTTGTCCTCGGGCTGAGCATCAGAGAGCGCCAGATGCCACTCGAAGTTGGGGAACTCCTCGGCAAGCCGGTCGTACTCGTCGTTGTAGAACGTCTCGCGCCAGGAGCGCGCACCGTACCAGAAAGAGATTTTGCGGTCGGACTGCAGACGCTTGAGCTGATCGAAAAGGTGGCTGCGCATAGGCGCCATGCCGGCACCGCCGCCGATGAAGACCATCTCGGCATCGGTATCCTTGGCGAAGAACTCGCCGAAGGGACCCATGACGGTGATCTTGTCACCCGGCTTCAGGCTGAAGACGTAAGTCGACATCAAACCCGGCGGATAGTCGGTATTGGGCGGCGGCGTAGCGATGCGGATGTTGAACTTGAGTATGCCCACTTCATCAGGATAGTTCGCCATTGAATAGGCGCGGATGATCTCCTCCTCGTTCTTGTGGGAGATATCGAACAGGCCGAACTTCTCCCAGTCACCGCGATACTCCTCCTCGATGTCGAAATCCTTGAAGGCGATGTTGTAGGGCGGTGCCACCAGTTGCACGTAGCCGCCAGCGCGGAAGTCGACGTTCTCACCCTCGGGCAGCTTGAGATTGAGCTCCTTGATGAAGGTGGCAACGTTGGGGTTGGAGGTGACCTCACACTCCCACTGCTTGACGCCGAAGACCTCTTCGGGCACCTCGATCTTCATGCTCTGCTTCACCGGCACCTGGCAGGAGAGCCGCCAGCCCTCCTTCTTCTCGCGCATGGTGAAGTGGGACTCCTCGGTGGGCAGGATCGCCCCACCGCCCTCTTCCACGCGACACTTGCACTGGGCGCAGGTGCCGCCGCCGCCGCAGGCGGAGGAAAGAAAGATACCGTTGGCCGCCAGGGTATTAAGCAGCTTGCCACCAGCCTGGGTAGTCAAGGTGTGCTCGGGATCGCTGTTGACCTCGATGGTCACGTCCCCGGTGCTGACGAGCTTGCTGCGGGCGGCCAGGATAACAAGGGTCAGACCGATGATGATCACGGTAAACATGACCACACCGAGCAAGATGACGGATGTTTCAACCATGTCGGTTTCCTATTGCTTTCAGGTTGTCGGGACCCCGGTGGCAGGCCACCGGGTGAACACGATCTGCCTCAGAGCTGGATGCCGGAGAAGGACATGAAGCCCAGCGACATCAGACCCACGGTGATGAAGGTGATGCCCAGGCCCTGCAGGGAGCCGGGGACATCGCTGTACTTGAGCTTCTCGCGGATGCCGGCCAGAGCGGTGATGGCAAGCGCCCAGCCAACGCCGGAGCCGAAGCCATAGACCACGGATTCGCCGAAGTTGTAGTTACGCTCGACCATAAACAGCACGCCACCCAGGATGGCGCAGTTCACGGTGATCAGCGGCAGGAACACACCCAGCGCGTTGTAGAGCACGGGCACATACTTGTCGAGAAACATCTCGAGGATCTGCACCAGCGCGGCGATAACGCCGATGTAGCTGAGCAGGCCCAGGAAGGAGAGATCGATGTTCTCGGCGCCGCTGATGCCGGTCCAGGACAAAGCCCCTTCGGCAAGCAGCAGGCTGTAAACCAGGTTGTTGATCGGCACGGAGAGGGTCAATACCACGATCACCGCGATACCAAGACCGAAGGCCGCCGAAACTTTCTTGGACACCGCGATGAAGGTACACATCCCGAGGAAGAATGCCAGGGCCAGGTTTTCGACGAAGACCGAGGCAACGAATAGGCTCAGATAGTGTTCCATGTTACACGGCCTCCTTCGGTTCGGTGTTGTGCTTAATCTTGAACTCGTTCTCTTCGATCTGTTCCGGGTTAATGCTGCGCAGCACCCAGATGATCA
>JAIVHL010000034.1 GCA_020201075.1 Halomonas sp. | reverse complement strand
GTGGAGCGTCTCGCTGTGCTGTTGGGGCGGGGCGTACCGTGTTGCGGTGGTAGCGACTCCGTCTCCTCAGCGCCCTGCGAGGAAGGCGTATTCTACCGATTTGCGTCAGCGTGTCAAGCGGTGGTGGGCGATGATCTGCCATCTCCTCCTGCTTGCCGCCGCATCCTGCCAGGGCAGCGATGACCGCGAATCGTGTGGGGCGCAGTTTACCGACTCCGCCGTGAGTGTCAAGCGTGAAGCCTTTCGATCATTCCGAAAAACCCCAAGTAGAACAATCACTTTCTCCACTTGCCACCGCCGGTAACGTTGCCCGTTGCCGGCAGCGGATGCGTACTTTACGGTGTTCCCCGCCACCCCGCAAGAGCTCCTGATAAAAAAGTGTCAGATCCATGACAGACAGGCGTAACGTCGGTGACGAAGACACCCAAAGCACAGGCTATCGCCACCATAAACGATAGCCGGCGTAGAACGACTACGCCCGCACAGGGCGGGCGTAGTCACATGGAATAGCATCGCTCGACTGGAAAAGGGCTCAGCTGGCCGGTGGGGCTTGCTTCATCTTGCGCATCGCCGCCATCACCGGACCGGAGGCCACGTAGGTACCAAACAGCAGCAGCAGCATCACCGACGGTTCTACCGAGATCACGACGAAACCAAGCACGATGGCCAACAGCACCACGAAAGGCACTGGCCCCTTGAGATCGATGTCCTTGAAGCTGTAGTAGCGGATATTGCTGACCATCAACACGCCTGCCGCGCCGACAATCACCAACATCAGCAGCTTGAAGCCGAAAGCCTCGGCATCGAAGCTGTGGAAGGTCCACACGCTGGCGGCCACCAGGGCCGCCGCCGATGGACTCGGCAGGCCGATAAACCACTTCTTGTCGACGCTGCCGATCTGCACGTTGAAACGCGCAAGACGCAATGCGGCACAGGCCACATAAAGGAAGGCCACCACCCAGCCGGTCTTGCCAATGTCCTGAAGGATCCAGGTAAAGGCCACCAGGGCCGGCGCCGCACCGAAGGAGAGCATATCCGACAAGCTGTCGTACTCGGCACCAAAAGCGCTCTGCGTATTGGTCATGCGCGCTACACGGCCGTCCAGGCCGTCGAGCACCATGGCGATGAAAATCGCCACAGCGGCGGCGGTGAAATCGCCGTTGATACCGGCCACGATCGCAAAAAAACCAGCAAAGAGCGCAGAGGTCGTAAAGAGATTGGGTAGCAGATAGATCCCCTTGCGGCGAACCTTCTGACCATCTTCAACGGCCTCCTCGATCACCTCGGTCTCGCGCACAAAGGCCGCAGCTAGATCCTCTTCGGCAGGCGGCACGCCCTCAGGAGAAGCCTTGTCGGCCGGCTCGGCATCCGGCCGGGCGGGGTCATGATCGGTAGTGCGGGAGTCCTGACTCATGCGTGTCGTCCATTGCCAAAATGAGGTCGCCCAGAAGGCACGCCTTCATTTTACACACACCTCGCGCACCCACAACGCTGCGCTCCCTTCGACGTGATCGCCCAAAACAAACGAGGGGGCGCGGTAATCCGCGCCCCCTGTTGGCTACGATAGTCGTTCGAACATCAGTTCTTTGACTTGTCCACCAGCTGGTTGGCGGCGATCCAGGGCATCATGCCACGCAGCTTGGCACCCACGATCTCGACCTCATGCTCGGCGTTCAGGCGGCGACGAGCGGTCATAGAGGGATAGTTGCTGTTACCTTCCTGAATGAACATCTTGGCGTACTCGCCGGTCTGGATACGCTTGAGCGCATTGCGCATCGCCTCACGAGACTGCTCGTTGATCACCTCGGGGCCGGTCACGTACTCGCCATACTCCGCATTATTGGAGATGGAGTAGTTCATGTTGGCGATACCGCCTTCGTACATCAGATCGACGATCAGCTTGAGCTCGTGCAGGCACTCGAAGTAGGCCATCTCGGGGGCATAGCCCGCTTCGGTCAGGGTCTCGAAGCCGGCCTTGACTAGCTCAACGGCACCGCCGCACAGCACGGCCTGTTCGCCAAAGAGGTCGGTCTCGGTCTCGTCCTTGAAGGTGGTTTCGATGATGCCGCTGCGGCCGCCGCCAACGCCGGCTGCGTAGGAGAGCGCAAGTTCCTTGGCACTACCGGAAGCGTCCTGGTGGATGGCAATCAGATCGGGGATACCACCCCCCTTGACGAACTCGGAGCGCACGGTATGACCGGGGGCCTTGGGCGCGATCATGATGACGTCCAGGTCCTTGCGCGGCTCAATCTGGTTGTAGTGGATGTTGAAGCCGTGGGCGAAGGCCAGAGTGGCACCCTGCTTCAGGTTCGACTCGACCTCGTTCTCGTAGATCGCTTTCTGATTCTCGTCCGGGGCCAGGATCATGACCACGTCGGCGGTCTTGCAGGCTTCCGGCACGCTGGCGACCTTGAGGCCGGCGGCCTCGGCCTTGGCGGCGGAGGAGGAGCCTTCACGCAGGGCGACGGTGACGTCGACACCAGACTCCTTGAGGTTGTTGGCGTGGGCGTGCCCCTGGGAACCGTAGCCCACGATGGTGACCTTCTTGCCCTGGATGAGGGAGAGGTCGCAATCCTTGTCATAGTAAACGTGCATGGTGAAGCTCCTGGAAAGTTGGTCGATGTGGGTGTCAGCGTTGATGTCCACCCGCCCCGCATGACGCGGGACTGAGTTCGCGGCATCCGATGGGGACACCATACGCCAGCCCTTCCGTTGCGTAAAACGCGATATATGCAACATGACATGCCATGATATGCAATACTCCCGGCATGGACATGCGGCCCTGACCCCCCATGGCGAAACCTTCCAGGTCTACGCCCGGGAGGCCCTGGAACAGTGGGAGCAGCTTCGCCTGTCGCTGCAGAGCGAGGCACTTAGCCTCACCGGCGAGATCAGCGTCTACTGCTCGGTCACCGCCAGCTACAGTTTCCTCTACGCACTGCTCAGCGAGTTTCGCACCCACCACCCCGGCATCGAACTCAAGTTGCATACCGGCGACCCCGCCGAGGCGATGGCCCGCGTGTTGGCCGGTGAGGAGGACATGGCGATTACCCCCCGCCCACGACGCACCCCCAAGGCGTTGGCGTTCAAATCGCTGACCCGAGCGCCGCTGGTCTTTATCGCTCCCCGCCAAGCGGCCGCCTGGATTCCCTCTACCCCGGAGTCACCCAGCACCGAGCAGTGGCGTGAGGTGCCGATGATCCTCTCCGAAGCCGGCCTATCGCGGGAGTTCGCCAACACCTGGTTCCGGGCGCTGGGCGTGGTGCCGAGGATCTACGCCCAGGTGGCGGGTCACGAGGCAATCGTAAGCATGGTGGGGTTGGGGTTCGGCATCGGAGTGGTACCAAAGATCGTACTCGACAACAGTCCGCTCCAGGAGCGGGTTCGAGTGCTGGCGGTGAAACCGGAACTGCCCCACTACGATGTTGGCCTCTGCGTGCTAGAGCGACGCCTGAAGAGCCCACTGATCCGAGCGCTTTGGGACGAGGTCATTGAGCGCTGAGAGTCCGCTCATCATAACGAGACTGCCCATAACGCAAAGGCCGCCCTTTAGGGCGGCCTTTGCGTTCTACCGGCTGGCTGATTTACAGAGACAAGACCTTGTCACCGCGAGCAATGCCGGAAACACCGGTACGCGCCACCTCGAGAATACCCACTGGCGCCATGGCCTGTAGGAACGCATCGAGCTTGCCGGAATAGCCGGTGATCTGAACCGTATAGAGGCTCGGTGTCACGTCGACGATCTGAGCACGAAAGATATCCACGGTGCGCTTGACCTCGTCTCGGGCCGCGCCCAGGGCCTTGACCTTTACCAGCATCAGCTCACGTTCGATGTGATTGCCCTCGGTGAGATCCACCAGCTTTACCACGTCGATCAACTTGTTGAGATGCTTAGTGATCTGCTCGATGACTCGGTCGTCGCCTACGGTGGTAACTGTCAGCCGCGACAGGCTCGGATCCTCGGTAGGCGCCACATTCAGCGTCTCGATGTTGAAGTTGCGCTGAGAGAAGAGCCCCACCACGCGAGACAGGGCGCCCGGTTCATTTTCCATCAGAATCGAAATGATATGGCGCATCAGGTCCGCTCCGTCTTGGAAAGCAGCATGTCACGCATGGAGCCCAGGGGCACCTGCATCGGATAGACGTGCTCGTGCGGGTCGACCTTCACGTCTAAAAACACCAACTCGTGCTTGTCGGCAAGCATGCGCTCCAGTGCCGGCTCCAGCTCATCAAGGGTATTCACCGTGATTGCGGTAAAGCCGTAGGCCTCGATCAGCAAATGAAAATCGGGCAGCGACTCCATGTAGGAATTCGCATGGCGGGCCTTATAGTTAAGATCCTGCCACTGGCGCACCATCCCCAGTGAAGCATTGTTGAGATTGAGAATTTTCGGACCAATACCGTACTGCTTACAGGTGGAGAGCTCCTGCATCATCATCTGGAAGCTGCCCTCGCCGGTCACGCAGACCACATCGTCGTCGGGAAAATTCTGCTTGATGCCCATCGCCGCCGGGAAGCCAAAGCCCATGGTGCCGAGCCCACCGGAGGTAATCAGCCGATTGGGCTTTTCAAACTTGTAGTACTGGGCCGCGAACATCTGGTGTTGGCCGACATCCGTGGTAATAAATGCTTCACCGCGCGTCACGCGACACAAGGCTTCCACGACTTCCTGCGGCTTGAGCATCTCACCGGGCTTGGAAGGCTCATAGAGCTTGCCCACGCGCTCCTCGCGCCAGCCGTCGATCCTTTGCCACCACTCGGCAAGCGCCTCGGGGTGGGCAATTTCCTTGCCTTGCACCAGGCTGATCATCTCACTGATGACGCTGCCGGCCGGCCCCACAATGGGCACGTCGGCGCGCACGGTCTTGGAGACCGAGCTCGGATCAACGTCCACATGAATGATCTTGGCCGTGGGACAAAACTTGGAGGTGTTGTTGGTCACCCTGTCATCGAAGCGCGCGCCGATAGCGATGATCAAATCGGCATGGTGCATTGCCATGTTCGACTCATAGGAGCCATGCATGCCAAGCCAGCCAAGACACTGCCGATCACTTTGCGGGTAAGAGCCGATACCCATCAGGGTTGTCGTGATAGGGAAGCCAAGCCGCTTGACCAGATCGGTCAACCCCTCGCTGGCCCGCCCCAAGACAACACCGCCGCCGGTGTAGAACATCGGGCGCTTGGCCTTGAGCATCATCTCAACGGCCTTCTTGATCTGGCCGCTGTGCCCGCGAGTTACCGGATTGTACGAGCGCATCTTGACCTTCTTCGGATAGATGTACTCGTAACGCTCGGTGGGTGCGGTCATGTCCTTGGGAATGTCCACCACCACCGGGCCAGGACGGCCGGTGGCCGCCAGATGATAGGCCTTCTTGAGCACTTCCGGGATCTCGGACGGATGCCTGATCGAGAAGCTGTGCTTAACGATGGGGCGTGTCACGCCGATGATATCGGTTTCCTGAAAGGCATCATCACCGATCAGATGACTCATCACCTGACCGCACAGCACCACCATCGGTATCGAATCCATGTAGGCGGTAGCGATACCGGTGACGGCGTTGGTGGCGCCGGGACCGGAAGTCACCAACACCGTACCTGGCTTGCCGGAGGCCCGAGCATAGCCGTCTGCGGCATGGGTGGCGGCCTGTTCGTGGCGCACCAGGATGTGCTTGACCTTGTCCTGGCGAAACAGGGCGTCATAGATATGCAGCGCCGCTCCACCGGGATAGCCATAAATATATTCAACTCCCTCATCCTGGAGGAATCGGGCGATCATGTCCGCGCCTGAAAGCAGTTCCACTGGTGTCTCTCCCCTGGAGGTCTCGAGTGCGATCCGTGTCTTCAATGCGAAACACGGGGTCGAGTGCGGCGGTATGCCGCTGCCGGACACGCCGGCACCTGATGCCAAACCCTGGTAGTAAGGGCCCTGTTGGGGCCTGCACTCTCATTCGGGACCGTTGATTCGTGCAACACCAATCAACCGTTCCCTATCGCGGCAGATCGCCACGTCGGGGCGTTGGCCGATCCGGGCGGTTGGCCCGGACTCGGAAGTCCTTCGGCGGGTAGAGGCCATGAGGCCTACCCTTCGCGCGGGAGTGGGGGGTTACCCGCAAAAGTCCGCGCCCGCAAATCAGGAACCGACAAGATTCCATTAGCGGCGCAACGGTGTCAACCGTGGAAGGTAGCGCAGCAAGCACAAGCGACAACAAAAGGGCCCGCCGGGTGGGACACCGGGCGGGTAAAGAGGGTTACAGGACGCAACCTAAGATCAGTGTAGTCTGTCAGCGGGCACGTGCCCGGGCAACTGCGTAACGCTTTGTTCGCCTCAGCTCTGAAACACCAGCTGGCTGCCCTCGGCGTCCACATGGATGACATCCCCGGGCAGAAACTTACCGGCCAGCAGATCCTGGGCCAAAGGGTTCTCGAGGCGACTCTGAATCGCCCGCTTCAATGGACGCGCGCCGTAAACCGGGTCAAAGCCCACCACGGCGAGTTGCGCCAGGGCCGCATCGCTGACTTCCAGTGACAGGCCATGCTCGGCCAGCCGTGCGCGCAGGCGGTCGAGCTGAATGCCTGCAATGGACTGGATCTGATCCTGCCCAAGGGCATGGAAAACCACCACCTCGTCGATGCGGTTGATCAGTTCGGGCCGGAAGTGGGTGCCCACCACCTCCATCACCATTGCCTTCATCTGCTCGTAATCGGCGTCGTCGCCACCCAGACGCTGAATAATGTCCGAGCCGAGGTTGGAGGTCATCACGATCACGGTATTTCGAAAGTCCACCGTGCGGCCCTGGCCGTCGGTGAGCCGGCCATCTTCAAGCACCTGCAACAGGATATTGAAGACATCCGGGTGGGCCTTCTCCACCTCGTCAAGCAGCAGCACCGAGTAAGGCTTGCGACGCACCGCCTCGGTCAGATAGCCGCCCTCCTCGTAGCCAACGTAGCCGGGGGGCGCACCGATCAGCCGCGCCACAGAATGCTTTTCCATGAACTCTGACATGTCGATACGCACCATGGCTTCCTCGGTATCGAAGAGGAAGTTGGCCAGCGATTTGCAGAGCTCCGTCTTGCCCACCCCGGTGGGGCCGAGAAACAGGAAGGAACCGTTGGGGCGGTTGGGATCCGAAAGGCCGGCGCGGGAGCGTCGCACGGCATTCGCCACGGCGGTCACCGCCTCATGCTGACCAATAACCCGCTCGTGCAGCGCCTCTTCCATGCGTAGCAGCTTGTCGCGCTCACCCTCGAGCATCTTGGAAACCGGGATGCCGGTCCACCGCGACACCACCTCGGCGATCTCCTCTTCGGTAACATTGGAGCGCAGCAGCTGGTGCTTGGACGTGTCGGCCTCGCCCTCGCCGGCCTCGGCGATCTTCTTCTCAAGCCCAGGAATCACCCCGTACTGGATCTCGGACATCCGCGCCAGGTCACCCTGGCGGCGCGCCTGCTCAAGCTCCACTCGGGCGCGTTCGAGCTCGTCCTTGAACTGGGCGGCTCCCTGGATGCTGGCCTTCTCGGCCTTCCAGATCTCATCGAGGTCGGCGTACTCGCGGGACAGCTCCTCGATCTGCTCCTCGAGATGCTCCAGGCGCTTCTTCGAGGCCTCGTCAGTTTCCTTCTTGAGGTGCTCACGCTCCATCTTGAGTTGAATCAGACGGCGATCGAGGCGGTCCATCTCCTCGGGCTTGGAATCAAGCTCCATGCGGATCCGCGAGGAGGCCTCATCGATCAGGTCGATGGCCTTGTCGGGCAGCTGCCGATCGGTGATATAGCGGGTCGAGAGCTTGGCCGCGGCGATGATGGCGCCGTCGGTAATATCGACGCCGTGATGGACCTCGTAGCGCTCCTTGAGACCGCGCAGGATCGCCACGGTGTCCTCCTCGCTGGGCTCGTCTACCAGCACCTTCTGGAAGCGGCGCTCAAGGGCGGCATCCTTCTCGATGTACTTGCGGTATTCGTCCAGGGTGGTGGCGCCCACGCAGTGCAGCTCACCGCGGGCCAGTGCCGGCTTGAGCATATTGCCGGCATCCATGGCGCCTTCGGCCTTGCCGGCACCGACCATGGTGTGCAGCTCGTCAATGAACAGGATCACCCGGCCCTCTTCCTGGGACAGCTCCTTGAGCACCGACTTGAGACGCTCCTCGAACTCGCCGCGGAACTTGGCCCCGGCCAGCAGGGAACCCATATCCAGCGACAGCACGCGCTTATCCTTGAGGCCCTCGGGCACCTCGCCGTCGACGATACGCTGGGCCAACCCCTCGACGATGGCGGTCTTGCCCACGCCGGGCTCACCGATCAGCACAGGGTTGTTCTTGGTGCGCCGCTGCAGCACCTGGATAGTACGGCGGATCTCGTCATCGCGGCCGATCACCGGGTCGATCTTGCCGCTGGCGGCGCGCTCGTTGAGGTCTAGGGTGTACTTCTCCAGCGCCTCGCGCTGATCCTCGGCGTTGGGGTCGTCAACCTTCTCGCCACCGCGCACGCTGTCGACAGCGGCTCCCAGCGACTTGCGGGTCACCCCAGCCTGGGTCAGCAGTTTGGTCACCGCGTGGCCCATTTCCAGCGCGGCCAGCAGCACCAGTTCGCTGGCGATGTACTGGTCACCGCGCTTCTGGGCCTCGCGGTCGGTAAGGTTGAACAGTTTGATCAGATCACGGGAGGGCTGCACCTCGCCATCGAAATTGGCGACCTTGGGCAGGTCGTCGAGGTGGCCCACCAGGCCATCGCGCAGCCGTGTGGCATCGCCGTCGGCTTTTTGCACCAGCGCCTTGACGCCGGTATCGCGGGCATCGAGCAGCGCCAGCAGCAGGTGGCCGGGCTCCAACTGGTTGTGGCCACGACCCACGGCCAGGGATTGGGCGTCCGCTACGGCGTTCTGCAGCTTGGCGGTAAACTTGTCGAAACGCATAAAGCTATCTCCATCGGGGTGGCGGCGCGCTTGGACGCGCCGCTTGGCCCTGTCAATTCGTCTTGACAGTATCAATGGAGTCAGGCTGGACCAGTTTCAAGTCGGCCGCCAGCAGAGGGGCATGAAGAGTTGACGGGGGTCAATGGGAAGAGCAGCGGGCGCCTAACGCAACCAGATCACACTGGCCATGCGACCGGTGACTCCGTCGTCGCGGCGGTGGGAGTAGAAGCGCGGCTCACAGGCGGTGCAGAAGTGGCCGCCGCTGATATGCGACACGCCCAGACGCTCGAGGCGCAGGCGAGCCAGGCGATAGAGATCCGCCATGTAGTGGCCCAGGCGATAAGGGCTGGGGTCGAAGGCCTCGATGGCCTCGGGATGCACGCCGACGAAGGCATGATAGACCTCTGGCCCCACTTCGAACTGGGCGTTGGAGATCGCCGGTCCCAGCCAGGCAAGCTGCTCTTCCGGCGGCACGCCCATGGCGGCCACCGAAGCCTCCAGCACGCCGCCCGCCAGCCCTCGCCAGCCGGCGTGGGCCAACGCCACCCGAGTGCCGCGATAGTCGCTAAAGAATACCGGCAGGCAGTCGGCAGTGAGCACCACGCAGGCGTAGTCGCGATTGAACGCCACCGCGGCGTCGGCCTCGGGCGATGTCGGATCGAAGCGCTGCTGGACTCGCGCGCCGTGCACCTGGTTGAGCCACAGCAGGGGCCGCTCCTCATCGACCTGCTTTTGCAGCAGCCGACGGCAGAGCGTCACGTGGTCGGTATTGTCGCCCACATGGTCCGCCGGGTTGAAACAGGCGTAGTCGCCCTGGCTGGGGCCTGTTTCACGGGTAGTGACAAAGGCACCCACGGAGGTGGGTACCGGCCAGTCGGGCAGTATCAGTGAAGGCCGTAGGTCGGGGGCATCGCTCATCGGCAGGTCCTCGGCGAAAACGGGTCAGCGCATCGTCTCGTGGTCGTGGCGGAGGTAATCCAGCAGCATCAGGATGTCATCCGGCAGTCGCGAGCGAAAGGTCGCCTTCTCGCCGCTGACGGGGTGCACGAAAGCCAGCCTGCGGGCGTGCAGCGCCTGGCGGGGGAGCTCACGCAGGATCTCCTTGAGAGGCTCGGCGGCGCCGGGCGGCAGCTTCAGCCGGCCCCCGTAGACCGGGTCACCCACCAGCGGATAGCGAAGATGCGCCAGGTGTACGCGAATCTGGTGGGTGCGCCCAGTTTCCAGTCGACAGCGCACATGGGTATGAGCGCGGAAGCGCTCCACCACGCGGTAGTGGGTCACCGCCGGCTTGCCCGAGGCCGTCACCGCCTGGCGCTTGCGATCCTTGGGATGGCGGCCAATGGGCGCATCCACCTTGCCACCTGACGTCATCACTCCCACGCACACCGCGTCGTACTCACGGGAGACCGTGCGCGCCTGCAGCTGCGCCACCAGGGACGCCTGGGCGGTCAACGTCTTGGCCACCACCATCAGGCCAGTGGTGTCCTTGTCCAGGCGGTGCACGATACCCGCCCGCGGCACGCCGGCAAGACGAGGGCAGTGGTGTAGCAGGGCATTGAGCAGGGTACCGTCCGGATTGCCTGCCGCGGGATGGACCACCAGGCCCGCCGGTTTATCGATCACCAGCACGTCGTCGTCCTCGAAGACCACATCCAGCGGGATGTCCTCGGGTGCAAAACGTGTGTCCTCTTCGATCTCGGTGGCGAGGCGCAGCCACTCACCGCCGTAGATCTTGTCTCGAGGCCTGGCGGGAGCCCCATCCAGAGTGAGATCACCGGCCTTGATCCAGGCCTTGAGGCGCTCGCGAGAGTAGTCGGCAAACAGTTCCGCGGCGGCCTGGTCGAGGCGCAGGCCAGCCATGGCATCGGGAATGCGTTGCTGGGCTTCCAGAGTCTGGGGCATGGTCGAGGGCTGCCAGTCAGCAGGGTAGCAATAGAAGAGGTGCCGCACGGTGACTGCGTTTTTCCGCGCAGTGCTTTATAGTGAGCTCGTTTGGGTCGATTCTATCACGGCCCGTCCGTGTTGTTTGCCACGAGGATCACGATGCGCGTTTTCCGCCCTACTGCCCGTCTTGCGGCTTTGATACTGGCCTCCAGTCTTTTGGTGGGCTGCGCCAGCAACGGCGCCACCCAGGAAGAAGAGGACGAGTTCGCCGGCATTGCCGAACGCGAGCTCTATGAAGAGTCGCGAAGCTCCCTGGAGCGACGCAATTTCACTGCGGCCATCGCCCGGCTCGAGGCTCTGGATACCCGCTACCCGTTCGGCAACCACGCCGAACAGGCCCAGCTGGAATTGATCTATGCCTATCATGAGAGAGGTGACTGGGAAGCCTCCCGGGCAGCGGCCAGCCGCTTCATCCGTCTGCACCCGAGCCATCCCCAGGCCGACTACGCGCTCTACATGCGCGGCCTGGCCTCCTGGCAGGCGGGGCGCTTCAGTCTCGAGCGCCTGAAGCTGATCGATATCTCCAAGCGCGACCTGGGTGCCTCCCGCGACGCTTACACCGACTTTAGTGAACTGGTGAGGCTCTATCCCAGCAGCCAGTACGCGCCGGACGCCCAGCAGCGCATCGTTTATCTGCGCAACCTGATGTCCCGCCACGAACTCCACGTGGCCGATTATTACCTGCGCCGCGGAGCCTACCTGGCCGCTGTGGAGCGCGGACGCTGGGTGATCGAGAACTATCC
>JAIVHL010000167.1 GCA_020201075.1 Halomonas sp. | reverse complement strand
CCGCCAGGGCAGTGTGACCAGTGCCGTCATGGTGTTCGTGCGCACCAATCCCTTTCATTATGAGGCTTATCGGGGTGTCCGCTCTAATTGGACCACTTCGCTGAGTCAACACCATCGAGAAGCCCTGAAATGCCGCTCGGCAAAAACCGTGATGAAATAAGCGGGAAAATCATCACCCGTAAAGCGCTTCCCAGTGGATGTCCCTCTCGGTAGGGCTATCTAGGTGGAGTTCCCTCTCGATGTGCTCTAAGTGATGCAGCATCAGCTTTATTGCTCGCACTTCATCGCGTTGTGCGATCGCCTCGACGATCTGGCTGTGCTCATCCTCCGGGCAAGCGGGCGTCTGCGGCTCATCGAAAAGCGCGATAATCAGGCAGGTCAGGGGGCAGAGTTCTCCCATCAGCTTTTCGATGAAGCTGTTGCCGCTGACCTGGGCCAGCAGCATGTGAAACTGTCCCGATAGTCGAATGATGCGACGTCGATCCCCCAGGGATCGCGCTTCGGCTTCTTCCTTCAGATGAACACGTAGCTTGGCTAGATCCTCGGAACAGGCTCGTTTGATGACGTTGCGTACGATTTCTGGCTCCACCAGCCGCCGCGTTGCGAAAAGGTCGCGTGCCTCAGCGGCCGTGGGTCGCTTAACAAAAGCGCCCCGATTGGGATGCAGTGTCACCAACCCCTCCTGGGCAAGCAGGGTCAGCGCCTGGCGGATCTTCGTCCTGCTGACTCCAAAGGCGCTAGCCAGCTTCTCCTCCACCAGTTTGATGCCCGGCGGCAGTCGGTGCTCCATCACCGCGTCAGTGATCCGTTCGGCGATCTGCTCAATGGCAACTTTGGTAGAGGAGGCTTCCATGGTGATCCCTTTCCAGTCAGTGGGTGTCCGCCCAGTATGCCGTGGGCAACGCTACGCTCAGAAGCCCCGCCAAATCAGCACTGCCCCGAGATTCGCTTGGGATCAATGCACCGAGGGAGGTCCAGTGACGTTATGTTTGCACACTTTGTGTGCGTATTCTATTTGATAAATTGTATGCAATATATCCAGCAATATTTTTTATAATTATATAAGACAAAATATTTAGCAATATTAATTAGTAGCTTACGTGATTCCCAGCGTGGCTGCTGGGGTGTCTTTCGACTGTTTGGCATATCGCTTGCTTTTTTTAGGGAGGTGGTCGGATGCACGTTGCTTCGACTACCCATGACAACAATCGGAGGAACACCTGATGTCTACGTTTCATGTTGTGAAGATCGCGTCCCTGCTGACAGCTGGCATGTTGCTGTCATCTTCGGTGCTCGCCACGGAGCGTTTGCGCGTGGCCGGCAACTTTCCTACCGACCATTCGGTCTCCCGCGCCATGGAGGTGTTCAAGGAGCAGGTAGAGAGCGCCTCGGACGGCGGGATCCAGGTCGATCTCTTTCCGGCCATGCAATTGGGTGGAGCGACCGAAAATGTCGACCAGGTTCGTTCCGGCAGCATCTTCGCGGTATTCACTTCCATCGCTTACTTCTCGCGCACGGTACCCGAGTACGAGGCTGTCAGCCTGCCCTTCCTCTTTGACAGCCGTGAGCAGGCCTTCGCGGTGATGGATGGCCCCGTGGGCGAGCAGCTCGACGAGAAAATGTCCGAGCTGGGTTTCGTCAATCTGGGCTATGGCGAACTCGGGTTCCGCCATGTGACCAATAACCTGCGTCCGATCACCTCGGTCGAAGACTTCGAAGGCATGCGCATTCGTCTGCAGCCCAACGAAGTCCATCTCCAAACCTTCCGCGCCCTGGGCGCCAATCCGGTCTCCATGGATGTCTCCGAGCTCTACTCGGCTCTGCAGCAGGGTGTGCTGGATGCCCAGGAGAATCCCTACAACATCATCGCCAGTCGCCGCTTCAACGAGGTGCAGGAACACCTTTCCGATAGTGGGCACTTCTACGACTTCATCAATGCCGTCGCCAATCAACGCAGCTATGAGCGCCTCTCCGAGGAACATCAGGCGATCGTCGATGAGGCCATGACGGCGGCCATGGTGTGGCAGCGCAATGCGGCAGCCGAGGAAGAGGAAGCCTGGCGCGAGCAACTGGTCGAGGAAGGCATGATCTTCACGCCAATTTCCACCGAGCTGCGTGCCGAGTTGCGTGACGCCACCATGGAAGTCGCTGAGAGCCTCACGGATCGCGTGGATCCGGCGTTCATCGAACTGGTGATCCAGGAAGCCGAAGCCGCGAAGTGAGACGAGCCATGACGCCTTCTTCTTCTGACAGTCATCAAGACGGAACGAACGGGCGGGGGCAGACGCCCCCGCCGACGTCCGGTGCGTTCGGTCACGCGAAACGGCTGATTGAGCGGATAGACATGGCTACCTACGGGGCGATCGTGGTGGCGATGGCCTTGATGACAACCTTTATTTCGTTGCAAGTCTTCTGGCGCTATGTGCTGGGTTCCTCGATCGATTCGGCGAACGAATTGTCACGGCTTTTCTTCGTCTGGGCGATCTTTCTGGCCATCCCGCATGGTGTCAAACACGGCGTTCATGTGGGCATCGATCTGTTTGTGATGATGATGCCGGAAACCCTGCGTGAGGGCCTGTATCGTTTCACGGCCGGCGTATCCGCGTTACTGATGTTGATGGTGATGTTAGGCGGCTGGGTGGCAACGCTTGATAACTGGCGCCACCTCATGCCCACCTTGCCGGTTACCTCGGCCGTCTATTTCATCGCCGTCATGATCTGTGGGGCTCATGCCTTCCTGCACCTGGCCTTGCTCGCCTGGGGGGGATCGCGCACCTGGGAGGAACTCTCATGACCTGGCTGGCAATCGGGTTGTTTCTTGGCTTTGCGGTAATAGGTATGCCGTTGGCCTTTGCCATTGGGATCGGCTCCTTGGTTGGCTTGTGGATGCTCGATTTCGACTTGGTAGTGATGCCGCAGCGCATGATGCATGCGGTCGATAGCTTTCCCTTGATGGCCATTCCCCTGTTCATGCTGGCCGGTGAGTTGATGGTCAGAGCCGGGATCATGGATCGTCTGATCGCCTTCGCCAACAGCCTGGTGGGACGCATGCATGGTGGCCTGGCGCACGTAACGATCACCTCCGGCACCATCTTCGCCTCGGTGAGTGGTGCGGCGGTGGCCAGTGCCAGTGCCATGGGCAGCACCCTGGTGCCGGCCTTGCGCAAGTATTATCCCGATGCCTATTCCGGCGCGGTTATCGCCTCGGCTGCCAACCTGGGTCCGGTAATCCCGCCCAGCAACGCGATGATCGTCTATGCCTTGATGGCCGGTTCCTCGGTATCGGTGGGTGGCTTGTTCATGGCGGGCATCCTGCCCGGCATCCTGCTTGCCTTGGGTTTCATGGTGATTGCCTCTTTCATTTCCTGGAAACGCGGCTATACCCTGACCGGCGAGCGCTTCAACCTCTGCAACGTCGCCCATCAGGCGCGTCGTGCACTGGTCATTATCCTGATGCCAGTGATCGTGGTGGGCGGCATTGTCGGTGGTGTTTTTACCGCCACCGAGGGGGCGGCCATCGCCGTGGTCTATTCGGCTTTTATCGGTTTCGTCATCACCCGTCGCCTGCGTGTCGCTGACCTGCCGGGCTGCCTCTATCGGGCGGCAGTGACCTCGGCCATGGTCGGGGCACTCATTGCCTTTGCCTCGGCGCTGACCTTCGTCTTCACCATCGAGATGGTGCCGATGATGCTGTCGTCCTTCATTCAATCGCTGACCAGCGATCCCATGATTTTCCTGCTGTTGACCATGGCGCTGCTGGTAGTGATCGGCATGCTCATCGAGTCCAACGCCGCCTACATCATGCTGGTGCCGCTTTTCGCACCGGTGGCGGTTCTCTACGGCATCGACCCGCTCTATTTCGGCTTCTTGTTCATGTACAACCTGGTGGTCGGCATGATGACGCCGCCGGTGGGCGTGCTCTATTTCGTGATGAGCGGCATCACCAAGGTCCCGATGATGTCGCTGGTCAAAGAGTCGCTGCCGTTTGTTGCCTTCCAGTTCGCCATCCTCGGGCTGTGCATCCTGTTCCCCCCGATCGTCACCGCGCTGCCGCGCGCGCTCGGCTACTGATTCCCCAAGGAGCACTGCATGGAAAAGCAGCCACACTTCGATGCCACTCATCCCGCCGATCTGGTGATTCACGGGGCCCGTGTGCTGACCGTCGATCCGACACTGGGCGAGATCGACAACGCCCGCCTGGTCATCCACGAGGGTCGATTGGTCGAAGTCGGCCCCAACGATTCCGACACACCGCTCCCCCCGGCTCGGCGCACGCTTGACCTGGCGGGCCGGGTCATCACTCCGGGCTTCGTCAATGTGCATACCCATACCATCCTTAGCATGGTGCGCGGCGTAGCCGAGGATATGGGCTTCGCCCCGGCGTATACCCCCGGTGTGCCTCATGGTCATGAGGTCAGCGAGGAAGAAGCCGTGGCCCTGGCTCGACTAGGCGCTGCCGAAGCTCTGCTGTTCGGTTCCACCTTGATCAATGACAGCTATGTGCATGCCGACCTGACTCTGCCGGCGATGGGAGAGCTCGGCATGCGGGTGATCACCTGTGGGCGGATCCATGACGTAGATTTCAGCCGCGTGCATGAAGGCATCTGGGAGCACCGCACCGCCATCGGCGAAAAGACCCTTGGTGACGCCGTTACCTTGCACGAGCGCTGGCAGGGGGGCATGGACGGGCGGCTCGGAGTCGAACTGGCGGCGCATGCACCGGACACCTGCTCCCGGGCCCTGCTGGCGCAGGTCGCCGAGGCCCGGGATGCCCTGGGCATACAGGTCAATGGCCACCTCTCCCAGAGCCTCAAGGAGAACCGCCGCGTGCAGGAGCGTGACGGCATGAGTCCCACCGAGCTGCTCGAGGAGGTGGGGCTGCTCGGGCCGAGGTTCACCGCGGCCCACTGCATGTATGTCAGCGACGGCGATATCGCCCGCATCGGCGCCAGCGGCACCAATATCGCCCATGTGCCGAGGGGCAACGCCACCGGCGGACGCATCGCCCCCACCACGCGCCTGCGCGCAGCGGGTGCCAATCTGGCCATCGCCACCGACAACATGCATGCCGACATGGTGGAGGTTATGCGCTGGGCACTGATCATGGGCCGCGTTCAGGAGGGCGAGATCAATGACACCTGGCAGCCCCACCATGTGCTAGAGATGGCCACTATTAATGGTGCTAGAGCGCTTGGGCTGGGGGCCGAACTCGGCTCGCTGACACCTGGCAAGCGCGCCGATCTGGTGGTCTTCGATTTTCGGCGGCCGCATCTGGTGCCGCTGATCAATGCATTGGGCAACCTGGTTCACACCGCCCAAGGGCGAGATGTGGAAATGGTGGTCTGCAACGGCCGGATTGTCGTCGAGGATGGCGATCTCTGTCTGGCCGACACCCCGTTGCTGCTGGCCGATGCCCAGCACGCCGCCGAGGCGCTCTGGACGCGTGCCCGGGCCCAGGTGTGAGCTCTGCCGAGAGGATTGCCATGAAGCTGTTGATCATCAACCCGAACATCTCCCATAGCGTGACCGAGCTGATCGAGGCCGAAGCACGCCGTTCGGCGAGTCCGGGTACCGAGCTGACGATGCGAACCGCCGCCTTTGGTGTGGCCTATATCGAGACGCGTGTCGAGGCTGCGATCGGTGCCTATGCCACCCTCGACGAGCTGGCTATTCACCATGCCGGTCATGATGCCGCCGTGGTGGCCGCCTTCGGCGACCCGGGTCTGGAGGCCGCCCGCGAAATGCTGCCGATCCCGGTGGTCGGACTGACCGAGAGCGCTCTGATGAGTGCCGCCATGTTGGGAGGACGTATCGGCATTGTGGCGATCTCGCGGCGTATTCGCGCCTGGTATGGCGAGACCGTCGATCGTTACGGCATGACCTCGCGTCTGGCCGGCATCCGCTGCCTCGACGAACCCCTGCCGAACATCGGCACGGTCCAGCAGGACAAGGGCGAGCAATTGGTGGCGCTATGCGAAGCGGCGATCAACGAGGATGGTGCCGATGTGCTGATCATCGCCGGCGCCCCCCTGGCGGGGCTGGCGCGCAGCGTGGCGGGTCGGATTCCGGTTCCCGTGGTGGACGGAGTTAACTGCGCCGTCCACCAGGCCGAGTTGCTGGCTCGTCTCGGTGTGAACAAGGCCACGGACGGAAGCTACGCTGCGCCTCCCGAAAAGGGCTGGGCGGGATTGTCACCGGCGTTGGGCCGTCTCGTCGGGCGGGGAGAGCCGCAATGAACGCAACCAAACAGCCGGCTGCCGGCCAGCGTCTGCGCCTAGTGTCCCACGACCTTGTCTTCATCGCCGAGACCCGGCCGGAGGCACCGCTCAGCGTAGCGGCCCTCCTCGATCTATTGCCCTGGGAAACCGAGCTGGTGCACGTGCGCTGGAGCGGTGAGGGGGTCTGGGTGCCGCTGGGTGATCGCGACTTCGATCTGCCCTGGGAAAATCCCACTCGCTATCCCGCCCCCGGCGAAGTGCTTTTCTATCCTGGCGGCTACAGCGAGACCGAAATCCTGTTGGCCTATGGTCCCTGTGCCTTCGCCAGCAAGCTCGGGCCGATCGCCGGTAACCATGTCATGACGGTGGTGGACGGCACCGCACAGCTGCCCGAGCTGGGCCGCCGCTGTCTCTGGAAGGGTGCTCAGCCGCTGACGATGACCCGCCTAGGATCCACTACCCACCGGGGAGCTACGCAATGACCCGCATTCGCTTCGGGGTGCTGACGCCCTCATCCAACACGGCACTCGAGCCGCTCACCTCGGCCATGGTGGCTCAGCTGCCTAGCGTCAGTGCGCACTTCTCGAGGTTTACCGTCACGCAGATCGCCCTCAGCGACCAGGCGTTGGGGCAGTTTGACGACCAACACGTGCTCGCCGCGGCGCGTCTGCTCGCCGATGCCCGCGTCGACGTGATCGGCTGGAGCGGGACCTCCGCCGGCTGGCTGGGGTTCGACCATGACGTCACGCTTTGTCAGCGGATCGAGGCGGAGACGGGCATCCCCGCTACCACCTCCATGCTGGCGCTCAACGAGATTCTCGAAACCCATGAGTTCCATCGCTTCGGGCTTGTGACGCCCTATACCGGGGACGTTCAGTCGCGAATTCTCGCCAACTATCGTGACGCCGGCTTCGAGGTACTGGCCGAGGATCATCTCGGCATCAGCGAGAACTTCGCCTACGCCGAGGTCACGGCCGAGACCCTCACGGCTCAGGTGAGGCGAGTGGCCGAGGCCGGGGCGCCGGCCATCGTGGTGGCCTGCACCAATCTCAATTCCGCCCATCTTGTTCCCCACTGGGAAGCCGAGCTGGATGTGCCGGTGCTCGATACCACCACCACGGTGGTGTGGAAGATGCTGCGGATGACCGGCCATGGCAACACGCCAGTGGCCGGCTGGGGCCGCCTGATGGAAGGAGGACTGAATCCATGAATGAGTATGACCTGGTGATTCGTCATGCCCGCTGCGCTACGGCGGCCGACGTCTTTGAGGCCGATATCGGCATTCGCGACGGCGTCATCGTGGCCTTGGGCAGCGGGCTGGCCGCGGGGCGCGAGGAGATCGACGCCGAGGGTCGTTGGGTGCTGCCCGGCGGCATCGATGGCCATTGCCATCTGGATCAGCCGACGTCGGACGGCTCTCGTATGGCGGACGACTTCCTGACCGGGACCCGCTCGGCGGCCTGTGGCGGCACTACTACCGTGTTTCCCTTCGCGCTGCAGATCAAGGGCCAGAGCCTGAGGGCGGCGGTGGAGGACTACCATCACCGCGCCAAGGGCAAGGCCTGCATCGACTATGCCTTTCACCTGATCGTCACCGACCCCACCCCCGAGGTGCTGGGCGAGGAGCTGCCGGCGCTGATACGCGAGGGCTACACCTCCTTCAAGATCTACATGACCTATGACGACCTGAAGCTGGCCGACCGGGAGATCATCGATGTGCTGGCGGTCGCACGAGAACACGGCGCCATGGTCATGGTGCACGCCGAGAACTCGGACTGCATTGCCTGGCTGACCGAGCGGCTGCTGGCTCAGGGGCACACCGCGCCGCGCTACCATGCCGCGGCACGGCCCATGCTGGTCGAGCGCGAGGCTGCCCACCGGGCCATCGCCTACGCCGAGCTGGTCGATGTGCCGATCCTGATCGTGCATGTTTCCGGCCGTGAGGCGGTGGAGCAGATTCGCTGGGCCCACAGCCACGGCCTGCGGATCTATGCCGAGACCTGCCCCCAGTACCTATTCCTGACCGCCGAGGATCTCGGCATCACCGATGACGATCATCACGGGGCCAAGTGCATCTGCAGTCCGCCGCCGCGGGACAAGGCCAACCAACAAGTGGTCTGGGACGGCCTCGAGAGCGGGGTCTTCCAGGTCTTTTCCTCGGACCATGCCCCGTTTACCTTTGCCGGCCCCGAGGGCAAGTTTGCCGCCGGAGACGAGGCCAGCTTCGACCGGATTCCCAACGGGATTCCTGGCCTGGAAACCCGTCTGGCGCTGCTCTTTAGCCACGGGGTGGAGACCGGGCGGCTGACCCTTCAGCAGTTTGTGGCCTTGACGGCGACCAACGTGGCGCGGATGTACGGTCTCTATCCTCGCAAGGGTTCGATTGCCGTGGGGGCGGATGCCGATCTGGTGATCTGGGAAACCGGGCTCGAGCGCACGATTCGCAACGCGGACCTGCACCATGCCGTCGATTACACCCCCTATGAGGGCATTCCGGTCAGCGCCTGGCCGGCTCTGACCCTCTCTCGCGGTGAGGTCGTGTGGCGCGACGGGTCCTATTTGGGGGTCCCCGGTCGCGGTCAGTTCCTACGCTGCGAC
>JAIVHL010000115.1 GCA_020201075.1 Halomonas sp. | reverse complement strand
GTCACCCACCTCTCGCCCGGCGACCGCGTGGCCTACGCCCAGGGCCCCCTGGGCGCCTACGCCGAGCTGCACACCCTGCCCGCCGACAAGCTAGTGGCGCTGCCCGAGTCCGTGGACTTCGAGACCGCCGCGGCCAGCATGCTCAAGGGCCTGACCGTGCAGTATCTGATGCGCCAGACCTTCGCGCTCAAAGGGGGCGAAACCATCCTCTGGCACGCCGCCGCCGGCGGCGTGGGCTCCATCGCCTGCCAGTGGGCCAGGGCCCTGGGCGTAAAGCTGATCGGTACCGTGAGTTCCCCCGAGAAGGCGGCGCTGGCCGAGAAGAACGGCGCCTGGGCAACCATCGACTATACGAAGGAGGACGTGGTGGCCCGGGTGCGGGAGCTGACCGATGGCGCCATGTGCGACGTGGTCTACGACTCGGTGGGCAAGGACACCTGGGAGACCTCGCTAAACTGCCTCAAGCCGCGCTCGCTGATGGTCAGCTTTGGCAACGCCTCCGGCGCCGTGGAGGGCGTCAATATCGGCATCCTCAACCAGAAGGGCTCGTTGTTCGTTACCCGTCCCAGCCTCAACGGCTATGCCGATACCCCCCAGCGGCTGCAGATGATGGCCGACGAGCTCTTCGCCATGCTCGAGAGCGGTAAGCTCAAGGTCGACGTCTCGCACCGCTATCCCCTCAGCGAGGCCGGCAAGGCCCAGGACGCCCTGCAGGGTCGCAGGACCACCGGCTCCACCATCCTACTGCCCTGAGGCAACGACTGACCCAATAGACGCAGATCGCCCGGCCACTGGCCGGGCGATCTGTCTGGTGGCCGAGATTCAAAGCCGACGCTCAGCGCTGCCGCTGCAGCCGGCGTTGACGCAGCATCCGCCGTGCCAGCAGGGCCAAGCCCGTCACGCCCAGCACGACGAAGGCCCCGGCCAGCAGCAGCAACGGGCTGCCGGTATGGGCATGGACATCCGGAGAGCCGTGGCCGGGATGGGCCAGAGCCGTGCCGGCTGTCAGCAGCACAAGAGGTGCAGCCACGAAGGCGGTGCGCGCGGCGGCCAAGCAGCGAGGGGTCGATAGCGTTTTCATGGTGACGATCTCCTTGAGAATGGCAGTCAGCGAGTTGGCTCAGGCGGTGGCCTGGGATTCGGAGGGAGATTCAGCGGTCGGCCGTCGCTCCGGCGGCCGGCGCTCCGGTAACATGCCACGGTCGAGGATGAACTGGATGATCGTCTCGAGGCCCACGCCGTCGTAGAGGTTGGTGAAGACAAAGGGACGCTCGCCGCGCATCATCTTCGAGTCGCGCTCCATCACCGCAAGCGAGGCGTGGACCTGCTCGGCGATATCGATCTTGTTGATGATCAGCAGATCCGACTTGGTAATCCCCGGCCCGCCCTTGCGCGGGATCTTGTCGCCGGCGGAGACGTCGATCACGTAGAGGGTCAGGTCCGAGAGTTCGGGGCTGAAGGTGGCCGAGAGATTGTCGCCGCCGGACTCCACCAGCACCAGTTCCAGTCCCGGGTGGCGTTCCTGAAGTTCATCTATTGCCGCCAGGTTCATTGAGGCGTCCTCGCGGATGGCGGTGTGGGGGCATCCGCCGGTCTCAACGCCGAGGATGCGATCCGCAGCCAGCGCCTCGTGCTTGAGCAGGAAGTCGGCATCCTCGCGGGTGTAGATATCATTGGTGACCACGGCGATATCGTAGTGGTCGCGCAGTGCGAGACAGAGCTGCTTGAGCAGGGCCGTCTTGCCGGAGCCCACCGGGCCGCCGACGCCTATCCGCAGGCAATGGGTCATGGTCTTTTCTCCTGGTTTTCCGCACTAACTTCGAAAGAGCCGCGAATACTGGGTCTCATGCAGGGCGCTACCCAGGGCCAGCCCGGGCAGCACCGGGCCGAGGTCGTCGTCATGCATCGCAAGCGCCTCATCCACCGCAGAGACCAGCGCCGGGCGCAGCCGCTCCACCAGCCGCTGGGCGGCGGTATGCCCCAGCGGCAGGGCCTTGCAGGCGACGGCCAGCTGGTTCTCCAGCCAGGACCAGGCGAAACCGAGCAGCGCCTGGCGCACCGGCACCCGGCGGACATGGGCCGTCCAGGCGAAGACCGTGACGTAGCCGGCCCCCGTCGGTAGAGCCGGCGCCTCGCTCGATGTGCTGGTAGGCAGCAGTTCCAGGCTGCCCAGCAGGCGAGTGAGCGAAGCCCCGAGACGGGCGTCCTCGGCGGCGAGCTCGGCGGTCTCGCGGTTAGCGGCAAGCCACTGGTCCCACTCGGCCACCGCCTCGCTGTCGCCCGCCGCCCAGGCCGTCTGCAGGCGCGACAGCGCCGGCAGCTCGCAGCGCGTCAGGCCATCCTCGAGCACCCCTTCGAGCCAGTCGCCGAGACTCGCCTCGTCCGCGACCCAGCC
>JAIVHL010000245.1 GCA_020201075.1 Halomonas sp. | reverse complement strand
GCCGACGTGCTGGCCGAGCTCGAGGGCGGCCTGGCGGGCGAGCCGGCGGCGCTGATCGAGCGGGCCTTGGCTATCAACCCTGATCATCCCCAGGGGCTTTGGCTGGCTGGCACCCTGGCCTATCAGGACGAGGCCTTCGACGAGGCCCGCGCTTACTGGGAGCATCTGCTGGCGACATTACCGGCGGAGTCGCCCGAGGCCGATGTGATCCGCGGCAACCTGGCGGAGCTGACGCTGCGCTAGGCGAGAACGAGCCCAGGAGGCCGAGATGACAGTCCGCTTTACCCGGGAGACCCTGAACACGCTGCGCCAGGTGCCGCTGTTCACCGGCCTCGCCGACGACACCCTGGCGCTGCTGGGCCGGGGCGCCCAACAGCGCTGCTGCCCGCGTGGCACTCGGCTGTTCGCCCAGGGCGAGCCCGCCGATCGCTTCTACGTGGTCCTAGACGGCTGGGTGAAGCTCTACCGTGACAGCCCCGACGGCAGCGAGTGCATGGTAGGGCTTTTCACCGAGGGAGAGTCATTTGCCGAGGCGGCGATGTTCGACCGGCTGGGCTTTCCGGTGAATGCCGCCGTGGCCGAAGATGCTCGATTGCTGGTCTTCCCGGCCGAGCACTTCCTGGAGACACTGCGCGAACATCACGGCCTGACGCTCAACCTGCTGGCTAATCTCACCGGCATGCTCAGGGGCATGGTGGTCCAGCTCGACCAGCTCACCAACCAGTCGACCCATCAGCGGCTGGCGGCCTTTCTGATTTCACTGTGCCCCGATGACGCCGCCAGCGCCACGGTCTGTTTGCCCTGCGACAAGATGCTGATTGCCGCACGTCTGGGCATGAAGCCGGAGAGCTTTTCCCGGGCCATGGCGCGACTGCGTGCGTTTGGCGTGCGCTGTGAGCGCAACTGCGTGCACCTGGATGATCTGCCGGCGCTGTGTGCCTTCACCCGAGGCATCGAGTCACGACCCCTTCCCGCCTGCCCCGGACTCAATGGTACCCGGTCGACAGGCGCTGTTTCTTCACGGCCCATGACATAAGTCAACGCACCGGTGTGCCACTTGACCACTATCAAGTGAGTAAAGAAGTAAAACTGTTATTACTTATTGGCAGGTGGAGAGTGTCTCTCCGGGTTGTCGGATCGCCGACCCGGGCCACGCGAGGCGCTCTCTGGACCCTACCCCAAGGGGAATATAGAGCGAGGCACGTTATGCACAAGAAAGCACTGAGCAAGGGGATCTTCGCCCTCAGCTTCCCGCTGGCCGCCATGATGGCGGGTGGCGTGCAGGCGTCGGCACCCGAAATGTCGGCCGAGGAACTGGACCGCGCCGGCGGTATCTACTTCCAGCGCTGTGCCGGCTGTCACGGCACTCTGCGCAATGGCGCCACCGGTCCCGGCCTGCTGCCCGAGAGCACCATCGATTTGGGCCAGCGCCGCCTGGAAAGCATCATCACCTACGGTACCGAAGGTGGGATGAACAACCACGACGGCATCCTCGATGAGGAAGAGATCGAGCTGATCGCCAAATATATCCAGCAGGAGCCCGAGGCGCCGCCGGAGATGTCACTGTCCGACATCCGGGATACCTGGAAAATCATCGTCCCTCAGGAGGAGTGGCCCACCGAGCCCCAGCACGACCGCAACTGGGAAAACTTCATGGTCACTATCCTGCGTGACCGTGGCGCCATGGGCATCATCGACGTGATCGCCGACGCCGAAACCATGGAGCCGCTCAAGGTGGTCTCCACCCGTGGCTACGACACCGAGGGCAACTACGTTCACGAGGCACGCGTCGCGGCGCTCTACAACACGCCCAAGGCGCCGAGCTTCCTGGTCAACGTCAAGGAGACAGGCCAGGTCTGGCAGGTCGACTATAGCGACCTGGATAACCTGCGCATCGATCAGATGGAGACCGCCGAATATTTGCACGACGGCTTCTTCGATCCCACCGGCCGCTACTTCCAGATCGCCGCCAACTACAGCAACAAGATGGTGTTCGTCGACACCGTGACCCGCAAGCAGGTGGGGATACTGGAGACCGGAACGATTCCCCACCCGGGTCCGGGCGCCAACTGGGTGGACTCCGAGTGTGGCCCGGTGGCCGGCACCACTCACCTGGGTGAAGGCCTGATGACCTTCTGGGGCAACGATCCGGAAGGCCATCCCGACCAGGCTTGGGAGATCTGTGACACCATCGAGACAGATGGTCCCGGCCTGTTCGTTCGCAGCCACCCGGAATCCAACAACGTCTGGATCGATCAGGCCATGCACCCCGAGGCCGACGTCAACCAGTGGGTCATGGTCATGAACAAGGAGACCCGCGAGCTGACCCCGATCCACGTGGCTGACCGTCCCGCCGAGCATGACGCCGTGGCCGTGCACATGGAGTACGACCAGAGCGGCACCGAAGTATGGGTTTCCATCTGGGCCCGTGGACGCGGCCACCAGGAGGACGGCGCCATCATTATCTACGACGACAGGACCCTGGAGGAGAAGGCCCGGGTCGAGAACCTGCACACACCGACCGGCAAGTTCAACGTCTATAACCGCAAGAACCACGTCGGCTAGGCCGATCAGCCGGAGCACCTACGGGTGCTCCGGCCTCTTTTCCAGCCGTTCATGCCTTCCTGAGAGCGGGGCGTCGGAGTGGCTGGGCAAGGGGCCGGACACCATAACGAAAGCAAGGCATCTCGAGAGTAGGTACCTGCTGTCATGAAATTTTCGGGAGACGGACATGCTGAGGGAGCGACTGCGTAACTGGCGCAAGATCACGATCATGGGGGCGTCGCTGGGAGCTGTGACGCTCTTCTTCGTGGCGGGGATCATCTTCTGGGGCGGCTTCAATACGGTGATGGAAGCCACCAACAACATGAAGTTCTGCAGTTCCGCCTGTCACGAAATGACCTGGGTCTACGAGGAGTACCAGGACCGACCCCACTACCACAACAAATCAGGCGTGGGTGCCGAGTGCTCGGACTGTCACGTGCCCGATGCCTGGGGCCCGAAAATGATTCGCAAGATCCAGGCCAGCCGAGAGGTGTGGCACTGGATGCTGGGCACCATGGATACCCAGGAAGAGTTTTACGATAGGCGGTTACATTTGGCTGAGAACGTCTGGCGTTCGATGCTGCGTACCGACTCCCGAGAGTGTCGCAACTGCCACGATTGGTCCGCCATGGACCTCGAGCAGCAGCCAGCCCGCGCCTCTCGCGAGCACGCCCGGGCCTTTGAGCAGGGCCAGACTTGCATCGAGTGCCACCAGGGCATCGCCCATGAGCTGCCCGAGGCCTGGGACGAGTCTCCCGTCTGGGCCGCCCGCTTCGCCCATGACACCGAGGCGGACCTGGACCGCGGCGAGCCAGAGCTGCCGTTGGAAGCCGAGGAACTGGGCGAGGCCGTAGCCGCCGAGGGTGATATCGCCTCCGGGCTGGCCTGGGACGAGGTGCCCGCACTGGATGTGACCCTGTTCCTGCCGGGTCAGGCCTCCATCGAGTGGATCCAGGACGGCAGCGAGCATGGCGGTGGGCGCGCCTTCGGCTTCGGCGATCGCTGCATCTGGTGCCACCAGGGCGAGGAGGCCGACATAGGCGCTCTCGCAAGCAGCGCTGAGAAGATCGAGACCTATGATCTGGGCGACAAGCGTGGCCATGTCCCGTTGGCCGTGCAGACCGCCTTCGATGATGACTATCTCTACATGCGTTTCCAATGGGAGGACGCCGAGCACACCCCGTTACCCTTTGTTGACGGCGGGATGATGGACCCTGAAAACGAGATCAAGCTGACGGTCAGCTTCGCCGATGACCGCGTCGATATGGCCGACCGCGGGGGTTGCTGGGCCAGCTGCCACCACGATTCCAGCTATATGCCCGATGCTCCCGAGCAGGCGGCCCTGGAGGAGAGCGAGCTGTCCGAGCGCCTGGCGCTGATGAACGGCGTGACCAAGTACCTCACCGAGAGCCGCACCGAGGTCGAGGTTCGCGGACGTCGCGGCGCCGCTCGCGGAGGCTGGGACAAGCTCAAGGAGGACGCAGAGATCGAAGAGCTGTTCGGCGGCGGTGTCTATCTGGACATGGCCCGCTACAAGAGCGGAAGCGAGC
>JAIVHL010000114.1 GCA_020201075.1 Halomonas sp. | reverse complement strand
GTCATACCTTGCTGAATGGCCGCTTCTGGCCGGGTAACGACGGCCTGACATTGGCAGCCGTTTGTCACTATCAAACCTTTTTCGGGCTGCATCGGCTGTGGCTGCCTGAGCATGACCAACTGCCCGCTCTACAACCCGGATGACCAGTTAGCAGAGATCGGTAGCGGGCCGGTGCTTCTAGATCAGGCTGAGCAGCGGGCTCGGGTGGATCGATAGCCAGGTAAACGTGCATAGACCAGCCTTATACCCGGCTTATTCATGAGGTAGACCCAAAAATGAAGATGGTCGGGTAGACCGAGCGATTGCTCGACCCGGCCCCCCACAGATCCGGACGTGCGCAATTAACGCATCCGGCTCCTCAATCATCAGGTTCGCTGAAGGATCAACATGGGTGCACAATCCTCGCCTTGGGGAACGGCAGTAGCTTGAAAAGTTGAAGCGCATTCCACCACGCAATCTTTGCCTTTTGGGATCGACGACTCAGCCACTTGATCCAACACCACTTCACCCGATGGCGAAACATCTGTATGGATCGCATGTTGCCGCGAATACCATAGTAGGCAATGTGCCCTTGGATCTTACGACTCAACTTCCTGTGCTGTTCCCGTACCGGTAAATGACGGTTCCATCGGCACCACTGCGCGATACGCTTGAGCCCACGCCGAAACCTGTCCTTTGCCGTTTTGCGCTTGATAACCAAGAGACCACGGCGTGACTTCCCCCAATAGTGGGTGAACCCTAGAAAGTCAAAGGTCTCGGCCCGTTGCTCACGATGTGGCCGGAACCGCACCAACCGAGTCTTGGTCGGGTGCAGGGTGAGACCAAAGCGCGCGAAGCGCTTGGGTAATACCTTTAGCACCTTGCGGGCATCGGCTTCGCTGCTGAACGCGAGCACGGCGTCGTCGGCGAAACGTATCTCGAACGCGCGTCCTCTCAAGCGAGGCTTGACGTCTTTCTCAAACCACTCGTCCAACACGTAGTGGAGATAGACGTTCGCCAGTAATGGGGAAATCACACCCCCTTGCGGGCTGCCTATCTCACCCTTCTGCCATTGCCCATCTTCCAGTACCCCGGCTTTGAGCCACTTACCGATTAGACGAAGGATGACGCCATCCTTCACTCGTTGTTGCAGAAACGCCCGCAGGTGCTGGTGGTCGATTGTGTCGAAGAAGGCCTTAATATCCAGGTCTATGACCCAACCACCACCCATTTTTGACAAGCCATCCCAAACCGACTTGATCGCCTGGTGCCCCGAGCGACCTGGGCGGAAGCCATACGAGCAATCCAGGAAGTCATGCTCGTAGAGAGGCTCCAGCACAGTCACCACGGCGCGCTGCAGAACCTTGTCTTCGAAGGTGGGAATGCCGATCGGCCGCGTGGTGCGCCCATCCCCTTTGGGAATGTGGACGCGCCGCACCGGCGGTGCCCGATAGCGCCCACTCTTGGCCGCTTCCAGCAGTCGCTGAATATTGGCCTCGAAGTCGTTCGCGAAGTCGTCCGCCGTCTGGCTATCAATACCGACGGCACCGTCATGGCGTGTCATTAGGTAGGCCATCTTCAGCCACTGGGCGTCGATATGATGCGCCAGTGACGTGAAGGCACGCTGCGGAAAACGCTCTGCCAGCGTCGCTATCCGCACTTGTTTCGTGGACATGACCTCAGGTTCCTGTGCACCTGTCATGTTGCCCTCATGCGGTTCTGATGATTGACCACCCCTTCCCTCCACCGGGTCCCGCCGAGCCGGTTCCCCGCTTTCATCAGTACTATGAGTGGCTCCGACTCCCATTACCCCATCTGACTGGCTCGCTACCCTCGCCGTGCCGTACCTCCTGAGTGGCTGTTACTTCGCTCCCATCACCGCCAGTCACTGCAGCGCTGGGCCAGGGAGCTTGAGGTCAGGTGGCTCCCGTACCTGATATTGTTAGATCGGAGGAGGGAAATGGGCCTCCCAGGTTCCTGGGAACCCCCTGTGTGAATATGCCCTGCTCTAACGACCCCGGCGATCCTTCTTCACCAAGCCTGTTCAGTGAAGTCGTGTTGCCTTCCGCTACTCGCAGGGCGTCGGCGATCGCACGGTGAAAATTTCGGGGCTCAATGACACGGCCTACTCACTTGCTGTCTACGCTTCACAACGGCGGTTACCCGACGCTGCGCAAGACTCGCTTCCGGCTGGCGGCTACCCTTGACCGGGTGGGACTTGCACCCACTGGGGTTCAGTTCACCCTTTCTGCAGGCGAGGGGTTTTCTCTTGTAGAATCAGGATGTTCCTGCCAGAACACGATTCAAGAGGACCTCTCGCCATGGGTGAAAGCCTATCTTCCTGGACTCCGTCCTGCAACGGGTCCATTCGCGTTGAGCTCGACGGCCAGCGCACCACCAGTGACAGTGGCGCTTTGCTGCTGCGTGAAGCCCTCGACAACAGCGGCGTGATCGACGCACTAGCGGATAACCTGGTCGATAGACGCAACCCCCTGCGTACCCGTCATTCCCTGGCCAGTCAGCTCCGAACACTGGTACTGCAGCGCGCAATGGGGTGGATCGACCTCAGCGATACCGACACGCTGCGCCGTGACCCACTCTGGCAACTAGCCTGCAGCGATGCGCGCGGGATGACGCCCTTGGCTCAAGAGCGGCCATCTCAAGCCACATTGTCGCGGCTGCTGTCGTGCCTTGGGCGCAACGACAATATCGATGCGCTACACGAAGGCCTGTTGCGTCTGGTGGTATGGCGTCTAACCTCGATGGAGAATGGCAAACGACCGGATCAGCTGACACTGGACATCGATGGCCTGCCGATAGAGGTCCACGGACACCAGGGCGGCTCGGCCTTTCATGGGCATTACGGTGCCCGCATTTACTCGCCGCTGGTCGCCTCGCTGGCCGAGACCGGCGACATGGTGGGTGGCTTGCTGCGCGAGGGCAATGCCGGCCCAGCCGAGAATGCCGACACCTGGATCCCGCATCTGGTACGGCGACTCAACGAGAGCACCGGCGCACAAGTACGGGTGCGCATCGACGCTGGCTTCACTGACAACGCGACACTGGAGGCCTTGGAGGAGCGCGATATCGCGTACCTGGGTCGGCTGCGCAGTCATACGGGATTGCAGGCGCTGGCAGCCCCCTATCTGAAGCGGCCGCGTGGCCGGCCACCTGAGCAGCCTCGTGAATGGTGTCACGACCTAGAATACCAAGCCGGCTCCTGGCCGACACCACGGCGCGTGGTCCTGGTGGTGCAGGAACGTCCCGATGATCTATTGCTGCATGCTTTCTTCCTGGTCACCAACCTCAGCAAGTCCGACTGGCCGCCGGAGAACGTCCTGGCGCTCTACCGCAAGCGGGGCAGCGCCGAGGCGCACATGGGTGAGGTAAAGTCAGCGCTCGACGTGCACCTCTCCTCGACGGATCGTGGCGCTTCCACTGTTCAAGAGGTGATGGCCCGTAATGAAGTGAGTCTGCTACTGAGCCTCTACGCCTATCAGGTTCTGCATGGCCTGCGCTGCCTACTCGTTCGGCAAACCCGCCAAGGCTGGAGCCTGACCCGGATGCGCGAACAGGTGCTCAAGGTTGCCGCCACGCTGTCACTGCACGCAAGACGTATCACCGTTCACCTCGGTGACGCTGCCGACAAGTGGTGGCCTACCTTGCTGAAGGGGCTGCCGAAGCTGACGGCACTGAGCTGATACGCTGGGGACATCATGACTGAGGCAAGAGCAAGGCGGCCACCACGGTGGCCGACGGATCTGGCTACCCAGATGGCTGATATCCATTCCTGAACGTTATAAATAACCAAGATAAGCGCAACACTTGGGCATCAGTCAGCAGGTGCTCAAGGCATTGTTACGACGACTGAAGACCGAGGCCGGCAACCGAGTGCTCCAAAATGCTCGATCAGCATCCTCATGAATGAGGCGGGCTAACTAGTGCGCATCCATAAATCATTAAGAAGCTGAAATACCATTAGAAAATCTTCTTGGCTTGTATTTTTTAAGTGCCAACAAAGAACAACCAACAACCAAAATGATTCCGCATGCGAGAAATCCGCAATTTTCAGATCAGTATATTCG
>JAIVHL010000113.1 GCA_020201075.1 Halomonas sp. | reverse complement strand
GGGGAATGATTCACAAGATCAAAGCGTTACACGACGACGGACAGGGCCTGTCCATCCGTGCCATCGGCCAGGAACTGGGGATTTCCCGCAACACCGTCCGCAAGTACCTGCGCCAGGACGTGGCCGCCATCGAGGCGGCGCAGACGCACCGGGAACGGGAGAAGAAGCTCGACGTCCACCGCGACACCATCGCTTACCTGCTGCGTGCCTTCCCCCGGCTGAGCAGCGTCAAGGTGGCCCGCAAGCTGCACGAGAAGGTCGGTGAGCTGGACGTGTCGGAGCGCTCCCTGCGGCGCTATGTCCAGCAAATGAAGACCACCATCGCCAGCCGCCAGCGCCGCTACTATGAGCCGGTGCTGGACATGGTCCCCGGCGTGCAGTGCCAGGTGGATCCCGGCGAGTTGCGCGAGGTGATGATCGGTGGCGAGCCGCGCACGGTCTACTTTGTGGTCTTCGTGCTCGCCTACTCGCGCCTGTCCTACGTCGGCGTCAGCTTCGCGCCGCTGGACACCACCACCTTCATCCACCTGCACGACGAGGCGTTCCGCTACTTCGGCGGCTTGCCCGAGGAGTGCGTCTACGACCAGACCAAGATGGTGGTCATCAGCGAACAGTTCCGCGAGTTGGAGGTCAACCAGCGCTTCCACGAGTACGCCACCACCGCCGGCTACCGGATCCACGCCTGCTGCGGCTACGACCCGGAGAGCAAGGGCAAGGTCGAGGCCGGGGTGAAGTACGCCAAGCAGGATGCCTTCTACGGTGAGACCTTCCGCGACGAGGCCGACCTACGGAGGCATGTGCAAGAGTGGCTCGACACGGTCGCCAACGTGCGCACCCACGGCACCACCGGCCGGCAGCCCAGGGAACACTTCGACGCCGAAGAGCGCGCCCATCTGCGGCCCTATCTGACACCGGCCTGTGCGGAGCGAGGCGCCGACGGCCTGGCCCCGCGCCAGGTCGACAAGACCGGCCTGATTGCCTGGAAGGCCAACAAGTACTCGGTGCCCATGGCCTACCAGCAGGGCCGTATCGGCGCCAAGGAACAGGGCACCACGCTCCAGGTCCACGACCTGGAGAGCGGCGAGGTGATCGCCACCCACGAGCTGCATCTGGGCAAGGGGCGCACCCGGCGCAACGAAAACCACTACCGCGACCATCGGCAGCGTGAGGCCGACCTGGAGCAAGCCATCGCGCGGTGCCTGGGCGAGCCCTTGGGCCGGCAGCTCTGCGCCCGCCTGTGGGCGACGATGCCGCGCCACTACAAAGACCAGCTGGCCGGCACCAAGCGGCTGCTGGAGGCCGAGCCCGAGCTGGACCGGGCGCTGATCGCCGACTGGGTCACGCGAGAGCGGCTGACGGCCGGGATGCTCAAGGAGCGCCTGGAAGCGACCCGGCAGGCCAGGGCGCGGGGCCGCGATCCCGACGAGGCGGTGCCGGCCGCCGGCACCACGCCGCCCGATCTGACGCCTTACGCCCGACTTGGCCACTCCAGCGGACACCAGGAGGTGACCCATGGGGCAGCTTGAACTGACCACCGGGCGTTACCGCAGCCTGCGCCTCGGCGCCATTGCCGATGATCTCGTCGACCTGCTGGCCCGGGCCGAGGCCAACGAGGCCTCCTACCTGACCTTCGCCGACATGCTGGTCGAGCATGAGCGGCAGCGGCGCGACGCCAAGCGCATCGACCTCTACCGGCGCCAGGCCGGCTTCCCCAGCGACAAGCGGCTGGAAGCGTTCGACTACCGGCACCAGACCACCATCACCAAGCGCCAGGTCAACGCCCTGCTCGACTTCGCCTTCCTCGACAACCGCGAGAACCTGGTGTTCATCGGCCCGCCGGGGGTGGGCAAGACCCATCTGGCCATCGGCATCGGCCAGAAGGCCATCAAGGCCGGTTACCGGGTCAGGTTCCGCAACGCCCTCGACCTGGTCGAGGAACTGGAGCTGGCCGAGATGAAGGGCGAGCTGAAGAAGAAGCTCCACCAGTTGACCAAAGCCGACGCCTTAGTCATTGATGAGCTTGGATATTTACCGATGAGCCGACAGGCACGCTACGCGCTGTTCCAGCTGATCAACCGGTTCTACGAGTACCGATCGCTGATCATCACCACCAACAAGGACTTCACCAGCTGGGGGGAGTTCTTCCACGACGACAACGTGGCGGTGCCGATCATCGACCGGATCATCCACCACTCGCACCTCTACCTGCTCGGGGGCGAGAGCTACCGGCTGAAGCAGAAGGCGCTCAGCTGACGGTCACGGGTGGGTCAATTTTGTTGACCGCTGGTGGGTCATTTCTATTGGCCATTGACAGGCGGCAATGTGCCTTGGCGCAGCGGGGAACGCTGGGCACGAGACAAACCCCCGCTATCTCGAAGAACGGATACTGGCGCTGGATAATGT
>JAIVHL010000166.1 GCA_020201075.1 Halomonas sp. | reverse complement strand
GGATAGGCGCGCACCCCATTCATCCCTCCGAGTGACATTTTCTCCGAGCTATCAAGATTGCCCGAGGCGACCTGCGCGCTGACGGCGCCATACAGTGAAAAGACGTCGGTGAGTTGCTGCACGCGCGAGAGGCTCAACGTCAGCTTGTCGTAATGGCCGTTGGTCTTCGCCGTCATGGCATCATCATCGCGAACGGCAGGTGTTTCGATATCGATTTCACCGGTGTGCCAGGCGACAGAAGCAGCCGTCAGGCCACCTGCGCCGACGCTATCGCGATGGTTTCCGTGGAGACTCGCTGTCACCACTTGTGCATTCTTTTCGCTGACAAAGGAGACACTTTCGTAACGGTCTTCGAAGGTCTTGTAGTCGTAGCCAAGTTGCGCGTAAAGATTGGTCTGGCGTGAGCGAATCAGCGGATAGCGACCGAACAGGCTAGTCGTCTGTGCATCGCCTTCCGCACCCAGATCACGAAATTCCTTTCCCAAGTCATACTCAAGATGACTATAGGCCACGCCGGCTGTCGCCCTACCAAACTGCATCTGGTAGGCGGCGCGAGCATAATCGAGGCCATCGAAACTGCTCAGCACGCGCAGGCTGGCTACATCGCCTCGTCCTGCCAGGTTGTTGATGTGAATCGTGCCGCCTAGACGTTCTTCGCCGGTGTAATAGTTGCCGGCGTTGTCGGCATCGATACTCCCTGTCACCCGCTGTCCGGGGGTGACATCAACGATCAGGTCAGCCGCGCCCACCGTCTGGCCTGGTACCAACGTCGACTGGACGTTGACACCGGGGATGTCCGACAGCAACAGGAGCCGACTCTCAAGAGGGGCGCGACTGATCACCTCACCATTATCGACCCCACGAAGAAGGCCGTTGGCCAATCCGTCGGAGAGATGACTCTGGTTGCGCAGGGTGACATCGCCGTAACGGCCTTCCACCACGGCGATCGTTACCGCGCCATCTTCAATGCTCTGTGCCGGCAGGTAGGTTTGTGCGACAAAATAGCCATTCTGGTGATAAAAATCGGTGATCCGGGCGGCCATTGCCTGCAACTCGCCCAGGCTGAGCTGCATGCCTGGCCTGAAACCGGTTAGAGAAAGCAGCTGTGCCTCGGTGTACAGGCTTTGCCCGCTCAGATGCAGTGAATTGACCTCAATCCTTGCCGTACTGTCGGCCCCCGTTACCGGCACCCGTGGCTGTTGCACGTCAAGTTCCGGTTCACTTCTTTCCATGGTCGGCGACGGTGGGATCTGTTGAAGCTGGCCTCCGGCGTGAGATGAGAGGCTCTTGTTTTTCATGAGTTTTTAAGCGCTTTATGTAACGGCCTTAACCGTTCCCAAACTGCACGGCTTCAAAAAAACTCTTATAAAATTAATATAGCGGGTAGGTAGGCTCCCGTCTGTACGTTAACGTACAGAAGCCGAGATGAGCCCTCCTGCCGAAACATCATGCATTTGATATTGTTAGCTTTTTTTGACCTGTTTCAACGCGTGGGGCTGTTTATTGATGGCGGAAAGCTGTCGGTGAGCGAAAGCCGGATTCGGCTTGGTCGGGGTGATCAGTCAGCTGCGGCACCGGGCGTCAGTGCCGATGCACTTACGGCGGGCTCGTTTTTCCCATATTGGGCTTGCTCAGCTTAAAACGCCAGTTCGTTTTCTGCTTAATTCGAGCCGTCCCCGGGCTTAGCGTTACCGCAAACAACGCCAGGCTCACAAACACAAGGAATATTTTCGCGCCAAGCGAATCATGTGCGGTGAGAGCCAGGAGCATGACGATCGTGCCCAGCGTTAGGGAGAAGATGGATTTCACAATACTTCCTGATGATTTATGTTGGTCGGCTGTTGGCCGAAGATTTTTGCCATGGCGCGCCATTCAATCGCGTTCCTGCTGGCTTTCGCTACCCATGTGGCCCGAAAGCGAAGAGCCGCGGGGGCACCCCTCTGGTCGACATGCCGAACTCGGCCGGCATACTGCGTAATGCACGGGCAATCTCGCAGATTTCGAAGAAGCAGACAAATGTCACCGGCGCTGTACCGAGCTAGCAGGCCACAAAGATGCATGCTTTGGCATTGGTTCGAAAAACGGCGAGGTCGCCAAACTGTCTTTCACATGAATCTATAGATTAAAGATATTGTTATGTGGTTGGTAGGTTTAGTTAATATAGTTAGTAATCGCTTTCATATAAGATAGCTGAATTTGCGCTTGTTCGCCCCAGATTTTAAAGACTTCAGCGTCACATGACGTTGATTTTCTTGATTTAAATGTATTAGAGGTAGTTTTCGTGGTTGTCATAACGGTTTTACCTTCTGTTAAGAAATTTCTGTCAAGAATTGCAGAATCGCGCCATCGGCATAGATCGCAACCTACTGTTTTGGAGTTATCATCACTGTACTTAACGTAATAATGAGCTTTTTGCATAAAAATCACAGTGCGCTAGCGAACATTGCGATCAAGAATCGTCAGATTGTTCGGGCCTTGAAGGCCTCCGGGCTGACGGACACGTCCTGTTTCCCTGCATATGTCAGGTTGGCTCGATTGATAAAGGAGTAACCGCCATGACCCCGCAACACGATCCCCGTCAGAATCAATTACTGAAGGGTCTGGCAACCGAGGAATATCAGCGACTTGCGCCGCACCTCGAGCGAGTCGACTTGAAGCTAGGTGCTTCGTTGGTCGAGTCTGGACAGACGATGCGCTACGTCTATTTTCCGACGGATCTCATCGTATCGCTGCTGTGCGTCATGGAAGATGGTAGCTCGACAGAAATTGCCGTCGTCGGTACCGAGGGTATCGTCGGCATTTCGCTGTTCATGGGCGGAGAAACCACCCCGAGCCGTGCCGTCGTGCAGAGTGCCGGCACCGCTTATCGCCTCAAGGGGAAATTGCTGAAGGACGAGTTCTATCGAGCCGGCCCTCTGCAGCGCATGCTGCTGCGTTACACCCAAGCATTGCTCACTCAGATGGCGCAGACGGCGGTCTGCAATCGACATCACAGCCTGGACCAGCAGCTGTGTCGCTGGCTGTTGTTGAGTCTGGATCGTTTGCCGACCAACGAGTTGATTATGACCCAGGAACTGATCGCCAACATGTTGGGCGTCCGGCGAGAAGGGGTCACCGAGTCGGCGGGTAAGTTGCAGAGGGCCGGCCTGATTTCCTATCATCGCGGTCGCATTATCATTCTGGACAGGCCAGGCCTGGAAGCGCGAGTTTGTGAGTGTTACAAAGTCGTCAAGAAAGAGTACGACCGGTTGCTGACCTATTCTCGTAGTGATTGAAGTTCCCTTTTCCCATCGTCCTCATCTGATGTTTGGCAGAAAATTTATTTAAAAAAAGAAACATACGGCAGTCTCAAGTTCCATAACGCCGTAGATTTAATTCACTTGGCCATCGACAGCCATGCGATGGCCGGCCGCTTTCCGCGTAGGATATCCGTCCTTACCGTTACAATGGCAGAGCCTTATGCAGGGCCTGTACAAGCTCCTTGGTTGCTGTGTTGTCGAGCAGGGTGATCACCGCACCGTCCATCATGTTGTCGAGTCGGTGGTAATGTTTTTCTTTTATGTTTCCTACCGCACCGACGGAATACAAAAGCTGATGTTAGCTTTCAAAATGTCATCACAGGTGAAATTTTTCCTGATCGATGTCTGACATCGGAGTTTCTTTCGCTTCTTTCCATGCGCCGATGGCCACTGACTAACGCCAGGAGCAGCCGCATGGACATCACTACCTCTGCTTCGCCTAGCAATCGGCTTCTCGACAGCCTGCCCGAGGAAGAGAGGCTCCGTTTTCTCGCCGACTGCGAGACCGTGTATCTGAAATTCGGCCGAATGGTCGTCCAGCCGGGTGAAAGTATGACGCATGCTTTTTTCCCCCTCGACTGCATCATTTCCCTGATTGCCACACAAGAGAGCGGCGGTCGGTTGGAAGTCGCCATGGCGGGCAATGAAGGCATGGTGGGAATCGCCTTGATGCTCGGTACACAGGAAAGTTCGTTACAGGCTCTCGCACAAGGGGCGGGGCAGGTCTTGTGCATACCGGCATCCTGCTTCCAGGACCACCTGAAGCGGAGTCCCGAGTTGGAAGGGGTGATGAAACGCTACCTCAACGTCTTGATGAGCCAGATATCTCGATCCGCCGTCTGCTCCCATTTTCATGGGGTGGAGGCGCGTCTGGCGCGCTGGTTGTTGATGACCCATGACAGGACCCGCGGCGACGAGCTGCTTATTACCCACGAATTTCTTTCGGGGATGCTGGGCGTGCGGCGTGCAGGCGTTACCAAGGCGGCCAAGGCGCTGCAGAGTCGCGGCCTGATCGACTACCAGCGAGGCAGAATTACCGTCCTTGAACGCCCCGGCCTCGGTGATGCCTCCTGTAGTTGCTACGTTGCCGATTGCGAGATTTATGCGCGCATGCGCGAACAGGCAGCCTGATTCCTGACGCTATTTCCCACGGCTATCGGCCGCAACTGTGTCCCACCGATTCTCGCAGCTGTTTTCTGCAGCTAGCATGACGGGTGCCCTTGGCGGCTTGTGGGGGCTAAGTCCTTAAAGTGATCCTTCAAGTGAGGTTCAAGGCGGGTGTTTGCGTGCCGTCAAGCCGGGTCATCTGCTCGCCGGTAGCCTGCGAAGGCGTGACTTGGGTGGTCATCCAGGTGCGGCCGGCATCTGTCTCGGCGGTGCGAACCTGCCATATGAAGCGGTAGAGATTGCCATCGCGTGCGAGCACGCGCACGGCGAAAACCGCGTTGTCGTCGGACGTCTCCAGTGCTTCGATGTCATGCCGCCGATGGTCGATCAGGTGGGTGTAGTTCGCGCTGTGGATCATGCGGGCGAAGCGTGGCAGCGGGCCAGTCATGGCGCGGTTGTCGGGATGCGCAAAGGCCCATACCTGCTTGATACCGGCATCCTGGGTCGGCGCATCGTTACGGGCAAGCGCATTCAGCTGGATTTCCACCACGTCCCGGGCAGAGAGCGCGGGGTCCGGTGTCGCCATCTATTGCGCCGCCGCCGGCGCGGCCAGCAGCAGGAGGGTCGCGACAAATAGCAGGGCGTGGCGCCAGCCGGCCAATGGCCGGTGAGAGGATGTGTCATGCATAGCTGTTACCTGTTGGCAGTCATGGGGCTTTGAAGGGTTATTTATTCCGATGGGTTGACATACCAAGTGACCGCGATTCCCCCCATAAGTGCACCTGTGTGGGCGACGTGCGACCCCCGGGTGCCACTGGGGTTCTAACGCTTACCGAGAACCTGATCATGATCGGCATGGTCTCGTCGGTCATTCGATAGAGGCCATCAAGCCACCCCAGGATCTCCCGAAGATACGAATTTATAGCGCGGCGGCAGGTCAAAAACTCTCATGTGCTTGCCCGTTTCCTGTGAGGCCTACCATGACATCCCTGCCGATAGAAAACGTTCAGGACTATCCGCGTCCGCCGGCGCTGGAGCCGGTTGACGTGCCACTGGCCATCTATCTGGACGACACCCTTGTCGCGCAGACGATCCGGGGCTATCGCGTCCTCGAAACCCATCACGCGCCCACCTACTATTTTCCATCCGACGATGTGGCAGACGTGCTGATCCCGATCGCCGGCAGCAGTTTTTGCGAATGGAAGGGGATGGCACGCTATTTCGATGTGGTCGGGCAACATCATACGGTGCGCCACGCCGCCTGGAGTTATGAGACCCCTTCGAGCAGGTTTCTCCCCATTGCCGGATTTCTGGCGTTCTATGCATCCAGCATGCAACGCTGCCTGGTCGGTGATATCGAAGTGATTCCCCAACCCGGTGATTTCTACGGCGGGTGGGTTACGCCCAATCTGAGAGGCCAGATCAAGGGGGCAGCGGGAACGCGCCACTGGTGATCGGACACCCATGCCCATGATAACCCTGAAGCGCCTGAGGTGCTGATCGTGGGCCTGGGGCCCAACAAGGTGGCTAACGCGCAGCGCTTGCTGGCTCATGACAAGGCAGTGCCGCTGTATCTTAAGCAGGCCGTTAACGCCTGGACCTACCGTGGTGAATTCCGAGCGACAGCGTTTTCACGCGATACGTTTGTTATCGAGCGACACCGCAGGCACCGTGCGGTAAAGGAGGTAGCGGGTATTCTGTTCCTTGAAAGGGCGGATACCCTCGCGGGTCTGGAGCTATAGGTTTCTTATGTTGCACTGCACAAAAATCCCTGCTAACCTGTATGTCATCAGAGCGGGCATCTCCCGTTCCACTTCATCTAGAACCCCGGAGGTTCCTACTATGACCAACACATTCGCTTTTGACCCCAAGTCGATTGATACCGCTCAGTTCGAGTCGCTGTTCGTTGCCCCGGCCCGCGCCTTCGCGGCCCTGTCCGTTAACTACACCGAGAAGCTGGTCAACGCGCAGCTCGAGGCCACCAAGGCCTATGCCGACGTCAGCCTGGCGCAGCTGCGCAGCTTTGCAGAGGTCAAGGACGCCGAGGGCATGAAGGGCTATCTGGAAGGCCAGCAGAAGGTTGCCAAGGAGCTGAGCGAGCGTATGAAGGGCGACGCCGAGAAAGTGGTAGCCCTGCAGCAGGACTTCGCCCAGGAAAGCCAGAAGCTGACCGAGAGCAGCGTCAAGCAGGCTCAGGAAAGCGCCAAGCAGGCCACCGAGACCGCCACCAAGGCCGTCCATGAAGCCGCTACCAAGGCCAAATCAGCTTGAAGCGAAGCGCAATACACCGTTAGCCTCGTGACTCGTTGAGCGCTGACGGACGACAAGAGGCCGCCGATCCATGATCGGCGGCCTCTTGGGTTATATAGTCCCGATCCTGGCGCAATGCGGTTTCAATCACCACTGTCAGGAGACAGGCGGTGTGCCATCTCACTTAGCCTCGCAGCGGTCGCGTTCATCTCGTCAGCCAGTTCGTCGGTGGTTCTTGTTCGCTCGTCTAAATAGATCATGGCGAGCCTGCCGGCGGCATGGTCCGGATTGCGCGAACTGCGCTGTGCCTTCGCATTCACAGACGCCTTTGCCAGCTCCGCCGCTAGTCCCTTCACCGTATCTGCTAGCAGGTCAACCTGGGCGAGGTTATCGCTCAAGGCGTCGCACGTTGGCAGCCATTCAATCCGTTTGACGAGGGGCGGTTTGCGGGGCGGTTCGTCGTGGTTGAGGGCATCGCGCAGTGCAATACCGGGGGAGCCGTACATGGCGCCAACCGTGCCGTCGTCGTTGCTCAGCGTACCGCTGTCGTGGAGTGTCTGGCCGTTGTCTACGATACGCCATTCGTACCACCCCCTCTGGGGTTCGCGGTAGACCTCAAGGACCCCGCTGGCATAGGGGCGCTCGATGCGATGAATGGTGTCATCCGGCATGAAGTCGATCAGAGTCTTGCTGAGTTTATCCAGGCCGCGGGCGTGGTGGCGGGCCTGCTCGACGTCGCCTGGAGGCATGCCCTGCCGCGCCATGGACTCGGCCAGGCCCTCCAGCCACATGATGTGAAGGTCCAGCGTCGTTACGGCGGAGGTGATATCGATATGATTCATGCATTTTCCTTGGCGGGTAATGCGTGCGCTTTGTACCGATTCAGGGCACTAGCCACTGTCCCGCCCAGTCATCAGAGCGCTCGAACCTGGCCCGGCGATGGTTATGCCCGAGATGCAGGACGTCGATGGCGCGAACGGTCAGGCACAGCAGCGCAAACGAGGCCGGGTCAGGCGTCTTGGCATAGGCCAGGGCCTCGGGGATCGGTTGGCCCGGCGTGGCGTTACTGCTGTAGGCATAGCGTGAGGGCTCGGGGATGCGCGCCCAGATATTCGCGACATCCGCGCCTGTCTGAATCGTGACCTGTGCGTCAATACGCATCTGTAAATGCGCCGAGGCATCCCAGACGTGTAGTGCGGCTAGAGGGTTTGCCTTGAGCTCTGCCACCTTGGCCGACTGCCGGTCCGTGTAGAAGTGCAAAGTGCCGGCGCGGGCGTCAGCTGCACGCAATACGACCGTGCGGGCCTGGGGCAAGCCGTTGGCGCCGACGGTGGCAAGGGTGGGGTGGCGCGCGGGGGCGTGGCGGTCGTGAACGCCACGCGATAGCCGCGCCCAGAGATGGGCGTGCAACGACTCAAGCTTGGCCGCCCAGGGATGTGGGTCAGTCGTCATTCTGCGCCTCGTTGGATGCTGCCTGGTCGCGGGCGATCGCCTGCATCTCATCGGCCGCCCGATTCAGCACGCCTGCCATCTGTGCCATCGGTGTCAATCGGGCATCGGTGTAGATCATGCCCCGTCGGCTATCGGCGCTGTCCGGGTCGAAGTGCCGGCGCATCTGGCGAGCCTCGAACGCTTCCTCTTCTATCTCGCCTGCCATGCGGCGCAGCGCGCCCGTCATGCCCTGGGCCTGTGCGACGGTTTCCCGAGTGGCATGGGCACGCGCCTTCCAGGCGATGCGCACGACCTCGGAGGTCGCGCCGGGGTCAGGCAGCGGCGGAAGCGTGGTGGCCAGCGCGCCGCGCAGGGTGCCGAGGGCCTTCGCATAGTCCTTGAGCTGTGTGACGTCGCCGGGCTGCAGCCCGTGGCGTTCCAGCGAGACGGCGATGGCCCTCAGGCTCTGTTGAAAGATCTCCAGCTGCTGCAGTGCCTCCAGAGCGGCGTCGGCTTCGATCGTGACGGTCTTCATCGCATCCCTGCTCCTCTGTGGGGGATATCACCAACTAACCAGAGTTTTCATATTCGCCGGGCGTTGTCTACCACGTCCAACAACAAAGCGTTGGATACAGGCTGGCGTGGCCACCCGGAGTTGGTGCATTGTTGTCATTTCTCGTGCCTACGGCCAACATAACGCCGCCAACCGCATCGCCATGATGTGCCTGCTCGATTCGGCTGGAACCATCCTGGCGCAGCAGCGAAGACGCGAATAATAGCCACGGAAATACCTGACTCAGGAGCCAATATGCCGATCTACACCAATATCGAAGATCTTCGACGTCACTATGTACGCCGCACCCCCAAGATGTTCTACGACTACGCGGAATCCGGCAGTTGGACCGAGCAGACCTTTCGCGAAAATACCAGCGATTTTAGTCATATACACCTCAAGCAGCGCGTCGCGGTGGATATGGCCGGGCGCACTACGCAGAGCCGCATGATCGGTGAAGACGTGGCCATGCCCGTAGCACTGGCACCGGTGGGGCTGACCGGGATGCAGTCTGCCGATGGTGAGATCAAGGCGGCCCGGGCGGCCGAGGCGTTCGGCGTGCCCTTTACGCTTTCCACCATGTCGATCTGTTCGATCGAGGATGTGGCCGAGCATACGACCAAGCCCTTCTGGTTTCAGGTCTATACGCTCAAGGATGACGACTTCATGCGTCGCCTCTTCGAGCGTGCCAAGGCAGTCAACTGCTCCGCGATTGTGGTCACGGTCGATTTGCAGGTGCTCGGCCAGCGCCACAAGGACATCAAGAACGGGCTATCGGCCCCGCCCAAGCTGACCGCGCGCTCGATTGCCAACATGGCCACCAAGATCCCCTGGGGGCTGGAGATGCTGCGCACCAAGCGTCACTCCTTCGGCAATATCGTCGGCCATGCCAAAGGGGTAACCGATCCGTCGTCGCTCTCGACCTGGACGTCGGAAGCGTTTGACGTCTCGTTGGACTGGAAGCGTATTGCCCAGTTCAAGGAGTGGTGGGGGGGCAAGCTGATCGTCAAGGGCATCATGTCCCCCGAGGACGCTCGGCGAGCCGTCGAGATCGGCGCCGATGCGATCATTGTCTCCAACCATGGCGGTCGTCAGCTCGATGGTGCCGTCAGCTCCATTCGCATGCTGCCAGCGATTATGGACGCGGTGGGTGATGATGTGGAAGTGCATCTCGATTCGGGAATTCGCTCCGGCCAGGATGTGCTCAAGGCGCTGGCGTTGGGCGCCAAGGGCACCTATATCGGCCGGGCATTCACCTACGGGCTGGGGGCGGCGGGTCAGGCGGGCGTGACCAAGGCACTCGAGATCATCCACAAGGAGCTGGACGTCACCATGGCGCTGTGTGGAGAAACGGACGTCAAGAATCTTGGCGAACATAACCTCTATGTGCCCCAGGGCTTCGGGGATCCCACCGTCAAGCTTTGACAGCCGGCCCTGCCGGTTATCGGCGGCAGAGGGTGCGTGGATCCGGAAGGAGGGGCGCGTGATGGAGAGAGCAATGTCCACCACCAGCAGCGTCGTGATCACCGGTGCCAGCAGCGGCATCGGCAGGGCGCTGGCCCTGGCCTTGGCCGCCCGCGGCCACTCTCTGTGCCTGCTGGCTCGCCGCCCGGCGCCTCTGGAGCAGCTGGCCGAGGCGCTGCGCCGGCAGTACCCCGGTCATCCCGTCCGAGTGTTCGCGGGTGACCTGGCGTGCCGCGAGGCTCGCCAGGTGGTGGTCGCTGCCCTGTCGGAGCACTTCTTGCAGCGGCGGCTGTCTCTCGATGCCCTTGTCCACTGTGCCGGACTGGGCACTCCGGCAGCCGACCTCATCGACTGGCAGCCGGACGACCTCGAGTCGGCGCTGCAGCTTAACGCGGTGGCGCCCCTGGCGCTGATCCGGGCGCTGATCCCTTTTCTGCCTATCGACCGAGAGCCGGCCCGGTTGGTCCTGGTCGGGGCAGGCATCGACCGGCGAGTCCAGCCCGGCACCGGCAGCTATGGCATCAGCAAGATGGCGCTGCGTCGTCTCTTCGAACAGCTGAACCAGGAGCTGATCTCCTATCGGGCGCGGGTCGCCCTGTTCCAGCCAGGCCAGGTGGACACGCCGGGCCTGCGCCAGCACATCGATGCCGCTCGAAACCGCCAGCTGCCCCACGCGGCCTACCTGCAGTCGAGACTGGATGAGGGAGATGCCTTGAGTGCCGAGGCGGCGGCAAAGGCCCTGATGGCGCTGCTTCGGCAGGTTCCCATCGACGATTTCGCCGGTGAGCAATGGCATGCGCGTCAGCTGGCCGATGCGTTCGAATGAGCCGCCGGTTCATCCGATGGCTCATTTCACAGTTCACTCCACAGTTCATTGCACAGTGCATTAAATAGCTCTGGGGATGTTTCTCAGCGAGGCTTGTACTGGGTCGGACAGTAGCCGCGTGAGACGTCGTCAGGGCGCAGTGCCTTATGCTTGGTGGCGCGCCCCTGCACGCGCTGCCGCCAGCGCCGAAACGACGTGGGTTTGAGCGTATGACGCATAACCGCCACGGTATCGGCCTCGTTCAGGCCAAACTGTGTCTCGATGGCCTCGAAGGGCGTGCGATCTTCCCAGGCCATTTCGATGAGGCGTGATTGTTTACCAGCGCTTTGGCCAGTGAATCGCCCACGAGATGTTTCAATATGTCAGCCTCAGAAACTCAAGCCAGATCGAAGAGCAGGATCTCCGAGTCCTCCACGCCGATCGCGTCGATGGGCTCTCCCGGCTCGAAGGCGGCGGCATCGCCTGCAGAAAGCCGCTGCCCGTTGATCTCGGCCTCGCCCTTGACCACATGCAGCCAGGCATGGCGAACCTCAGGCGTCGGTGCTTTCTCGCCGGCATCGAACAGCCCGGCGTAGAGGTTGACGTCCTGGTTCACGCTTACCGAGCCGTCGCGTCCCTCCTGGGAGACCACCAGCCGCCACTGCCCCTGGCGCTGCTCGACGGGAAAGGCCTTCTGTTCGTAGCCGGGGGGGATGCCGCGCTGCATCGGCTCGATCCAGATCTGCAGGAAGTGCAGCTCCTTGTCGGGGGCGTTGTTGAACTCGCTGTGCCGCACGCCGGTGCCGGCCGACATGCGCTGCACATCGCCAGGGCGCATGATCGCACCGTTGCCCATGCTGTCTTTGTGGGCCATCTCCCCGGTCAATACGTAGGAGAGAATCTCCATGTCCCGGTGGGGGTGTGTGCCGAATCCCTGGCCGCCCTGAACGCGGTCTTCATTGATTACGCGCAGTTTGCGAAAGCCCATGTGGGCCGGGTCGAAGTAGTCGGCAAACGAAAAGGTGTGGCGAGATTTCAGCCAGCCGTGATCGGCGTAGCCGCGCTCGTTGGCATGTCGAATGATCATCGATGTGGTCTCCATGGCGCCCGATGGTCGGGGGACGTTGAAAAGTCGGAAAGCTTAGTCGGTATCTTCGCCCGGCAGGGTGACGGAGAATTCGCCGCCGCCCAGGTAGGTCACCGGGTGCCCTTCGCGGGTACGCAGGGCGGGTTCGCCGCTGACGGGGCCGGAGGGGGTGAGCTCATGGAGCTCCTTTACGCTGACCAGGATATCGATCATCAGCTCACGGCCCTGATCGTCGAAGGCCATGATGGTGCGTTCATGTTCGCTCATGGGGTGGCTCCGGCTCAACGAGTATGGCTTTTAGTATCGGCGCTACGGCCGAGAGAGGCGAGGGATCCAACGCCACGAGGCCTGCTTAAGGCAGGCCCCGCTGGTGTCGGCGAAGCGTGGGTCGGCTACAGCCGGCTGGCCACGGCGTCGAGGAAGCCGTTCATGTCGACGAGGGTCTCGTTCTCCGGGTCGTTGGTCTTGCCCTTGAGATCGCCGGTGATGATGCCGGCGCCCACGGTATCGATCAGCGCCGCCTTGAGGCGATGGGCATAGTCGATCAGGGTGGCGTTGGCCTGACGGTCACCCAGGGTCTCCAGGGCGTTGGCCACGGCGAACAGCAGGGCCGAGGAGTTGAAATGCGCCTGCTTGCCATCGGTCTCCAGGTAGGTGAGGTAGAGGTCGTGGGCGGTGCCGTGGGGCGCCTCGAACAGCATGGTGCCGTCCTTGCTCTCGATGATCGAGCTGGCGGTGGCCAGGCTGCCGCCCAGGGCGGCGGAGATATCGGAGAAGATGTCGCCGTCCAGGTTCTGGGCCGGGTAGAGGGCGTTGCGGGGCGGGTCGGTGATCATCTTGGTGAGCTGGCTGGAGGGCCGCATGATCATGAACGACGGCGGCGGGGTGCCCGTCTCGGCGAGTTCACGACGCACATCGGTGATCGCCGTGCTGAACACCTCGTCGTATTCCATATACTCGCGCTTGAGACCGAAGTAGACCTCCTTGTCCTTGTGCGAGGCGTCGCGGAAGACCTGCAGTATCCAGTCCTTGATCGCCGCCTGGTCGTTGGACATCAGCAGGATGGCGTCGCCCTTCTTGACCCGGCGCGCGTGTTTCTCCTCGCCGTCGACGATCACCTTGAGGATGCCGTCTTCGCTGGCGGGGGCATTGAAGCTGCCGTACTGGTCACCGCCGCCGGCACTCATGCGCGAGATGGAGACCTGAGCCTTGCGGGCGGGAATGCCGAAGAGCTTGAGCTGTTCCACCAGCTTGTAGAGCTTGCGGCCGGTGGTGTTGTCCGGCACACCCCAGAGGGCGCGCTCAGGCGGGTTTGAGACCAGCCGTGCGGCCTGGGCGTCGATCAGCTCGTAGTGGTAGTTGAGCCCCAGCGCTTCCACCTGCTTGCGGTAGTCGCGATCAAAGATGTCCTCGATGGCGGCGCGCATCACGCCGTCGTAGCCGGCGATCACGGTGTCCTTGAGGCCCAGATAGATGTCGCGCTTCTCGTCAATGGCGCGCTGGAAGAAGCGGTGGGCCCAGGCCTTGACGTCATCCACGTCGTTGGTGGCCAGCAGCCAGGGATCGCCCTTGTTGACCTCGCGGCGGTGCAGCTCCTCCGGGTCACCGCTTTTCCCAACGAACATCAGCTTGACCACGCCGGTGGCACGGGAGAGCTCGTTGAAGCTGTCCTTGATGCCGCCGGCGGCCATGGTGTCCACTTCGATATCGCGGCCGATCCACTCGGGGCGCGAGACTGTAAGGTTGCGAAACTCGATGTCTTCGCGGGTGATGTTGCCGCCGATCCCCTTGCGGATGGCCCCGTTGGGCGATTTGGTGGCCAAGGGGTGCAGGCGTAGGCCGTCGACCTCGGGATGCTTGTCGAGCATCTCGCCGAGCTGGGTGCGGTTGACCGTCATACCTGCATTCTTGATGCCGACACCGTATTCCTTGAGCGCCTCGATGGCGTCGACGATCACCTGACCGTTAGTGACCAGACGGTTTTCGGCCGAGAGGTCGATCTCCACCAGTGGGATATCCAGTCGTGAGGTCACGAAGGTATCGAGGATCTTCTCGAAGGCTACCTGGGCCATCTCGTCGCCGTGGAGAATGACGAGAGGGGCGTCGACGCGGATCTTGTTGCTCATCACGGTTCCCTGTTTGCGGTGATCGATCGGTGTTGATCGTTACGGTATTCAGGAAATATATGTTACGCCTGCCGCCGGCATGACGCTACGCGTGCCAAACCGGAGGGCCAGGCCAGCGGTGTTGGCTAACTCTGGGTGCGGGTTGACCAGCGCTCATCGGGATGCACCTCGTTGGCCGGCAGCACCGGGTCATAGCCCTCCTGGCGCAGGGCCTCGATCACCTCCCGGGTGTGGTCGCTACCCAGAGTTTCCAGGGTGGCTTCTACCTCGGTGGCGCGCAGCGAAAGATCGGTGAAGGTGCGCTGATGGGCGATCTGGATGACGTTCGCACGCTGTTCGGCGAGCAGGCGGGTCAGCTCGGCCAGGGCTCCGGGGACATCGGGAATCGCCACTCGCACCCGCACGATGCGGGCGGTGCGCACCAGCCCGCGCTGGATCACCGAGGCGAGCGCCAGCATGTCGATGTTACCGCCGCAGAGGATCAGCCCCACCTTGCGGCCACGGTAGCGTTCGGGGTCATCCAGCACCGCGGCGAGCCCGGCGGCACCGGCGCCTTCGGCGACGCTCTTCTCGATCTCCAGCAGCAGCAGGATGGCGCGCTCGATCTCCGGCTCATCGACTAGCACGATGTCGTGTACCCGCTCGCGCACGATGGGCAGGGTGAGCCGGCCGGGCTGCTTGACGGCAATGCCTTCGGCCAGCGTGGCGTGGCCGCACTGGATCGGCTCGCCGGCCAGCGCCTGCTGCATGGCCGGGAAACGCCTGGTCTGCACGCCGATC
>JAIVHL010000033.1:3705-16176 GCA_020201075.1 Halomonas sp. | reverse complement strand
GCCAGCTGCGCAAGCTGTTCGAGTTCGTGGCCGGACGCATGGGCCTGACCCTGGACGTGGTGATCACTGACGGCAGCCAGCCGGTGGGGCAGGGCATTGGTCCTGTGTTGGAGGCCCGCGACGAGGTCTTCGGGCAGAGCAGTCCATGAGCGGCAACGATGGGTACCACCAGCATGGAGGTGCGATTGCCGGGAATGCCGCCGATGCAGTGTTTGTCCACCACCGGGTGCTCATGCCAGTCGAGGCGGCGCCCAACGCGGCCCATGGCATCGCTGAGGTAGAAGACCTCCTCACGGTCGAGCTCGCCGCGGTCGCAAGCGACCACGAAGGCGGTAAGCTCGATCTTGGAGTAGCGCAGGTCGGCGATATCGCGAATGATGTCCCGAAAGTCGTCTCGTGACAGGCGCTCCCCGGCCAGCTTGCGATGCAGAGCCGGAATCGACGCTGGAGGCTCGGCCTGGGAGACGCTGACCGGGTGCCCCTCGCTGGCGCCCAGGGAAGCGAAAGCATCCTCGGAGAGGCCCAGCTGCATAGGGTCGACAATGCTGGTGTCGTCCACCACGTTGAGGCTGGCCAGGATACGCTGGCCGTTGGCGCGAACCTCCACCTTGGAAAGCGCCTGGAAGCCCTCGGCGCGGTAGAGGTCGCACTCGCGATGCAGATAGGCGACGTTCTCACGGTAGGTATCGATACCCACACGCTTCAGGGAGAGCGGCGACAGGGTATCGTCCAGTGCGTCCGACGCGGAATGGGACTTCTTCATGGCATTTTTCCATGTGACATGGCCGGTCAGAAGATCAACGTCCGGCCGTGCGGGATTCTGATAATGCATCGTATCAGCCCCCCGGCAGGTCGTCATGACGATGCCCTGACGTCCCAGGGGGTGTAGGCTGCTGTGATGGGCAATCCAAGGAGAAAAGACGATGCGCATGGCAATCATGGGCTGCGGTGGCGTGGGCGGCTACTTCGGGGCACGCCTGGCCGAGGCGGGGCACGATGTGACCTTCATCGCCCGAGGTGAGCACCTGGCGGCAATGCAGCGTGAGGGACTGAGGGTCTCCAGCATCGAGGGCGACGTACACCTGGCCGAGGTAAAGGCCACTGACGACCCTGCCCGCGTGGGCGCCGTGGAAGCCGTTCTCGTGGCCGTGAAGGCATGGCAGGTGGCCGAAGTTGCCAAGGCGATACGCCCGATGATCGGCCCTGACACCTTTGTGGTGCCGCTGGAAAACGGCGTCGAGGCCGCGGACACCCTCTCCGCCGTTCTGGGTGGTGCCCATGTGCTCGACGGTCTGTGCGGCATCCTCGCCTGGCGCGAGGCCCCAGGGCATATCAAGCACGCCGGGGTATCGCCCTTCGTGCGCTTCGGCGAGCGAGACAACCGCCACAGCAAACGCGCCGAGCGGCTCAAGGTGGCCTTCGACCAGGCTCGAGGCGTCACCGCCGAGATCCCCGACGATATCCAGGTCGCCGTGTGGAGCAAGTTCCTGTTCATCTGCGCCATGAGCGGCATCGGCAGCGTGACGCGAGCGCCGATCGGCGTGACCCGCTCTCTGCCCGAGACCCGAACACTGATCGAGCAGATACTCACCGAGATCACCGCGGTGGCCCACGCCCGCGGCGTGGCGCTACCCAAGGAAGCCGCGGCCCAGGCCATGCGCTTCGTTGACGCCCTGCCGGCGGAGAGCACCGCCTCCATGCAACGAGACATCATGGCCGGCCTGCCCTCGGAGCTGGAGGCCCAGAACGGCGCCGTGGTCCGTCTGGGTCGCGAGGCCGGGGTGGCCACGTCCGTGAACGAGATGATCCATGCTGCCCTGCTGCCCCAGGAGCGACAGGCTCGAGGAGAGCCGCCCCAGGCCTGAGACCACCCCTTGCATCGGTCAATCAGCCCCATGCGCCGGTCAATCAGGCCCATGCCGTTTATGGGCTGGTGGAGATATGCATCAGCGATATCAATTCTACTCATTGAACATCGTCATTCATTGCCAATCACAATAAATGGCGGGGTTTGGTAAGCTTTTAGTCGCCGAGTGAGGCAATCTGCCGCAGCTCGTCTGCGTTCTGTCATCCCGGCCGGTGCCCCGCCGCGATCACGAGGAGAGTCGACTTGGAACTGATTCAGTACGCGCTGAGTAATATGGAGCTGCTGCTCACCCGCACCGTTGAGCATATATCCCTGGTGGGGGTGGCCGTGGGGATTGCCACTCTGACCGGTGTGCCCATCGGGATCGCCATCACCAAGAACGAAAAGGCCGCGCGTTGGGTGCTCTACGTGGCGTCGATCATCGTCACCATCCCGTCGATCGCCCTGTTCGGCATCATGATCCCGGTGTTATCAATCTTCGGCCACGGCATCGGCTACGTGCCCGCGGTGATCGCAGTCCTGCTTTACTCACAGCTGCCGATCATCCGCAACACCTATACCGCCATCAACAACGTCGACCCGGCCCTGCGCGAGGCCGCCAGGGGAATCGGCATGAGTCCGAACCAGCGGCTGCGGCGCGTAGAGATCCCGCTGGCGATACCGGTGATCATGGCGGGGGTACGTACCGCCGTGGTGCTCAATATCGGGGTCATGGCGATCGCCGCCTATATCGGCGCCGGGGGCCTCGGCACCTTCATTAGCCGGGGGATTTCCCAGTCGGATCCACGCCAGCTGATCGTGGGTGCTATCGCAGTGAGCCTGCTAGCCATCATCGTCGACTACACCCTGCTCTTCATTCAGAAGCGCTTGACGCCCAGGGGAATGGAACTCGACACCTCAACCGCCTGATAGCGAGCCCCTGATGACCGAGACGACAAGGATATCCAAATGATCGAACTCGATAACCTGACCAAGGTCTTCGATACGCCCAAGGGCGCGGTGGTCGCCGCCGACCATATCAGCATGAAGGTGCCCAGCGGCGAGATCTGCATCCTGCTCGGCCCATCGGGCTGCGGTAAAACCACCACCCTGAAGATGATCAATCGCATCGTGAAGCCGACCTCCGGCAAGGTGTTCATCAACGGTGAGGACACCACCGAAATGAATACCCAGGATCTGCGCCGCAACATCGGCTATGTGATCCAGCAGATCGGTCTGTTCCCCAACATGACCATCGAAGAGAACATCACGGTGGTGCCCCAGTTGCTGGGCTGGGACAAGGCGCGCTACAGAGAACGTGCCCGGGAACTGATGGCGATGATCTCCATGGAACCCGATGCCTTCCTCAAGCGCTTTCCCAGCGAACTCTCCGGCGGTCAGCAGCAGCGTATCGGCGTCGCCAGAGCGCTGGCCGCCGACCCGCCGGTGATGCTGATGGACGAGCCCTTCGGCGCCATCGACCCGATCAACCGGGCGGTGATCCAGGACGAGTTCCTCAAGATGCAGCAGGAACTCAAGAAGACCATCATGTTCGTCAGCCACGACATCGACGAGGCGATCAAGATGGGTGACAAGGTGGCGATATTTCGCGAGGGCAAGCTGGTTCAGCACTCCTCGCCCGACAACCTGCTGGCCGCACCCAAGAACGCCTTCGTCGAGTCCTTCCTGGGCGAAGACCGAGCGCTCAAGCGCCTCAACCTGGTCAAGGTCCATGAGGTAGTTTCCGACGAGATCGCCACGGTGAGCCCCGGCGATACTCTGCAGACGGCGCTGGCCAAGATCGAAGATTACGGTTATCAGAACGCCATCCTCATGGTGAACGACCAGCGCCAGCCGGTGGGCCTGATCACCCGGGCCAAGGCGCGCACCACCAAGGGCTACTGTCGTGACCACTTCGAGAGCGTACCGGGAACGGTGACCCTGGACGACGATCTGCGTAAGGTCGCCTCGCTGATGTTCTCTCAGGATGCCACCTGGTTGCCCTGCGTGGACGATGAAGGTCGCGTCTGCGGCCAGATCACCCAGCGCGCCATGACGCACCACCTGGGTTCACGCTTCCGAGCCCGCGAGGCCGCCACTCGGAATCCCGACAGCCCCGTCAAGGAGTGAGCCGATGCCAATCCAGAGCCTGAAAGGGGCCCTGCGTGCACTCCTGCTGGTGGCAATTTTCTTTGCCGGGGTATGGAGCCAATCGAGTGGGGTCATCGATGACTTCATCTTCTATTTGCCCGATGTGCAGTACCTGGCCATCCAGCACCTGTGGCTGACGGCGATCTCAGGTGGCCTGGCAATTCTTGTGGCCATACCGCTGGGCATCGCGCTGTCGCGCCCCAGCATGACGCGCTGGGCAGAATCGTTGATGCAGGTGCTCAACGTCGGCACTACCATCCCGACACTCGCCGTACTGGCACTCTCCATGAGCTTTCTGGGTATTGGCATGGTGCCTGCGGTATTCGGCCTGTTTGTCGCCACCCTGCTGCCGATCACCCGTAACACCTATGTCGGACTCAAGGGCATCGATCCCGCCATGATGGAGGCCGCCGCCGGTATCGGTATGTCGTCGACGCAGCGCCTACTTCGAGTGGAACTACCCAATGCTCTCTACGTCATCTTCGCGGGCATGCGCACCGCCCTGACCATCAACGTGGGCACCGTACCGCTGGCCTTTCTGATCGGTGCCGGCGGGTTGGGTGAACTGATCTTTACCGGCATCGACCTGTACGATCCGGTGATGATGCTGGCCGGTGCGATTCCCACCGCTCTCTTGGCGATCGTCGTCGATGCTCTGATCGCCGTCATTGCCTTCCTGGTGGTGCCGCGCGGGGTCAACCCATCGCGAGCATGACCGTTCAAACCGAACCACACCATTGCAAACCGCACTAGGAGAAGACCCCATGAATCACCTGATGACTGCCCTTTCCGGCCTCGCTCTGGCCGGTGTCATGACTACCGCCGTCTCCGCCGACATCACTGTCGGAGGAAAGAACTTCACCGAGCAGCAAATCCTCTCCAACATGACCACCCAGTATCTGGAGGGGTTGGGCTACGATGTACAGAACCGCTCCGGCATGGGCTCCGCGGTGCTGCGTCAGGCCCAGGAGAATGGCCAGATCGATCTCTATTGGGAGTACACAGGCACCTCGTTGATCAACTACAACGACGTCACCGAGCGCCTGTCGCCGGAGGAAACCTACGCGCGGGTCAAGGAACTCGACGCCGAAAAGGGCTTGGTGTGGCTGGAGCCCTCCAATGCCAACAACACCTATGCCTTGGCCATGCGAGAGGATGACGCCGAAGAGCGCGGCATCGCCACCCTCTCCGGCCTGGCCCAGGCAGTCAATGTCGGCGAGGACCTGACCTTTGCCCTGAACGCGGAGTTCTATGCCCGCGAGGACGGCTGGCGGCCGCTGCAGGAAGCCTACGACTTCAGCGTCGGGCGCAGCGACGTCAAGCGCATGGATTCCGGCCTGGTCTACCCGGCGCTGCGCGATGGCGATGTCGAGGTGGGGCTTGTCTTCGCCACCGACGGTCGCATCCCGGCCTTCAATTTCCGTGTGCTCGAGGATGACCAGGGCTACTTCCCGGCCTACGCTCTGACCCCGGTCGTGCGTCAAGAGACCCTCGCAGAGAACCCCGAGCTCGCCGACCAGATGAACAATCTCTCGGCGCTGCTTGACGATGCGACCATGGCCGAACTCAACGCGCGTGTCGACGTTGAGCGTCAAAACATCGAAGACGTATCCCAGTCCTTCCTCGAGGAAAACGGCCTGCTGTAATCAAGGCAGAGGGCACCACAGGCCCGCCCCTCTTGGGGCGGACGGTTACCAAGAGCTAATACAATTCTATGCAAAACATCATCAAGTTAATTCTGACAGCCACTGTGATGACAGCTGCACCGTCAATGGCACAAGCCGAAACAATTACCGTCGGCGGCAAAAACTTCACAGAACAGCTGATCCTCGCCGACATGACGGTCCAATACCTTGAATCAAAAGGCCACGCAGTCGACGAGCGTTCGGGCATGGGAACTGCCGTACTTCGCCAGGCGCAGGAGAGCGGGCAGGTAGACCTCTATTGGGAGTACACCGGAACCTCCCTGATCAGCTACAACAAAGTTACTGAGAAATTGACACCCGAGCAGGGCTATCAGCGTGTCAAGGAACTCGATGCGGAAAAGGGCTTGATATGGCTGGAGCCCTCCAACGCAAACAACACCTACGCGCTTGCCATGCGCGAAGACCATGCACAAGAGCTCGGTATCACCTCGATTTCTGACCTTGCCGAAGCTATTAATTCAGGCAATGAATTGGTACTTGCCTCAAACGCCACATTCTATTCCCGAGATGATGGACTTCGCCCGATGCAGGAAACCTACGGTTTCGAATTCGGCAGGCGCAATGTCAAGCGTATGGATCAAGGGCTCACGCTCCCAGCGCTTGATCAGAAAGAAGTGGACGTTGCTATGACCACCGCAACGAATGGTCGAATTCCAGCGATGGACTTGACGGTGCTGAAAGATGACCTGCAGTTCTTCCCTGACTATGCCCTGACCCCGGTCGTGCGTCAGGAAACCCTCGAAGAGAACCCCGAACTCGCCGAGCAAATGAACGCATTGTCAGCGTTGCTCGACGACGCGACCATGGCGAGACTCAACGCCAAAGTTGATGTTGAGAAAGAAAACATCGAAGACGTATCCCAGTCCTTCCTCGAGGAAAACGGCCTGCTGTGACGCCTCCTTTATGGCTGGATGGCTGGCATAATGCCAACCGTCGCGAACCGCAAGCAAGGCCGCCCGAGGGCGGCCTTCTTCATTCCAGGGGGGTGAGATGCACTATCAGGATAAACTCAGGGTCGGTGCCGCACAGATCAACGGCGAGCTCGGCGCCGTAGACGACAACCTCGACCGCCACCTCGAGCACATCAAGGAAGGCCGCAAACTGGGACTGGCGCTGCTGGTCTTCCCCGAACTCTCGCTGACCGGCTACGGCCTGGGCAACCTTGTGATGCAGGTGGCCATGCCCCTGGAGGACCCGCGCTTGCAAACGCTGGCCCGGGCCTGCGGCGACATGCAGACGGTGGTGGGCTTTGTCGAGGAGGCGAGCCCCGGCGAGTACTACAATGCCCTGGCTATCCTGCAAAATGGCAAGCTCATCGCCGTACACCGCAAGCTCAACCTGCCCACCTACGGCGGCCTGGAAGAGGGCAAGTGGTTCACCCACGGCAGCGAACTCACCCATACCGAGATCCGTCCCGGCTGGTCAGCCACCCAGCTGATCTGTGCCGACCTGTGGAACCCGGCCCTGGTGCACGCTGCTCTGCTGCGCCGCCCCACGGTGCTCTGCGCGCCGATCAACTCCGCTTCCGGCATCGTCAGCGACGACTTCTCCAACGAGCATAACTGGGCGCTAAACGTGCGCTTCTATGCCATGACCTACGGCACCCCGGTCATCATGGCCAACCGCTTCGGACCGGAGAATGGCAGCCATTTCTGGGGCGGCACGCGAATCCTCGGTCCTCGCGGCGAATTGCTGGCCGAGGCCGAAGAGTGCGAGATGCTGATCCACTGCGAACTATCGCGCACCGCCATCGCCCGCGCGCGCTTCGAGCTGCCCACCCACCGCGATGCGGACACCCCGCTGATCCGCGAGCTAATGGCAGGCTATCGCTGACCACAGACAAACAAGAACCCCATCGGGCAAAAATCACAACGTTGACGGGCTTCGACAACGGACCACCACCCTGCAGAAGGAAGCTGGATCTAGAGCCGTTCACCCAATGCCATCGCCCATCCGGGAGGATGGGCGATACGAGTGCTCAGGCTAGGGAGTCGGCATCAGCTGGAGGAGAAGTTCAGCTGGAGGGGAAGTTCAGCTGGGCGCCCTCCTGGGCGTCGCGGGCGGGCCAGCGCTGCGAAACCGCCTTGCGGCGAGTGTAGAAGCGCACCGCATCGGGGCCGTAGGCGTGGAGATCGCCGAACAGCGACTCCTTCCACCCCCCGAAGCTGTGGAAGGCCACCGGCACAGGCAGGGGCACGTTGATGCCCACCATGCCCACTTCGATGGCGTCGGCAAAGCGCCGTGCGGCCTCGCCGTCGCGGGTGAACACGCAGGTGCCGTTGCCGTACCGGTGGGCATTGATCAGCGCGATGGCCGCCTCGAAGGTCGCGACGCGCACCACACAGAGCACCGGGCCAAAGATCTCGTCGCGATAGATGCTCATCTCCGGGGTGACCCGGTCGAACAGGGTCGCCCCCAGGAAGTAGCCCGTAGAGGCTTCGACCAGCGGGTGCTCGCGACCGTCCACCACCAGCTCGGCGCCGGCAGCCGCGCCCTGCTCGATATAGCCGGCCACCTTGTCGCGGTGGGCGGCATTGACCAGGGCGCCCATATCGAGACCCTTCTCGGTGCCAGGGCCGATCTTCAGGGTGCGCGCCTGTTCACCGATGCTTGCCACCAGGGCATCGGCGGTGGCGTCGCCCACGCAAACTGCCACCGAGATTGCCATGCAGCGTTCGCCAGCGCTGCCGTAGGCGGCACCGATCAGGGTATTGGCAGCATTATCCAGATCGGCGTCGGACAGCACCACGGCGTGGTTCTTGGCCCCGCCCAGCGCCTGCACGCGCTTGCCGTTGTCGGCGCCGCGGCGATAGATCGCCCTGGCCACCGGCGTCGAACCGACGAAGGAAAGCGCCTTGACCTCCGGAGCGTCGATGAGCGCTTCGACGGCCTCACGGTCGCCGTGTACTACCTGGAAGAGCCCGGCGGGAAGCCCCGCCTCGCCCAGCAACTCGGCCATCTTGAGGGACGTCGAAGGCACCTGTTCGGAGGGCTTGAGGATAAACGCATTGCCGCAGGCAAGGGCCATGGGAAACATCCACAGCGGCACCATGGCCGGGAAGTTGAACGGCGTGATGCCAGCGACAATACCCAGCGGCTGATGGTTGGACCAGGTGTCGATGCCAGGGCGGCACGCGGCCGATCACTTCTGCGCTGGCGGGGTTGGTCACGTCCAGGTGGCGGTCGCCTTCCAGGCGTTCACCACCGATCCAGTGGGTCAGTGTCTGCATCTCGCGTCCTCGTACTTCAGTATTCACGGCCGAGCAGCGCCTCGTTGAAGGGGTAGCGGGAGAGCTTCGCGATACCGGTATCGGTGATCAGCACCTCCTCCTCGAGCTTGACGCCGTCGGCGCCGCCCACCTCGCCGATGTAGCTCTCCACCGAGACCACCATGCCGGGCTCGAGGACGCCATCAGAGGAGAAACGGTCGAAGTCCATGTGGTGGGCCACAAGCGGCGTTTCGCCGTGCATGCCGACCCCGTGGATGATCGAGGGATAGCGGCGGTCCAGGAAACGCTCGGGGATCTTCCAGGCCTGCTCGGAGATCTCGCGATACGTCATGCCCGGCTTGAGGATGCCCATATTATGATGCACCTGGTCATAGGCCATGCGGTAGAGCTCGCGCTGATAGGCGCTGGGTCGCCCCGGGCCGACGTGGAAGGTGCGCGAGAAGTCGGAGTAGTAGCCGTGGCAGCCGATGGTATCGGTATCCAGCGCCACCAGCTCGCCGGGGCGAATCTTGCGGTCGCTGGCCTCGTGGAACCAGGGATTGGTGCGGGGTCCGGAGTTGAGCAGGCGGGTCTCGATAAACTCGCCGCCGCCACGGATCACCTCGCCGTACATGATGGCGAACAGCTCGTTCTCGGTGACACCGGGCTTGATGGCCGCCTCTACCTCGGCCACCGAGGCTTCGCTTGCCGCCATGGACTGGGCCAGGCAGGCGATCTCCTCGGGTGTCTTGATGCGTCGGCAGTGCAGGGTGTCCTGCATGCAGTCGTAGACATCCAGGCCCTGGGCCTCAAGCGAGCGAGCCAGGTTGAGCGCACAGCGGTCCAGGCCCACCTTCTTGTTGCCACGACCGTGCTCCCGGACCAGTTCGGCGATCTCGACGCCGAAGGGATCCGAAGAGAGGTTGTCACGCTGGTTTACCGCCGACCACACCACCTTGGAGGTGCGCGCTTCGTCGATGGTCTCGAGCCAGGTGGAAATGTGAGCGCTGCCCGGGTACTCGAAGAGAATGATCGGCCCGTCCAGCGGCACGTAGACGTAGCGCGTGGAATTGCGCAGGAAATAGCCGAACATGTTGCGCGAGCCGGTGGCGTAGCGCTGATTGTTGGGATCGAACAGCACCAGGGCAGCGTAGCCCTGATCGGCCATCATCGCGCGCAACCGTGCCAGGCGCCCAGCGCGCAGCTGCTTGGGATCGAAGGCGGTGGGGATGCTGTCGCCGCTGGCCATCGGGGCCGAGGGCACGACCGGAATGTCTTCCGGCTCGCTGTCGGTCAGTTTTTCTGCTTCTACGATGCTCATGGGGTTTCTCGCTGTGTCGTCGGGGCGATGGTCGGATGCAGCGCGGCCATCGGGAAAGGGCTTGTCTGGAAGCGTTTGGGCGACACTCAGTCGGCCAGGTTGTCCGAGCGATTCGTGCCGTTCTTGAGCATCCTTTCGTGGATCGGTGCCATGCGACCGAAGATGCGCTCGGCGCGTTCGGGGCGGCCGATAAAGCCGGGCTCCTTGGCATAGGCGAAGATCACGGTATGGCGCTCCTTGTCCCCCTCTACAGGCGTCACCCGGTGCAGCGAGTAGCGGCCAAAGAACACCTGAAGGTCGCCGGGCTGAAGGTCGAGGCTCTTGAGGCGTGAGCGATCGCCATCGATCACCTGCTCCACCGCTTCAAAGTTCTCACCCTCGGGGCTGCGGATGCCCGGGGCATATTCGAAGCGGCCGCCACCGTGGGACTGGCGGGTCATCATGGTGACGATGAATTCGTTGGTGTCGTAGTGCCAGGGATGCTGGCAGCCTTCACGCAACACGTTGACCACCAGGTCGGCCAACGGATCGGCGTACTGGTGAATCTCCTCCATGCCCACCACGGCGCCGATGAAGTGCTGAAAACCGGAATGCTGATAGACCTGACGGATAATGGTGTCGCCGTCGATACGGTCACCGCCCACAAAACCGTTGGTGCGATCGGCAAAGCGGTTGAGCGGATGGCTGGGGGGCAGTTCGGGGTCGCCGGCGTTGTTGTAGGGATTGGTCTCGGTCTGATTATAGTGGGCCTGTGGTGAGAGGCGCTCGGTCTCGCGCTCGAGGCGCGCCAGCGCCGCTTCGAGGACGAAGTTCTTGAGCACCACGCAGCCGTCCTCATCCAGCTGGCGGCGGCAGCTCTCAATGAGCTCGCGGCCCGTCGGGCTCTCCAACTCGTCGATGGGATAGCGACCCAGGTCGATCAGGCCGTGCAGGGAAGTCGTCTCTTGCGTGTCGGCCGTGGCGTGCATCACGCTTTGCTCCTGTACTCGGGAATTACCGTGTCTTGTTGAGGTACTAGACAGGGTAATCAGCCCTCACTCATAATTGAAATGAATGGTTAAGATGCCACCCATTTCAAAGGCTCATCAATTATGGATACCGAGTTACTGCGTGCCTTCGTGACCGTGGCCGAATGTGAGGGCTTCAGCGCCGCCGGCAAGGTGCTGCACCGCACCCAGTCGGCGGTCAGCCTGCAGATCAAGCGACTGGAAGATCAGATGGGCAAGGCACTGTTCGAGCGCACCAGTCGTCGCGTGATGCTGACCGGTCCCGGCGAGCGGCTGCTGCCCTATGCGCGACACATGCTCAAGCTCGAGGATGAGGCGCGAGGGGCAGTGGGCGGGCTGTCGCGTGGCGAGCTGATTCGGTTCGGGACCTCGGAAGAGCAGGCCGCCACCTACCTGCCGCTGCTGCTGACGCGCTATGCCGAGCGCTACCCGACCACTCGTCTCGAAGTGCACTGCAATATCAGCGCCTCGCTGGTCGAGAGCTTCCAGGATGGGCTGCTGGACGTGGTGCTCTCGATTCGTCACGCCCCGACCCAGTCTGGCCACCTGCTGGGCTGGGAGCCGATGGTGTGGGTAGTGGCAGATGAGCGCCGGCCCGAGGAGTGGGAGACCCTGCCGCTGGCTCTCAACCCGGAGGGCTGCATCTTCCGCGCCCATGCCCTGGCGTCTCTCGGTCGTATAAAACGACGCTGGCAGCTGCGCTATGTGAGCCAGTCCCCCACGGGCATCAACCTGCCGGTACAGGCGGGGCTGGCCATGACGGTCAAGACACCGCGCAGCGTACCGGAGGGGTGTCGAATCGTTGGCGAGGAGGAGGGGCTTCCCCCCCTGGGTCAGGTGGAGATCGAACTGCACCGCCGCCCCGGCCACACCAGCGAGGCCCTTGAGGCCTTCTGCCAGGAGCTCGAGGCCATCGTGACCGATAACGATACGGTCGCCTCGCCCCGGCCAAACGAAGCGCTCAACCGGGGCGAGTGATCGCCGCGAGGTCTTGGCTGGGATCAGCCACGCTGATAGGTGCCTACCAGGCGGTTCATGCCGAGCAGGTGGGGCTCGACCCGGACCAGCAGATCGTGGAGTGTCAACCCTTCAGGCAGATCGTCGGTGGGCTTGTCCAGCGCCAGCACCCAGAAATAGTAACGATGGGAACCGTGCCCTTCCGGCGGCATGGGGCCTCCGTAGCCCAGATTGCCGAAGTCATTCTTGCCGCGTCTTCCCACCGAGGTCGCTT
>JAIVHL010000033.1:0-3643 GCA_020201075.1 Halomonas sp. | reverse complement strand
CCCGCCGGGGCATCCTGCCAGGCCAGCGCCGGGGAGAGATCGTCGCCCTCACCGGTGTATCTGTCAGGAATCGCTCCTCCGTCATCGAAGGCGGGGCTGGTGAGTCGCAGGGTCGACAGGGCAAAGGCCATCGGTGATCCTCCAGGTAGAAGCTCGAGTCAGTGCCGGTTCAGCGTGGGAAACAACCAAGGAGCTGTCAACATGTCAAAGCGTCTGCTGATCGTCGTCCATGCCCCCTCCCCCAACACCCGGGCACTCCGGGAGGCCGCCGAACGTGGCGCCTGCCACCCCGAGATTGAGGGCGTCGAGGTCGTCGTCAAGCCGCCGCTGGAGGCAGCCCCCGAGGACGTGATGGCCTGCGACGCCATTCTGCTCGGTACCACCGAAAACTTGGGCTACATGGCGGGCCTGACCAAGGACTTCTTCGACCGCTGCTACTACCCGGTCCTTGAGGAGAAGCAGGGTCTGCCCTGCGCACTCTATGTGCGTGCCGGTCATGACGGCACCGGCACCCGTCGAGCCGTGGAGAGTATCGTCAGCGGGCTGCGCTGGAAGTGGGCACAGGAACCCCTGATCCTGCGCGGAGAGTGGCAGGCGGAATTCGTCGAGCAGGTGGAAGAACTGGCCATGGCGATTGCTGCAGGACTCGAGACCGGGGTGCTCTAAGCTTATGCGATTAAATTGCGTTGAAAACGTCCGCTGCTTTTTTCAGCGCCTACTATAGTGATTGAACGCATGCATGATCAGGGATCACCAGGGCGTCATGTGGGCAATTCGATGTGCCTTTCCGGATCAAGCGACATCAAGATAACTGACAAGATAACCACATCATAAGAAATACAACCCCCGTCGACCAGACACGATGTGAAGCCTCCCCTCCTTCGGCTTCAGGTCTGCTACCCATGCTTGCTTGTCTCTGGTCGAACCTCTCGATGCGAGGTGAATCATGAAACCTACTGCTGGGCTGCTGGCCATTGGCCTGACCAGCCTGTTCCTGTGGAGTCCGCCGCCGGCCCAAGGTAATGATTCTCTGACCATCGGCACGGCAAGCCCTGCCGGGGTCTATCATCTCGCCGGGCGCGCCATCTGCCGCGTCGTGGATATTCCCTGCAACGCCGAGCCCAGCAACGGCTCCAGCGCCAATCTCCGGGCCCTGAGACAGGGAGACGTGCAGGTGGCGCTGGCCCAGTCCGACATCCATTTCTATGCGGTCAACGGCAGCGAGGCCTTTCGAGAGGCCGGCCCGGACACCGGACTGCGTTCACTCTTTTCCCTGCACAGCGAACCCTTCACCCTGGTGGTGAGACGCGATTCCGGGATCGAGGGCATCGATGACCTGGTGCAGCGCTCCGTTAACATCGGCAATCCCGGTTCGGGACAGCGAGGCACCATGCTGCGCCTGATGGATGCCAGAGGCTGGAGTCGCAGCAGCTTCCGCCTGGTCAACGACCTGCCGGCCGACCAGCAGTCGATGGAACTCTGCCACGGCAACATCGACGCCATGGTCTACACCGTGGGCCACCCCAATCCCTCAGTGGCCCAGGCCATTCGCCTCTGCAATGCCGCCCTGATTGACGTGGAGGGTGACACCATCGACCGGCTGGTAGAGGCCTACCCCTTCTTCAGCCGCACCTGGATCGCCGGCGGCCTCTATGGCCCCGATCAGCCAGCCGTGAGGACCTTTGGCGTCCGGGCCACCCTGGTAGCCTCGGCCGACGCAGACCCGGATACCATCTACCGTCTAGTGGCCGGCGTCTTCGATAACTTCCAACGCTTCAAGGCCTACCACCCCGCCTTCGGGATGTTGACCCCCGAGGCGATGATACGAGATGGGCTCACCGCCCCGCTGCACGAGGGGGCACTGCGCTACTATCGCGAGCAGGAGTGGATCGCCGATGAGGCAATGACGGCGAAACTGACCAACTGACGCTACCATGCACAAACGCCGGAGACACCCCGAGGGGTGTCTCCGGCGGTTGTGTTCGTGCACGTGTTTGAATAGTGGTCAGAGTGCCGGGGCGGTCAGGGTGCCGGCCCGGGGCCGGCACCGCATGCCTACTTCAGGCGCTCGAACACCGTGGCCACGCCCTGCCCCATGCCGATGCACATGGTCGCCAGGCCGAGTGTGGTATCACGCTGCTGCATCACGTTGAGCAGGGTGGTGCAGATGCGGGTGCCCGAGCAGCCCAGCGGATGGCCCAGGGCGATGGCGCCGCCGTTGAGGTTGACCTTGTCATCCATGGCATCGAGGAAGCCGAGGTCCTTGAGCACCGGCAGGCCCTGGGCGGCGAAGGCTTCGTTGAGCTCCACGGTCTGGATGTCGCCGGCACTCAGCCCGGCGGCCTTGAGCGCCTTCTTCGACGCCGGCACCGGACCGTAGCCCATGATCGAGGCGTCGCAGCCGGCCACCCCGGTGGAGAGCACCCGGGCGATCGGCTCGAGTCCCAGCGCCTGGGCGCGCTCGTAGCTCATTACCAGCATGCCGGAGGCGCCCACGGAGAGCGCCGAGGAAGTGCCGGCGGTAACGGTGCCGCTCCTCGGGTCGAAGACCGGCTTCAACTCGGCCATCTTCGCCAGGCTGGCATCGCCGCGGATCACCTCGTCGCGCTGGAACATCACCTTGAAGCCGCGTTCATCGTGACCTTCCACCCCGATGATCTCGTTGTCGAAGTAGCCCTTCTCCATGGCCGCCTGGGCACGCTGGTGGGAGCGTACGCCGAAATTGTCCTGATCCTCGCGGGAGATGCCGTGCATCTTGCCCAACAGTTCGGCGGTCAGCCCCATCATCATCGCCGCCTTGGCCGCATGCTTGCTGGCCGCCGGGTTGACGTCGACACCGTGGGTCATGGCGACGTGCTCCATGTGCTCCACGCCGCCCACCAGGTAGACGTCCCCCATGCCGGCCCTGATGTTGGCCGAAGCGATATGCAGCGCGCTCATGGAAGAGCCGCACAGTCGGTTGACGGTCTGCGCCGGCACGCTGCGCGGGATGCGAGTCAGAATCGCCGCGTTGCGCGCGATGTTCATGCCCTGCTCCAGGGTCTGGTTGACGCAGCCCCATATGATGTCGTCGATCTCGACCGGGTCGAGGCCGGCGTTACGCTCGAGCAGCCCCTCCATCACCGCGGCAGAGAGGTTTTCGGCGCGCACGTGACGGAAGGCGCCGTTCTTGGCCTTGGCCATGGCGGTACGCACGCTGTCGACCACCACGATATCTCTCGGGTTCAAGCTCATCTCATTTCTCCTGTTCATGGTGGGTTCAGCGCGGTGCCGGGGCGGGGTAAAAGACTTCCCCGGCCTTGGCCATCTCCCGCAGTTTCTCGGTGGGCGCATAGAGCGGCCCCAGCTCCTCGGCCAGGCCGTCGGCCAGCTTGACGAAGGCGTCCACTCCCATGGCATCGATATAGCGCAGCGCTCCGCCGCGGAACGGCGGGAAACCGATGCCGTAGATCAGCGCCATGTCGGCTTCGGCAGCGCTTCCCACGATGTCATCTTCAAGGCAGCGCACGGTCTCCAGGCAAAGCGGCACCATCATTCGGGCGATGATGTCCTCGTCGCTGAACTCGCGGGTCTCCTTCGCCACGCTCTTGATCAGTTCGATGGCGGCCTCGTCGCTGACCTTCTTAGGCTTGCCCTTCTTGTC
>JAIVHL010000165.1:22588-30660 GCA_020201075.1 Halomonas sp. | reverse complement strand
CACACCCCCTTGGCGAAGGGGATGGGGTGGCAGGCCGGCTTGCCCTGGAAGGGGCCGAGCCAGAGCGTCTCGGGCTTTCGATGCAGATAGAAGCCCGCCCAGTTCAGCTCGGGAATCGCCTCCATCAGGAAGGCGCTGGTCTGGGCACTGTTGGTAAGCCAGTCACGGCTGTCCAGCAGTGCCTCGAGCTGGCGGACCAGCAGGGCATAGTCGGCTGTCATCGTGTCATTCCCAGCCGGGTACCGCCGCCGGACCGAACAGCTCGGCCGCCTTGGCTTTCACTTCCTCGGTCTGGTAGGCACTGACTAGTTGCTGGATCGACTCGCGCTCCTGGTCGCCGCCACGCACGGCGATCAGGTTGACGTAGGGAGACTCTGGCCCTTCCTTGATCAGTGCGTCGTCCAGGCTCAGGCCGGCGGGCTGGGCAAAGGTATTGTTGATGAAGGCCATGTCCACGTCCGGCAGCACGCGAGGCAACTGGGCAGCCTCGATCTCACGGAAGCGGAAGTTGCGCGGGTTCTCCACCACGTTGAGCGGTGTGGCCTCGAGGTTGCTCGGGTCGTCGAGCTGAATCATGCCCTCGTTGTGCATCAGGATCAGCGAGCGACCTTCGTTGGAGGGGTCGTTGGGCAGGGCGATCTGGGCGCGCTCTGGCAGTTCGTCGATGCTTGAGTACTTCTCGGAGTAGGCGCCGATCGGATAGACGAAGGTGAGTCCGGCGATGGCGAGGTCGTAGCCGCGATCGTTGACCATGGCCTGCAGGTAGGGCTCGTGCTGGTAGGCATTGGCATCCAGGCTGCCGTCGGCCAGGGCGGCATTGGGGGTCACGTAGTCGGTGAACTCGATGATCTCGACGGTCAGGCCGTACTCGCGCAGGGCGATCTCGGCGGCGACCTGCATGACGTCGGTCTCGGGGCCAGCCACGGTGCCCACCTTGAGGCGGTGCTCATCGGCGAGGACGGCGCCTGAGCTCAGTGCCAGGCCGGAGGCGAGCAGGGTAGAAAGCAGTGTCTTGCGCATGGGGTGGTCTCCGGTAGTGATAACTCAATGATATAGTGATAAAAAATAAAAATTTAATAGCTTTCGGCTATTTGTGATCGCTCTTGCGGACCAGATAATCTCCCAGGCTCTGGAATCCCTGCACCATTACCACCAGTATCGCCACGGTGATAAGCATGACGGTGGGATTGAAGCGGTTGTAGCCGTAGCGGATGCCCAGGTCGCCGAGGCCGCCGCCGCCCACAGCCCCGGCCATGGCCGAGTAGCTGACCAGGGTCACCACGGTGACGGTCATGGCGGTGAAAATGCCGCCGCGAGCCTCGGGCAGCAGGACGCGAGTGATGATCTGCCACGGGGTGGCACCCATGGATTGGGCGGCCTCCACCAGGCCCGGATTGATCTCGTTGAGCGCGCCTTCAACCAGGCGGGCGATGAAGGGCACGGCGGCAATGGTCAGCGGAACCGCGGCGGCATTGGTGCCGATGGACGTTCCCACCAGCATGCGAGTAAAGGGGATGATCGCCACCATCAGGATAATAAAGGGAATCGAGCGGCCGATATTGGTGACGATGCCGAGTACGCCGTTCACTGCGGGCTGGGCCAGCACTTGGCCGGGGCGAGTCACATAGAGCAGCACGCCCAGCGGGATACCCACCAGGGCCGCGATCACCCCGGAAATGGCTACCATATAGAGGGTATCGAGGGTGGCGCGCAGAATCAGGTCAATCATTGCGCTGGACATGGCCGAGCACCTCCACGTGCAGATCATGGGATTGCAGATAGTCGATGGCCTCGCGGGTCTTCGCCGGGGGGCCCATCAGTTCGGCGATCATCAGCCCGAGGGTGCGCTCCTGGATCGACTCCACCTTGGCCTGCAGGATGCTGACGTCGACGCCGCACTCCCTGGCCAGCCGCGAGATCAGCGGCGTTGAGACGGCGTCTCCCGAGAACGCCAGCCTGACTACCGGGTGGGTGCGTTCGCCGGGGGTCGCCTCCAGTCGCTCAAACAGCGCCCTGGGGGGTTCCAGCTGAAGGAAATCGTTGAGGAACTCCCTTCCCAGCTGTGTCCGGGGGGCGGTGAAGAAGTCGCCGACATCCGCCTCTTCCACCAGCTCGCCGTCGGAAATCAGGCTGACTCGGTGGCAAATCGACTTGACCACCTCCATCTCGTGGGTAATCAGCAGGATAGTTAGGCCAAGCGTGTGATTAATATCGCGTAGCAGTGCCAGGATCGAGCCAGTGGTCTGCGGGTCCAGCGCCGAGGTGGCCTCGTCGCAGAGCAGTACCTTGGGGCGGCTGGCCAGGGCTCGTGCGATCGCCACGCGCTGCTTCTGACCACCGGACAGCTGGGCCGGGTACTGGTCTGCCTTGTCGGCAAGCCCGACCAGTTCCAGCAGCGGCGTCACCCGATCACCGATCTCGCCGCGTTTCATGCCCATCAGCTCCAGCGGCAGCGCCACGTTGGCGAACACCGTGCGGTTGGTAAGCAGGTTAAAGTGCTGGAAGATCATGCCGATGCGATGGCGTGCCTGGTTAAGGGCCTGGCGCGACAGCCCGGTGAGCTCCTGGCCGTCCACGCTGACGTTGCCGGTGGTAGGGCGCTCCAGCAGATTGATGCAGCGAATCAGGGTCGACTTGCCGGCACCGGACAGGCCGATCACACCGTGGACCTGCCCGGCGGGCACGTGGAAGTTGATGTTCTTCAGCGCCTGAACGATCCGCGGACCGCTATCGCGCCCGCCCTTGAGGGGGTAGATCTTGGATACGTTGTTAAGTCGGATCATGGAAACACCGCAAGCGTGCCGCCGAGCAGGCGCCCGCGAGCCGGGGGCAAATCAGCGCCGTTAAAGTAGCCGGCAAGACTAGGCGTGGAGGCCGTAGCTGTCAATTGTCATGGGCGTTGTTGTGGTCAATCACGCTTCTTGCCAGGGTAATCTTCTGAATATTTTAATGCAGTAGGTGAAAGCCCTGAAACGAGTGGTTTTGACGTGGACGAGACAGGGGCGAGTTCTCTAAACTCGTAGCCTTCGGTCCGTTCGGGACCCCGCAGTCGAGGAGACGCAATGTTCACCGGTATCGTGCAGGGCACCGCCAAGGTGGTCGCCATTGAAGAGGCGGAGCTGTTCCGCACCCATGTCATCTCTCTGCCCAAGGGACTGCGCAAGGGCCTTGAGCTCGGAGCCTCTGTGGCCCACAACGGGGTCTGCCTGACGGTCACGGCCATCGACGGAAAAAGAGTCAGCTTCGATCTGATGCGCGAGACGCTGCGCGTGACCAACCTTGGTGCAGTGGCGGTGGGGAGTCGCGTCAATATAGAGCGTGCTGCGCGCTTCGGTGACGAGATCGGTGGTCACTCGATGTCCGGCCACGTGATGGCCACGGCTGAGTTGGTGGAGCTCGACGAGGCGCCCAACAACCGGCGGCTGTGGTTCGAGCTGCCCCACGGACTAGGCCGTTTCCTGTTCGACAAGGGCTATATAGGCGTCGACGGCATCAGCCTGACCATCGGCGAGGTGCGCCCGGCCGATGCCGCCCACGGGCCGCGCTTCTGCGTCAACCTGATTCCCGAGACTCTGGCGCGCACCACCCTGGTGGACCGGGTGCCCGGCGATCACGTCAACATCGAGATCGATCCTCAGACCCAGGCCATTGTCGAGACGGTTGAGCGGGTTCTGGCGTCCCGTGGGTTTTGAGTCAGCTCCGCGGTTGATAGCTTCATCGGGTTGGCGTTGGCAGCTCGACTGGCGGTTGGCCTGCAAATTGCTGTTGCATGGCTAACTGGCTGCCTGAGGGCGTATCGCATCCCGTATGAGATGTGGGTACCATAGGCCGCCTTTCTCGCGACTTTTCTCGCACCCCCCAGGACCATCGCATCGTCCACTCGCGCAGGAACGAGCCCCATGCTGAAACGCCTGATTGATAACCAGTTCAAGCTGGAAGAAAACAATACCAACGTGAAGACCGAGGTCATCGCAGGTATCACCACCTTCCTGACCATGGCTTACATCATCTTCGTCAACCCCAGCATCCTCTCCGAGGCGGGCATGGACTACGGTGCTGTTTTCGTCGCCACCTGCCTGGCCGCGGCCATTGGCTGCCTGATCATGGGGCTGTGGGCCAACTACCCCATCGCCCAGGCGCCGGGCATGGGGCTCAACGCCTTCTTTACCTACGGCGTCGTACTGGGCATGGGTTACACCTGGGAGGCGGCGCTGGGCGCGGTATTCTTCTCTGGCTTCATCTTCTTGCTGCTGAGCCTCTTCAAGGTGCGCGAGTGGATCATCAACTCGATCCCGCTTTCCCTGCGCCTGGGGATAGCCGCCGGTATCGGTCTGTTCCTGGCGATGATTGCTTTGAAAAATGCCGGCATCGTGGTCTCCAACCCGGCGACCTATGTCTCCCTGGGAGATCTCTCCGAGCCGGCCGCCATCTATGCGCTGCTCGGCTTCTTCGTGATTACCGCGCTCGCCTATCTTAAGGTCACCGGGGCAGTGATGATCGGTATTCTGGGCATTACCGTGATCGCTATCTTGCTGGGCCACAACGAGTACGGAGGCATGATGTCCATGCCGCCTTCCATCGCGCCGACCTTGATGGCGCTGGACCTTTGGGGGGCGTTGGACGTCGCCATGATCAGCGTGATCTTCGCCTTCTTGTTCGTCGACCTTTTCGATACCTCCGGCACCCTGGTGGGCGTGGCCCATCGCGGCAAGCTGCTCGACGAGAACGGCAAGCTGCCGCGCATCGGCCGCGCCATGATGGCCGATAGCAGCGCCTCCATGGCCGGCGCGGTGCTGGGCACCTCGACGACCACCAGCTATATCGAGTCCACCGCGGGTATCGCTTCTGGCGGACGCACCGGCCTGACCGCCGTGGTGGTAGCTGCGCTGTTTCTGATCAGCCTGTTCTTCGCGCCGTTGGCGGGCTCCATCCCTGCCTACGCCACCGCTGGAGCGCTCCTCTACGTGGCGGTATTGATGGCCGGCAGCCTGGCCCATGCCAACTGGGATGATCCCACGGAAGCCGCGCCGGTGTTGATCGCTGCACTGGCCATGCCGCTGACCTTCTCGATTGCCGAGGGCATTGCGCTGGGCTTCATCAGCTACGCAGCCATCAAGACGCTGTCCGGTCGTTTCCAGGACCTGAACCCGGCGGTGATCGTGCTGGCGCTGCTGTTCGCGGCCAAGTTTCTGTTTCTCGACTGATCCACTGATTGCATTCACTCACCGAGACCCGAATCGATGAGCATCTACGGCGACTACATCAAGTCCGTGATCCGCACTGTCCCCGACTGGCCGCAGCCGGGGGTCAACTTCCGTGACATCACGCCGCTGCTGCAGAACAGCGCGGCCTTCCGCAAGCTTATCGACAGTTTCGTGCATCGCTATCAGGAGATGGCGGCGGACAGGTGGTGGAGACTGCCACCATCGTCGATCTGCCGGACCTGGGCGGTTCCCGGCGTATCCAAGAGGCGGGCTACAACGTCTTCGCTGTCTGTTCCTTTACCGAGGACGAGTGACCCCATGAGCAATAATCGCTACCACAAGCACTTCACGGTCTCCTGGGACCAGCTGCATCGAGACGTGCGCGAGCTCTCTCACCGGCTGGTCGAACGTGACTTCAAGGGTATTGTCGCCATCACCCGCGGCGGGCTGATACCTGCGGCGTTGATCGCTCGTGAACTCAACGTGCGCCTGATCGATACCGTCTGCATCAAGAGCTATGATCACATGGATCAGGGTGGGCTCGACGTGCTGAAGGGAGTCGAGCACGACGGCGAAGGCTGGCTGCTGGTGGACGACCTGGTCGACACGGGAAAGACCGCACGCAAGGTGCGTGAGCTGCTGCCCAATGCGCATTTCGTCACCGTCTACGCCAAGCCCGAGGGCAAGCCGCTGGTGGATCAGTATCTCACCGAAGTGGCACAGGACTGCTGGATCCAGTTCCCCTGGGACATGGGCGTGGCCTACGTTGAACCGCTGGTCGACCAGGCAAAGCGCTGACCCATGGCCTGCCCACTTACCGACAGCTGGCAGCAGTGGTTGGGAGACGAGTTCGAGGCGCCCTACATGCGGGCGCTGCGGGATTTCCTGGCCGCCGAGAAGGCCGCCAGGAAGGTGATCTATCCGCACTCGTCCGAGTGGTTCCGCGCCTTCGATCTCACCCCGCTGAATGCCGTCAAGGTGGTAATCCTCGGCCAGGACCCCTACCACGGGCCGAACCAGGCCCATGGGCTCTGCTTCTCGGTGCGCGAGGGAGTGCGCGTGCCGCCGTCTCTCGCCAACATCTACAAGGAGCTTGCGGCAGATGTGGCCTTCCGGCCGGTGGCCCACGGCAACCTCGAGCACTGGGCTCGCCAGGGAGTGCTGCTGCTCAACGCCTCGCTGACGGTGGAGCAGGGGAATGCCGGCTCCCACCGAGGCCAGGGCTGGGAAACCTTCACCGACCGCGCCATTGCCGTGGTGAGTGAACACGCCGAGCCCTCGGTGTTCCTGCTGTGGGGCAGTCATGCTCGCCAGAAGAAGGCGCTGATTGATTCGTCTCGCCACCTGGTGCTGGAGTCGCCACATCCTTCGCCGCTGTCCGCCCATCGTGGCTTCTTCGGCAACCATCATTTCTCTCGGGCCAACGCCTATCTGGTGGAGCATGGCCGCGCGCCCGTCGATTGGCAGCTGCCAGAGACGCCTTAACCTCAAGGCAGCATGCGGGTAGAATCGTCTTCAAGTTATCGGCCCGGTCCATGAGACCAAGGTCGGTACCTTTTCCCGCCGCCCCGTTTCCAATAGTCAAGAGGTCCGCCCATGAGCGTCCATGCGATCCAGCACCCTCTGGTCCAGCACAAGCTTGGCCTGATGCGTGAAGCCGGCATCAGTACCAAGAGTTTTCGCGAGCTGGCTGGCGAGTTGGCCAAGCTGCTGACCTACGAGGCGACCCAGGACCTGGAACTGCAAGCCCAGGAGATCGACGGCTGGAGCGGCAAGAAGATTTCGGTGCAGCTGCTCAAGGGCAAGAAGGTCACCATCGTGCCGATCTTGCGCGCGGGACTGGGCATGCTCGACGGTGTCACCGACCTGATCCCCAGCGCCAGGATTAGCGTGGTGGGGCTCTACCGCGATGAGGAAACCCTCGAGCCAGTGCCCTACTTCGCCAAGTTTGCTAATGATCTGGACGAGCGGATGGCGCTCGTCATCGATCCTATGCTGGCCACCGGCGGTACCATGGTGGCAACGCTGGACATGCTGCGCGAGCGTGGCTGCAAGCACATGAAGGTGATCGTACTGGTGGCGGCACCCGAGGGCATCAAGCGCGTCCAGGATGCCTATCCTGACATCGAGATCTACACGGCGGGTATCGACGACCACCTGGACGAAAACGGCTACATCGTGCCTGGCCTGGGGGATGCTGGAGACAAGATCTTCGGCACCCGCTGAGCCCCACCCGCCCTCGGCGCCTTCCCCAGGGCTTCCCCCGGCGCCCCCATGAGCGGCTGTGTTCATACCCGAACACGGCCGCTCATGCTTTTCATCTTCCGTACAGTCTCTCCCCGCTTCGTCTAAAGTATAATTCCTCGTAGATTTTTATATAAATCAGTAGATTACCTCTTCCTGGCGCTTCAGCAGCCACCAATCCTGTGTTTTCGTTAAACAACATGTGTGTCATCAAATCGCGCCTGGACTATGGTGTTCGGACGACGACATGATCGTCGTCATACAAAAACAAACAACCGAGACTCACCATGTCATTGATCCTTGAAAATATCGATCTGACGGTAGGTGGCGCCACTCACGTTGCGGATGTGAACCTCGAACTGGAGCCCGGATCCTTTAACGTCCTATTGGGACGGACCCTGGCCGGCAAGACCACTCTGATGCGGCTGATGGCCGGACTCGACGCGCCTAGCCGCGGCCGCGTGTTGATGAACGGCCAGGACGTCACCAGGGTATCCGTCCGCCATCGCAACGTCTCCATGGTCTACCAGCAGTTCATCAACTATCCCTCGCTGAGCGTTTACGACAACATCGCCTCGCCGCTGAGACTCGCCAAGGTGAGCAGGGCCGAGATCGATCGGCGGG
>JAIVHL010000165.1:0-22547 GCA_020201075.1 Halomonas sp. | reverse complement strand
CCTCGACCGCCTGCCCCTGGAGCTGTCGGGCGGGCAGCAGCAGCGCACCGCCATGGGGCGAGCGCTGGTCAAGGACGCCGATGTCGTGCTTTTCGATGAGCCGTTGGTGAACCTCGACTACAAGCTGCGTGAGGAGTTTCGCGAGGAGCTGCGCACCCTGTTCAGCGAGCGCCACTGCATCGCCGTTTATGCTACCACCGAGCCGGCAGAGGCCCTGGCCCTGGGCGGCTACACCGCGGTGCTCCATGAGGGGCGCCTGCTGCAGTATGGCCGCACCGACGATGTCTACCATCGTCCCCTGGATATCCTCACCGCCGAGATGTTTTCCGAGCCGCCCATCAACGTGATGCGCGGCATCATCTCCGGCTCCGAGGTGACCTTCGACAAGCGCGTCCATTTCCCGCTCACCGACGACCTGCGCACCCTGGCGCCGGGCGAGTACCGCTTCGGGGTTCGGCCCGCGCACATCTCGCTTGTGCCGCGTTCCGACGATGACATCGAGGTAGAGATGGAGGTCGAGATGGCCGAGATCAGCGGCTCGGAGACCTTCCTGCATGTGGCCAACGTGCTGTTCCACCTGACCGTTCACCTCGAGGGCGTTCACGAGTTCACTCCAGGCAAGGCGGTCAAGCTCTACATTCCCACCCGCAAGGTCTACGCCTTCGACCGCCAGGGTGCCGTGGTCCATATTCCGACCCACGCCGGGAGGGCATGACATGGCCGAGATCACTCTGAAGAACCTGGCCCACACCTACATGGCCGAGCCGTCCTCTCCCGAGGACTATGCCATACGCGAGATGAACCACGTCTGGCACCAGGGCGGCGCCTATGCGCTACTTGGCCCCTCCGGCTGCGGCAAGTCGACCCTGCTCAACATCATCTCCGGGCTGCTCGAACCCTCCAGCGGCGATGTGCTCTTCGACGGCGAGCGGGTCAATGCGCTACCACCCGAGGCGCGCAACATCGCTCAGGTGTTCCAGTTCCCGGTCGTCTACGACACCATGACGGTCTACGACAATCTGGCCTTTCCGCTGCGCAACATCGGCACCCCTGCTGACAGAGTGCGCGAGCGTGTCATGGAAGTGGCCGACGTCCTCGAGCTGACCCCTCAACTCAAACGCAAAGCCAAGAACCTCACCGCAGATGAAAAGCAGAAGGTCTCCATGGGGCGCGGCCTGGTGCGCGACGACGTCTCGGCGATCCTCTTCGACGAGCCGCTGACGGTCATTGACCCTCAGCTGAAGTGGAAGCTGCGCCGCAAGCTCAAGGAGATCCACCAGCGCTTCAACATCACCATGGTTTACGTCACCCATGACCAGCTTGAAGCGTCGACCTTCGCCGACAAGATCGCGGTGATGTACGAGGGACAGGTGGTGCAGTTCGGCACTCCCCGAGAGCTCTTCGAGACGCCCAACCACACCTTTGTCGGCTACTTCATCGGCAGCCCCGGGATGAACTTCATCAAGGTCGAGCTGCGCGACGGCCGCGTGATGTCAGGGGAGCTGCCGTTGAGCGTATCCCCTGCCATCCATGACGCCCTGGCGCATGCAGGCTCCGCCAACATCAAGCTGGGCATTCGCCCCGAGTTCGTCGAAGTGCATGCCGCTCGAGTCGACGAGGCCATGGAAGCGGTCGTGGAGGACGTTCAGGACCTCGGTACCTACGCGATCCTCTCGCTGCGGCTGGGGGATATCCCCTTCAAGGCCCGCATCGAGGAGGACGACACCCTGCCTCGAGGCAAGGCCTGGCTGCGTTTTCCGATCGAGCACCTCGGCCTCTATGTCGATGAGTTCCGCGTGGAGATTCCTCATGAATAACAAGATATACAACAACCGGGCCTGGTGGTTGATCCTGCCGATGCTGCTGCTGGTGGCCTTCTCGGCGATTATCCCGCTGATGACCGTGGTGAACTACTCCGTCCAGGACGTCTTTGACGCCAACACCCGGTTTTTCACCGGCGTGGAGTGGTTCCAGGCCACCCTCAACGACCCGGGGCTCCAGGCGGCCCTGGTGCGCCAGTTCGCCTTCTCGCTGACGGTGTTGACCATCGAGGTGCCGCTGGGCATCGGCATCGCCCTGCTCATGCCCAAGAAGGGCTGGCAGGCCTCGGCGATTCTGATCCTGGTAACCATGCCGCTGCTGATCCCCTGGAACGTAGTGGGCAGCATCTGGCAGATCTTCACGCGTGGCGACATCGGCTTGATGGGCTGGGGCCTGCGCGAGCTGGGCTATGGCTACAACATCACCCGCAGCGCCGTGGACGCCTGGGGGACCATCATCCTGATGGATGTCTGGCACTGGACGCCGTTGATCGCGCTGCTCTGCTACAGCGGTCTGCGCTCCATTCCGGATGCCTACTACCAGGCGGCCCGCATTGATCGCGCCTCGCGCTGGGCGGTGTTCCGTTATATCCAACTGCCCAAGCTGACCAACGTGCTGGTCATCGGCATCCTGCTGCGCTTCATGCACTCCTTCATGATCTATGCCGAGCCCTTCGTGCTGACTGGGGGTGGGCCGGGCAACTCCACCACCTTCCTCAGTCAGTCGCTGACCACCATGGCGATCGGCCAACAGGACCTGGGCCCCTCGGCGGCATTCTCGCTGATCTATTTCTTGATCATTCTGCTGGTTTGCTGGGTTTTCTACACCGCAATCATGAATCTCCAGAAAGACAAGCAACAGGACAAGGGGGCGTGACATGAGCAACTCGATTCCTACCACGCCGGAAGCGGTGCGCAAGCAGGCCGCGGCGGCCGATGATCGTCGCCGCCGCCAGGCTCGCCCGGTCTCCCGCCAGTGGCGCCGCCGCGGCCTGATGACCGCCTACATCGTCTTCGTGTTGCTGCCGGTCTACTGGCTGCTCAACATGTCGTTCCAGTCCAACAGCGAGATTCTGGGGTCTCTGACCCTGTGGCCCCAGGACTTCACTCTTGAGCACTACGCCAAGATCTTCTCCGACTCGAACTGGTACATGGGCTACGTGAACTCCATTGCCTATGTGCTGATGAACATGCTGATCAGTCTAGCCGTAGCCTTGCCGGCGGCCTATGCCTTCAGCCGCTATCGCTTCATCGGCGACAAGCATCTGTTTTTCTGGCTGCTGACCAACCTGATGGCACCGCCTGCGGTGTTTTTGCTGCCCTATTTCCAGCTCTACTACACCGTCGGGCTGTTCGATACCCACGTGGCCGTGGCCCTGGCGCACTGTCTCTTCAATATTCCGCTGGCGATCTGGATCCTTGAGGGCTTCATGAGCAGCGTGCCCAAGGAGATTGACGAGACGGCGTTCATCGATGGCTACAGTTTCCCGCGCTTCTTCGTGAAGATCTTCATCCCCATGATCAGCTCGGGCATCGGCGTGACCCTGTTCTTCCTGTTCATGTTCTCCTGGGTCGAGCTGCTGCTCGCCAGCACCTTGACCGCGACCAACGCCCAGCCCATCGGCTCGGTGATGACCCAGACCAAGGGGGCGTCGGGTATCGACTGGGGGGCGCTCTCTGCCGCCGGGGTACTGACCATTCTGCCGGGTATCGTGGTCGTCTACTTCGTCCGCAACCACATCGCCAAGGGCTTTGCCCTGGGCCGGACCTGAGGAGGAACGCGTTATGGAATGGATGGTTTGGACCACGCCCACCGCGATCTTCTTCTCCGCCATTGCCGCCATTCTGGCGGGGATGACGGCCTGGGAACTCGCCTCGCCAACCATCGAGCGCAAGGGCTTTCTGCCTATCGCTACGACCCGCGGTGACCGGCTCTTTATCGGGCTGCTCTGCGCCGCTTATATCCACCTGATGGTGGTGGGCTTTACCTCACTCAGCCTCTGGCTGGCCCTGGGTATCTCGATCCTGTGGCTACTGATCCTGATGCGCTGGGGCTGACAAGAACGCATGGAGCCTAATGCAATAACGTTCATGGATGAGCTATCACAATCGAAGAGGTCAATATGAAAGCGACAACAATGCGACTCTCTCTACTGGCTGCCGGTGTCATGCTGGCAAGCAGTGCCCTGCACGCCGACAACCATGATGCTCGCGCCATTGCCGAGCGACTAGTCGATGAGCATTTCCAGAATTCGACGCTGACCCGCGAAGAGCAGATCGATGAGCTACTCTGGTTTGCCGAGACGGCCGCGCCCATGCGCGGCATGGAGATCAATACCGTTGCCGAAGGTCTGACCACGCACATCTACGAGCGCGACGTACTGGCAACGGCCTTCACTGAGCTGACCGGCATCAACGTCACCCATAACATCATCGGTGAGGGTGACGTGGTCAATAACATGCAGACCCAGATGCAGTCGGGTCGCAACATCTATGACGGCTACGTTAACGACTCCGACGCCATTGGCACCCATATACGCTATGGCACCACCATCAATCTCTCCGAGGCGATGGAGAACGAATGGGCAGACTTCACTCTACCCAGCCTAGATCTCGACGACTTCATCGGCATTCAGTACACCACCGGCCCCGACGGCAGCATCTACCAGCTGCCCACCCAGCAGTTCGCCAACCTCTACTGGTTCCGCTACGACTGGTTCCAGCGTGAAGACCTCCAGGCGCAGTTCCGTGACATTTACGGCTACGATCTGGGCGTGCCCACCAACTGGACGGCCTACGAGGACATCGCCGAGTTCTTTACCGAGCACGTTGGCGAGATCGACGGCACCCGGGTCTACGGCCATATGGACTACGGTCGTCGCGATCCGTCGCTGGGCTGGCGCTTCCACGACTCCTGGCTCTCCATGGCCGGCATGGGCAGCGTCGGCGTACCCTTCGGCAACCCGGTAGATGACTGGGGCATTCGCGTCGACGAGGAGAGCCGCCCGGTGGGGGCCAGCGTGACGCGCGGGGGTGGCACCAACGCCCCGGCCTCGGTCTTCGCCATGCAGAAGGCGGTGGACTGGCTTCGCGACTTCGCCCCCGAAGAGGCCCAGGGCATGACCTTCGGTGAGGCCGGCCCGGTGCCGGCCCAGGGTCAGATTGCCCAGCAGATCTTCTGGTATACCGCGTTCACTGCCGACATGACCGATCCGGGCCTGCCGGTGACCGACGCCGAAGGCAATCCGCTGTGGCGCATGGCGCCATCCCCCACCGGACCCTACTGGGAGGAGGGAATGAAGGTCGGCTACCAGGACGTGGGGTCTTGGACCTTCTTCGACTCGACCCCCGAGGACCGCCGCACCGCCGCCTGGCTGTTTGCACAGTTCACCACCGCCAAGAGCGTCTCCCTGGAGAAGCTGATGGCTGGCCTGACGCCGATTCGCGAGTCGGACATCTTCTCCGAGCAGATGACCGAGATGGCGCCGAAGCTTGGCGGTCTGGTGGAGTTTTATCGCAGCCCCAACGAGTCCAACTGGACGCCGACCGGGACAAACGTACCCGACTACCCGCGCATGGCACCGCTGTGGTGGCAGAACCTGGCGCCGGTTATCAGCGGCGAGATCTCCCCACAGGATGGGCTCGACAACCTGGCCAGCGACATGGATAGCGTCATGGCGCGTCTGGCCCGTGCCGGGGTGTTCGAGGTCTATGCGCCGCATCTGAACGAGGAACGGGACGCCGAATACTGGCTCTCCCAGCCGGGTTCGCCCAAGGCGAAACTCGACAACGAGATGCCCCAAGGCACCACCGTTCCCTATGACGAGATGATGGAGGCGTGGATGGCGGCTGGCACACGGTAACAGGCGACTGGCGGGCGCCAGGCGCCCGCCAACCTCCCGGCAATACCGGGAATCAGCAACGTGTGACCGGTTGTCCGAACGGGACTCAGGCCCCGCTCGGTCATGCCGAGCGGGGCCCTTTGTTTTTAAGACGGGTTTTCAGGAAGGGCTTTCAGGAAGGGCAAGATATGCAACTTCGACAAAATAACCTGCGCAAGCTGCCCCAGCGCTGTTTCGACGTCCTGGTGGTCGGCGGTGGTATCAACGGAGCCTCCGCGGCGGCTGCCATGAGCGGCAAGGGGGCTCGGGTGGCGCTGATCGACAAGGGCGACTTCGCCGGCAGCACCAGCATGCACTCGTCCAATCTGGTGTGGGGCGGCATCAAGTACATGGAGAGCGGTGACTTCGCCCTGGTGCGTAAGCTTTGTCGCAGCCGCAATCACTTGATCAAGAGCTATCCCTCATCGGTGAAGGAGATTCGTTTCCTTACTACCATCAATAAGGGGTTTCGCCACCATCCCCTGGTGCCCTGGGCAGGCACCTGGCTCTACTGGCTGATGGGCAGCTTCTTTACTCGGCGGCCACACTATCTGAACCCCTCTGCTCTCCACGACCGGGAGCCGATCATCGACGTGGGTTCGGCGGTGGGTGGTTTCGAATACTCGGACGCCTACCTGCACGACAACGACGCGCGCTTCGTCTTCAATTTTGTTCGCGCGGCGCTGGATTTCGGCACCGTGGCGGCCAACTATGTCGAATATCTGGAGTCACGGCGCGAGGAGGGCGTGTGGATCACTCGGGCCCGCGACGTGATGACCGGCGATACCTTTGAGATTCGCTCGAAGGTTCTGATCAATGCCGCCGGCCCCTGGGTTGACCAGCTCAACCAGCGCTCCGGGCAGAGCACCCAGCACCACCATGTCTTTTCCAAGGGTATTCATCTGATCGTCCCCCAGCTGACCGACAGTCGTCGGGTACTGGCTTTCTTCGCCGACGATGGGCGGCTCTTCTTTGTCATTCCCATGGGACCACGCACCTGCATCGGCACCACCGATACCCGAGTCGAGACCCCCGAGGTGGGAGCGACGGAGGAAGACATTCGCTTCGTACTCGATAACATCAACAAGCGCCTGGCACTCTCCAAGCCGCTGACAGAGTCAGACATCATCGCCACGCGCTGCGGCGTCAGGCCGCTGGCCGTGAAACCGAGCGGCGGCGGCGAGCGCGACTTCCTCAACCTGTCACGCAAGCATGCCATCGACCTCGACCGCCAGCATGCCCATCTCAGCATCTTCGGTGGCAAGCTCACCGACTGCCTGAATGTGGGGGAGGAGGTGGTCGAGGCGGTGCGCGGCCTGGGCATCGAACTGCCCTACCCGGATCAGCGCTGGTATGGCGAGCCGGATATCTCGGTTCGCGATGCCTTCATGCATCAGGCTCGGCTGATGGATCTGGACGCCATGACGGCCGAGCACGCTTCCGAACCCCTCAGCCAGCGGCTGTGGCGGCGCTATGGGTCCCAGGCGCTTGAGATGCTCGAGGCGATACGCCAGGACGAACGCCAGGCCGAGGTGCTCATCGAAGGCACCGAGTATTTGCGGGTGGAACTCGAGCAGGCCCGGCGCCGAGAGATGGTCACCCGCCTCGAAGATTTCCTGCGCCGGCGCTCCAAGGTTTCGCTGGTGGTGTCGGAGGCCAGCATTCGGCGCTCGCCCGGCCTTCGCGAGGCCTGCGATATCCTGTTCGGCGACCAGGCTCGAGAACGGCTGGAGGAGTATTTGCAAGAAGAGTCGACGGAGAAGCATGAGGCACGGGTGGAGGAGTGAGGTCATCGCGCCCATCGTCCGGGCGAGCGGAGGCTGCTAAAATGCCGCGCGATTTCATTCCATGATGTTTCCGGAGCCTTGCCATGAACGACACTGCGGCGTCGAAGCCGACTGATTCCCTGCTCAAGACCCTGCTCACCGGCGCCCAGATGCTCTTCGTGGCCTTCGGTGCCCTGGTGCTGGTCCCGCTGCTCACCGGGCTTGACCCCAGCGTGGCGCTGTTTACCGCCGGCGTCGGTACCCTGCTGTTCCACGGCATCACGCGCGTCACGGTGCCGGTTTTCCTGGCGTCATCGTTCGCCTTCATCGCGCCGATCCAGGGCTCGGTCGCCAACTTCGGCATCCCGGCCACCATGGGCGGCCTGATGGCGGCTGGCCTGGTCTACGTGGTGATCTCCCAGGCCGTTCGCCTGAAGGGCACCGCCTGGCTGCATCGCCTGCTGCCAGCGGTGGTGGTGGGGCCGGTGATCATGGTGATCGGCCTGGCGCTGGCGCCGGTGGCGGTGAGTATGGCCACCGGCGAGACCAGCGACAATATTGGCTACGGCCCCGCGATTTTCCTCTCCATGACCAGTCTGCTGGTCACCCTGGTGCTGGCGGTGTTCGGCCGAGGTATCGTGCGCCTGATCCCGATCATGGGCGGCATCGTCACCGGCTATGTGCTGGCGCTGGTGATGGGCCTGGTGGACTTCACGCCGGTGCAGGAGGCGTCCTGGCTGTCCATCCCGGCATTTACTGCGCCGAGTTTCCACTGGGCAGCGATCCTTTTCATGATCCCGGTGGCCATTGCCCCGGCGGTGGAACACATCGGCGATATGGTGGCCATCGGCTCGGTCACGCGGAAGAACTACCTGGAGACGCCCGGTCTGCATCGCACCCTGCTGGGTGACGGCCTGGCGACCACGACCGCGGCGCTGTTCGGCGGGCCGCCCAATACCACCTACTCCGAGGTGACCGGGGCGGTGACGCTGACCCGCGCCTTCGACCCCAGGATCATGGTGGTGGCCGCCTGCATCGCTGTTTCTCTGGCCTTCGTTGCCAAGCTGGGAGCATTGCTGCAGACCATCCCCGGCCCGGTGATGGGCGGCATCATGACCCTGCTGTTCGGCTCCATCGCCGTGGTGGGTATGAATACCCTGGTGCGCGCCGGTCAATCCCTGACCGCGCCGCGCAACCTGGTGGTGATCTCGCTGATCCTGGTATTCGGCATCGGGGGCATGCAGCTCGGCGGCGGCCAGTTCACCCTGCAGGGGGTCAGCCTGGCCGCTCTGGTGGGCATCGTGCTGAACTGGGTGCTGCCACGCGCCGAGGAAGACGAGCCCGGCAGTTGGAGAGTGGTCAGATACGCCGCGGCCGGATCAGTCCCGGTAGCGACGCACGAGATCCTGATAGGCATCGATACGGCGATCCCGGAGATACGGCCAGATACGCCGCACGCTCTCGCCCCGGTCCATGTCCAGGGTCACCAGCAGCCGTTCGGCGTTGACGCCCGCATGGGCCAGTAGCTCTCCCTGGGGGCCGGCGATGAAACTGCCGCCCCAGAAGTCGATGCCGCGGCCAACGCCGGAGTGGTCCGGCTCACGGTCGACCCGGTTGGCGACGACCACCGGCACGCCGTTGGCGACCGCGTGGCTGCGCTGGATCAGCGTCCAGGCGTCCTTCTGACGGGTTTTTTCGGCTTCGTCGTCGGCGGGGTCCCAACCGATGGCGGTGGGGTAGAGCAGAAGCTCCGCGCCGGCCAGCGCCATCAGCCGCGCCGCTTCCGGGTACCACTGATCCCAGCACACCAGCACGCCGAGTCGGCCCAGCGAGGTGTCGATGGGCTGGAAGCCCTGGCCGCGTGAATCATCGGCGTCGCCCGGGGTGAAGTAGAACTTCTCATAGAAGCCGGGATCATCGGGGATATGCATCTTGCGGTAGTGGCCCACGGCGCCTTGCTTGCGGTCATAGACCACCGCGGTGTTGTGGTAGAGCCCCGGCGCGCGGCGCTCGAACAGCGAGCCCACCAGTACGATATCGAGCTCAGCGGCGAGTTCCGCCAGGCGCGTGCCGGTAGGGCCGTCCAGGGGCTCGGCCAGGTCGAACAGCTCGGTGTCCTCATACTGGCAAAAATAGTGGGTGGCATGCAGCTCCTGCAGCATGACCAGCTCTGCGCCGGCGGTGGCCAGCTCGCGGATACCGGCCTCGCTCTCGGCGAGGCTTCTGGCCTTGTCGGGCCAGGCGGGCTGCTGGACCAGGCCGACCTTCAGATGGCGGGACATGATGGACACTCCTATTTATTCGTTTCTCGGGGCTTGTCTGGCGACAAGCCTGCGAGGAGGCGCTGTGAATACCTCCCTGTACGCTACCGACGCCATCCCTGGCGTAGGACCTCCTCTTCGGCTTGTCCCCAGCGCCCCTAATGTCGTGGTCCCAATTTGACTTTAGGCCCGGTTGGCCAGACTGCCACGGGGCAGCTGCATGGTCAGGCAGTGCAGGCTGCCGTGCTGGCGGATTACGCTCAGGCAGTCGATGGGGATGATATCGCGTCCGGGGAAAGCGCCGGCCAGAGCGGTGAGGGCCCGGGTGTCGGCGGCATCACCGTAGACCGGCACCAGCACCGCACCGTTGATGATCAGGAAGTTGGCGTAGGTGGCAGGCAGGCGGTGGCCGTCCACCGGGTCTAAGCAGGGGCTCGGCCAGGGTAGCGGCACCAGCCGGTAGGGCTCACCGTCGCGGCGTCGTAGCGCCTTGAGCTCTGACTCCATGGCGGCCAGCGCCGGGTAGTGGGAGTCGGCCTGGTCGTCGCAGCGCACGTAGGCAATGGTGGCCGGGTCGCAGAAGCGCGCCAGGGTATCCACGTGGCTGTCGGTGTCGTCGCCCTCCAGGTGGCCGTGGGCCAGCCACAGCACCCGAGTCACGCCGAAGTCCTCGTGCAGCCAGTCCTCCACCGCCTGGCGGTCGAGGCCAGGGTTGCGGTTGGGGTTGAGCAGGCACGCCTCGGTGGTCAGCAGAGTACCTTCGCCGTCGCTCTCGATGGCGCCGCCTTCCAGCACCAGGCCGCGCTCGCTCACCGGGCCGGCATAGATCCCGGCATCCGCCAGGCGGCGGGTCAGGGTGTTGTCCAAGCCGGCGGGAAACTTGCCTCCCCAGCCGGTAAAGACGTAATCATGCAGGCGCAGCGCGCCGTTCTCTTCCACGGCCAGGGGACCGTGGTCGCGGGCCCAGGTGTCGTCGGCGGGCGCTATCACCAGGTGAAGGCGCTCGGTCGGGACGCCCAGCGCGGCGAAGCGGCCGGCCAGGTGGGTTCGAGTTGCGGTATCGGGGACGCTGACCAGGATGCTCTGGTAGCGTGCGATGGCGACCGCCATGGCTTCCATCGTGGCCTCGATGCGCTCGAGCATGGGGGCCCAGTCGCTCTCGGGGCCGGGCCAGGTAAGCTGGACGGCATCCTGGGGATGCCATTCGGGAAGCAGGCGTTTGGCCATGGTCAAAGAAAGCCCCGCTGGGTGGATCGGTGGTCAGGTCGCGAATGTAGGCATCAATGCGCAACGATGCAAGTGGCGGCGCTATCACTAAACGCTGCTCCGCGATGTTCTCTCATGCCATGGTGCAAATCCGCGGCAAGGTGCGGGCGCCCGGTGCAGCGGCAGATAAAAAGCCTTACCATGGGCGCCCGCTGACAAGGAACGCTCCCATGCTCGACCGCCTGCCTTTTCTGATCGGGTTGCGCTATGTGCGCGCCAAGCGCCGCAACCACTTCATCTCCTTCATTTCGCTGACCTCCATGCTGGGCCTGATGCTGGGCGTAGCCGTATTGATACTGGTGCTCTCGGTGATGAACGGCTTCGACCACGAGCTGCGCACCCGCATTCTTGGCATGGTGCCCCACGCCAAGGTCGAGTCGCGCACCGGCATGGTGGAGTGGGAGTCCCTGGCCGCACGGCTGATGGAGCGAGAGCGGGTGATTGGTGCCGCCCCCTACGTGGAGCAGCAGGGGATGTTCTCTGTGGGTGGCCGTAACGAGGGCGCGGTTCGATCCTGGCTCGACGGCTGGGGGTCGGGGTCGGTGACGCCGTGACCCTGCTGGTGCCAGAGGCCTCGATTACCCCGGCCGGGGTCTTTCCGCGGCTCAAGCGTTTCACGGTGAGCGGGGTATTCAGCGTTGGCGCGGACCTGGATGCGGCCCTGGCCTATGCCAACATCGAGGACATTCAGACGCTGGGTCGCTTGGGCGACGCGGTGGGCGGTCTGCGTCTGGAGCTCGACGACCTCTTCCAGGCCAGTGCGGAGACGCGCAGCATCGTCAACGAACTGGGCCCGGGCTACCAGGGCCTTGACTGGACCTTTTCCCACGGCAACCTGTTTCAGGCGATCCAGATGGAGAAGCGCATGATCGGGCTTCTCCTCACGGTGATCATCGCCGTGGCGGCCTTCAATATCGTGTCGACCCTGGTGATGGTGGTGACCGACAAGCATGCCGATATCGCCATCCTGCGAACCATTGGCGCCACACCGCGCTCAATCATGGGCATCTTCATCGTCCAGGGGCTGGCCATCGGGGTAATCGGTATCCTGGTTGGCGTGGTGCTCGGGGTGCTGCTGGCGTTGACCATTTCTAATATCATCGATGGGGTCGAGAGCCTGTTCGGCATCCAGTTCCTCGACGCTGGGGTCTACTTCATCAGCAACCTTCCCTCGCGCCTCGACTGGACGGACGTGCGCGATATCGTCGCGTCGGCGCTGGTCCTGACCTTCCTTTCTACCCTCTATCCGGCCTGGCGAGCGGCCAAGGTCCAGCCGGCGGAGGTGTTGCGCTATGAGTAAGACGACCATGCAAGCCACAGCCGAGCAGGGCGCCCGCGCGGCGCAGGGTAGTACCATGCTGGAGTGCCTCGATCTAACCCGTGTCTACAGTGAAGGTCCCCAGGACGTCACCGTGCCGAGTTCACCGCCCTTGAGAATGCCGCGCTGCCGCTGATCGTGCGAGGGCAGCGCAAGAAGGATGCCGAGGCTCGTGCCCGGAAGCTGCTGGACAGGGTAGGCATGGCCGAGCGCGCCGATCACAAGCCCGGCGAGCTCTCTGGCGGAGAGCGACAGCGGGTGGCTATCGCCCGCGCCCTGGTTACCGACCCGAGCCTGGTGCTGATGGACGAGCCCACCGGCAATCTGGACCAGTACACCGCGGCCAGCATTCTGGCGTTGATGGATGAGCTGGCGCGCTCCTCTGCCTGTGCCTTCGTGATCGTGACCCACGACCTGGCACTAGCGGCCCATCAGGATCGGGTCATGCGACTGGACGAGGGGCGCCTGACCGAGCAGCCGCGGAGCCCAAAGGCTGGCTGAGCCTTCTGCCGCCAGCAGGTCATCATCTGTCAACGCAAACGGCCGACCCCTCAGGGGCCGGCCGTTTGCGTTGGCGAGCAAGCAAAAAGTTACAGATCATCCTCGCAGGGCGCCTTGCGCCGCCGCCGTCGTGCCTTCCAACTGCGCGAGACCTGCCAGCGCCAGATCAGTCGGATCACCAGGTTGCCGAGTAGCGCCAGGACAATAGCGATGACCATTGAGCCCACCGCCAGAGCGGGCAGGATGTCGACCATCTGCTCGGCGATCCAGCGGGTGGAGAGTCGGTCCGGCACCTCACGGGCCGGCGTGTTCATCAGCCAGGCACCCAGCCGGTAGTTGCCATAGAAGATCAGCGGCATGGTCAGCGGATTGGTGATCCACACCAGGCCCACGGAGAGCGGCAGGTTAGCGCGGACCAACCAGGCGCCCAGGGCCGCTATGGCCATCTGAAAGGGAATGGGTAACATGGCGCTAAACAGACCCACCGAGAAGGCGTTGGCCACGCTGCGGCGGCTCAGCACCCACAGGGTGGGATTACCAATGAGGTGGTTCATGAACCGCAGCGAACGCTGGCGCCTGAGCGTCTCGGGATGCGGCATATAGCGCTGGAGTAAGCGGCGCGGCATGTTGTCAGGCTCGCTGCTTCGTGACCCAGGCTATTATCCATACAAGGGCCTGCCTCCGCCATGGCGGCGCTTCTCTCCAGAGCGCCGTGCACGGGCAGACATGCACCCACCTGGAGCAAGGGAATGCGACCTGGAATGGCCATCCCTCTTGCCCTGGCCGTGCTCTGCGGACTAGGGCTTGCCAGCCGCCTGCCCCCCGGGCTGCTCGAGGGTCTCGGTATCTTCGCCCTTCTGGTGCTGGCTATGCGACGGCCGACGGCTTGGCTGCTGCTGATAATAGTGGTTGGCGTCACCGTGTCGCCCGATGGCAGAGCGTCGCCCCGGCTGCGATCGCCTGCAGCGGGTGCGGTTGAGCGCCTTCGAGGCACCGCCCATGCAGCCCGGCGAGCGCTGGGCGTTCACCGTCCGCCTGCGCCCGCCGGCGGGCTTCGCCAATCCGTATACCTTCGACTATGAAGCCTGGCTGTGGCGAGAGGGCATCCAGGCTACCGGCTATGTTCGCCGTGAGCCGCCACCGCGGCGGCTGGCTGAGTCCGGATCCGGGCTGCGCAAGCGCGCCCTGGCATATCTGGAGTCACGTGAGCTACCGGCGCGAGCCGAGCGCTGGCTGGCGGCGCTGACCCTGGGCGCCGGCGAGCGGCTGACCGCCGAGGACTGGGCGCTGCTCAACGCCAGCGGCACCACCCACCTGATGGTGATCTCGGGTCTTCACGTGGGGCTGGTGGCAGGCTTTGCGCTGCTGCTGGGTCGCGGGGCGTCTCGCTTGGCGACGCCGGGACGTTGGCGACTGGCGGTGTGGCCCTGGTGGCTAGCCGGTATGGCGGCGGCGGGCTACGCGACCCTCTCTGGGTTGGAGCCGCCGGCGCTACGCGCCCTGGTGATGGCGCTGGTGGGACTTTGGGTGGCCAGCGGACGCCATGCCCCGGGCCCCTGGCAGGGCTGGTGGTTGGCGCTAACCGTGGTGCTGTTGATTGACCCGCTCAGCGCCTGGCGTCCGGGGCTGTGGCTCTCCTTTCTGGCGGTGGCGCTGCTGATCCTGGCCTGGCAGGGGCGGCCGCGTCCGAAGGGGTGGCGCGGCTGGCTATGGGCGCTGGTCAGGACCCAACTGCTGCTGGCGCCGCTAATGGCCGCGGCAGTGCTGCTGGCCTTCGCTCGTCTGGCACCGGCGGCGCCGCTGGTCAATCTGGTGGCCGTGCCGTTGGTCAGCAGCCTGATGGTGCCGCTGGGGCTGCTGGGCTGGCTGCTCACTCCCTTGCCGCCACTCTCGGCGCTGTGCTGGTGGCTGTTCGCTCAGCTCACGGAGGCGCTGGCCTGGTGCCTGGAGGCGGCAGTAGTCTGGCTCCCGCTGTGGCTTCCCGAGCCGGCTCTGGTGACCCCCCTGGCGCTCTGCCTGGGCCTGGTGGCGCTGCTCTGGGGGCTGCCAGGGCTGTCGGGTCCGCTGCGCAGTGCGGGCAGTCTGGCACTGGCCGCGGTAGCCATGGGGCTTGCGCCATCGGGCCTTCCCCATGGCCAGTTGGAGGTGCGGGTGCTGGACGTCGGCCAGGGTCAGCTGGTGGAGCTGCGCACCGCAGGCTATCGAGTGCTCTATGATACGGGGCCGCGTTTCGCCTCGGGGTTTGCCCCGGTCAGTGTGCTGTGGCCCCCGGGCCAGCGCTTCGACGAGGTCATCGTCAGCCACGACGACATCGACCATGCCGGCGGCGTAGCGCTGCTGGATGAGCGCCATCTGGTCGGCCGCTTCCTGGCGCCGCCCGGCGAGACCATTGGGGTGCCCTTTGTTCCCTGCCTCCGAGGTCAGTCCTGGGAGCGAGATGGCGTGCACTTCCGCTTCCTGTGGCCGCCCCGGGAGACCTCCGCGCTAACCAGCAACGATCGCTCCTGTGTGCTGGAGGTGAGTGCCGGCGAGCATCGTCTGCTGATTACCGGTGACGTGGGACGACGGATAGAGCGTGCCATACTGCTCGAGGCCAAGGCGCCGTTGACGCTGCTGGTGGCCGGCCACCACGGCAGCCAGACCAGTTCCGGACCCCAGCTGGTTCAGTGGCTTACCCCGCAGCACGTCGTCTATAGTGCCGGTCGGCGCAACGCCTTTGGCCATCCCCACGACGAGGTAGTGAGACGCTTCCGGGCGACGGGCAGCTGCCAGTGGAGCACGGGGTTGGATGGGGCCCTGACCTTTCGTCTCGGGGGAGGGTCTGGGCGGCCCGTTGAGAGCCTACGGCGCCAGCCCTGGCGGTGGGGCGGTGTCGGAGCCGTCTGCCTTGCGTTAGAATCGTTTCAAGATCACGGACATGAACAATGAGGCACCTTCGAGGTAAAGCGCATGGACATGATGGAGGCCCTGATCGCCGGTGGCTGGCTGATGCTACCGCTGCTCGGCTGCTCGCTGCTGGCCACGGTGATCATCATCGAGCGCCTCTGGACTCTGCGCGCCAGGCGTATCGCCCCGCGGGGGCTGGGCCAGGAGGTCTGTACCCTGGTGGCCCGCGGCCAGATCAATCTTTTCTGGCTGGAGAGCCATTCACCGCTGGGCGGGGTGCTGGCCGCGGGCATGCGCAACGCTCGACTTGGGCATGAGCAGGTGCGGGCGCGGCTGCAGGAGGCGGGTACGGCGGTCATCCACGACATGGAGCGCTTCCTCAGCCCGCTGGGCACCATTGCCGCCATCGCGCCGCTGATCGGCCTGCTGGGCACGGTGGTAGGGATGATCGAGGTCTTCTCGGTGATCGTCGCCGGCGACGGGGCCAGCCGAACCGCTGACCTGGCCGGCGGTATCTCCAGGGCGCTGGTGACCACCGCGGCTGGACTGACCGTGGCGATCCCGGCCCTGATGTTCCATCGTTACTTTCTGCGTCGGATCGAGGATATTACCGTGCGCATGGAGGAACAGTCGGGCCAGGTAGTGGAGTTCCTCGCCCACTACGGCGGTGAGCTGACCCTGGCCGAGCGCCACGAGCCCGCCGGAGAGGCTGCTGGAGAAGAAGAGCGCCTCGAGGCCGACGGCCGTCTGGCCCCCCGGGTGAAGCGTCCGTGAGGTTTTCGCGCCCCCGGCGTGACCCGGTAGAGGTGAACCTCACGCCGCTCATCGACGTGGTCTTCCTGCTGCTGATCTTCTTCATGGTCTCCACCACCTTCGAGACTCGCCAGGCGCTGGAGCTTGAACTGCCTGAGTCGACCAGCGGAGTGGCAGCCGAAGTCTCGCCGGTCACGGTGGTGATCACGGCCACCGGCATTTACCGGCTCGGTGAGCGTGAACTGTCGCCGGCCGAGCTGCCTGGGGCCCTGGCCGCCGAGGCCGAGCAGGCCCGCGAGCACGGCCTAGTCCTCTACAAGCGCCTGCTCAGCTATGTGCGCCCCCACTCGCGCTCCTTCGCCCTGGCGATCGTTGGTTATGTCATCTATGCCGCCTCCAGCACCGCGCTGGCCGAGATGATGAAGCGGTTGATCGATGGCATCCAGGATCCGGACGCCAGCTTTCGGCTTTTCCTGCCGATGTTTGTGGTGGGCATGTTCGCCGCCCGCGGGCTGGGGACCTTTCTCGGCACCTATTTCATGAGTAATGTGGCGCGCAACGTGGTTCATGCCCTGCGCTGCAACGTCTTCAACCATATGCTGCACCTGCCGGGGTGTTTCTTCGACAGCCATTCCAGTGGCCACCTGATCTCCCGGGTCACCTATCACGTGGAGCAGGTGACGGGGGCGGCCACCAAGGCGTTGACGACTCTGCTGCGCGAGGGGCTGTTCGTCATCGGCCTGGTGAGCTATCTGCTGTGGACCAACTGGATGCTGACTCTGCTGTTCCTGACCGTGACCCCGCTGATCGGCGGTGTGGTCAGCTACGCCAGCAAGCGCTTTCGGCGTATCTCGGCGCGGATCCAGGCCTCCATGGGTGACGTCACCCACGTGGCCTCCGAGGCGCTCTCCGGCTATCGGGTGGTGCGAACCCATGGCGCCGAGCCCTTCGAGAAGGCCCGATTCGCGGCGGCCAGCGAGTACAACCGCCAGCAGAGCATGAAGGAGGCGCTGACCAAGGCGGTCAGCACGCCGATCATCCAGCTGCTGGTGGCCCTGGCCCTGGCGGTGCTGGTGTGGCTGGCGATGTCGCCGGCGCTGATGGACAACATGACCGCCGGTGAGTTCGTGGCCTTCATCACCGCCGCTTCGCTGATGGCCAAGCCGGTGCGCCAGCTCACCGAGATCAACAGCGAGATCCAGAAGGGCCTGGCCGCCGCGGCCGAACTGTTCGGCCTGCTGGAGGTGCCCGCCGAGCGCGATGAGGGCCAGCATGAGCCTGAGCGCCTCGAGGGCCGAGTGCGCCTCGAGGGCGTGCGCTTCCGCTACGCCGAGGGCCAGCCAGAGGTGCTCAAGGGGATCGACCTGGACGTGGCTCCCGGGGAAATGATCGCCATCGTCGGCCGTTCGGGCAGCGGCAAGTCGACCCTGGTGGGGCTCCTCCCGCGTTTCTATCGGCCCACGGAGGGGCGCGTGCTGATCGATGGCGTCCCTCTGGATGACTACCGTCTGGCGCCCTTGCGCCGCCAGATCGCCCTGGTTTCCCAGCAGGTGACTCTGTTCAACGCCAGCATCGCCGACAACATCGCCTACGGGGTGCCGGATGCCGACCCCGCCGCCGTCGAGGCCGCCGCCCGGGCCGCTCACGCCCACGAGTTCATCGAACGCCTGCCCGGCGGCTACGCCACCGTGGTGGGTGATAACGGGGTGATGCTCTCAGGCGGCCAGCGACAACGCCTGGCCATCGCCCGCGCCATCTTCAAGGACGCGCCGCTCTTGATCCTCGACGAGGCCACCTCGGCGCTGGATACCGAATCCGAGCGCCATATCCAGGCGGCCCTGGAGGAGGTATGCAAGGGGCGCACTACGCTGGTGATCGCCCACCGGTTATCGACCATCGAGCGCGCCGATCGCATCCTGGTAATGGAGCAGGGCGAACTCATCGAGCAGGGCAGCCACGCCGAACTGCTAACGCGAGGCGGCGCCTACGAGGCGCTGCATCGCCTGCAGTTCCAGGAGGCGGACCCGACATGAAAGGAGTGGGGGAGCGCTGGCTGGAGGCGGCCTATACAGGGTCGCCCTGGCTCCGCCTGTTGAGCCCCCTTGAGGGGCTCTATCGCGTCGCCGTGGCGCGTCGCAGGGTCGCCTATGCCTCAGGCCGTCGCGAGGTATGGCGGGCGCCGGTACCGGTGATCGTGGTGGGTAACCTGACTCTGGGCGGTACCGGCAAGTCGCCGCTGGTGGCGTGGCTGGTGCGCCACCTGTCCGCCGAGGGCTGGCGACCGGGCATTCTCTCGCGTGGCTATGGGGGCAAGCATGATGCCTATCCGCTGCTGATCGACGACCGGACGCCGGTGGTGCAGTGCGGCGACGAACCGCGCATGCTGGCCGACCAGACCGGCGTGCCGGTGGTGGTGGACCCGGACCGTCCTCGCGGCGCGCGCCGCCTGCTGGAAGGGGGCTGCGATATCCTGGTCAGCGACGACGGCCTACAGCACCTGGCCCTCGCTCGGGATCTCGAACTGGTGGTGGTGGACGGCGCGCGGGGCTTCGGCAATAGCCGCTGCCTACCGGCCGGCCCCCTGCGCGAACCGCTCTCGCGCCTGGAGGGCGTCGATGCCGTGGTGATCAACGGGGAGCCGCGATTCGCGCCGCCGGCCGGCGCCTTCACCATGCGCCTGGCGCCAATCGCCTGGCGGCGACTTGGCGATGGCGAGCGCTTGCCGCTGGCGCCACTGCCGTTTTCTGCTCCTGTGCACGCCGTGGCCGGCATCGGCCGGCCGGCGCGTTTCTTCGAGACCCTCGAGGACCTCGGCGTCGAGGCGATACCGCACTCTTTTGGCGACCACCACGCCTATCGTGGCGAGGAACTCGCCTTCGACGACGGCCGGCCGCTGATAATGACCGCCAAGGATGCCGTGAAGTGCCGGGGGTTGGCCCCCGCAGCCAGCTGGGTGCTGGAAGTGGAGGCTAACCCCGAGACGGGTTTTTCCGACTGGCTCGACGGACGCCTGACGCGGCTGGTCGAGCCCGCCCCCGAAACGAATTCGCGAGCCGGCAAAGAGCCGTCTCATCATCAGGAGTGAGGTGAACACGATGGACAAGGAACTGCTGGCCATGCTGGTCTGCCCGCTGTGCAGGGGTAAACTCAAGTACCAGCGCGAGGCCGAGGAGCTGCTCTGCCTATTCGACGGGCTAGCCTATCCGGTGCGCGACGGTATCCCGGTAATGCTGCCGGAGGAGGCGCGTCAGCTCAGCGTCGACGAGAAGCTTCACGACTCCCCCGGACGCATGGGGAACGCCTGATGGCAGAGCGCGAGTTCATTGCCGTCATCCCGGCGCGCTTCGCTTCCTCGCGGCTGCCCGGAAAGCCCTTGGTAGAAATCGCCGGTGAGCCCATGGTTGCCCATGTCTGGCGGCGTGCCTGTGCAAGCCGCGCCACCCGCGTCGTGGTTGCCACCGACGACGCCCGTATCGAAAAAGCCCTGGCGGAGTTTGGCGCCGAAGTCCTGATGACCCGCGACGACCATCCCTCCGGCACCGACCGTCTGGCCGAGGTAGCCGACCGACTGGGCCTTGCCGATGATGCCGTGCTGGTTAATGTTCAGGGCGATGAGCCGCTGATTCCGGCGACGCTGATCGACCAGGTGGCTGATCGCCTCTTCGATGACCCCGAGGCCTCCCTCGCCCGGCGCTGCTCGAGACAGACGCCTGGCTCCGCCATATCGGGCTATATGCTTATCGGGCGGGGTTTCTGGCCGAGTACGGCGACTGGACACCTTCGCCCCTGGAGCAGATCGAGCACCTTGAGCAGCTGCGGGCCTTGCACCACGGTCACACGATTCAGGTGGCGCTGGCCCGGGAGCCGCACCCCGCCGGCGTCGATACCGTCGAGGACCTGGCCCGGGTGCGTGCGCTGCTGGAAACCGCTGACGACAGGGGAGATGCCTGATGCGTGTACTCTTTGTCTGCCTGGGCAACATCTGTCGTTCGCCCACCGCCGAGGGGATGTTCCGACGCCTGCTCGACGAGCGCGGCCTGGCTCATCGGGTGGAGGTCGACTCCTGCGGCATCGGTGACTGGCACGTGGGCAAGCCGCCGGACCCACGCACCCGCCAGGCTGCCGCTCGCCGCGGCATCGATCTCACTGCCCTGCGCGCCAGACAACTGGTCGCTGACGACTTCGGCCGTTTCGACTATCTGCTGGCCATGGATCATGACAACCTGGCGGCGATGCGCACCCTTGCACCGGCCGACTGCGACCCTCACCTGGGGCTTTTCCTCGACTTTGCCGGTCTGCCTGACCGCGCGGTGCCTGATCCCTACTATGGCGGTGAGCAGGGCTTTGAGCAGGTGCTCGACCTGGTTGAGCAGGGCGCCCTTGGCCTGCTGGCCGAGATCGAGACACGCCTGAAGGCGCGTTCTTGAGTTCGGTGCTTATCTCCGAGCACGACCTGACGGCGGCCAATACCCTGGGCCTGCCCTGCGTGGCAGAGCATTTCGCTGCCCCCGCCAACCTGGACGAGTTGCAGGCGGCGCTGGCAGAGGCCCGTGCCCATGGCTGGCCGCTGACCCTGCTGGGCGGCGGCAGCAATCTGATCCTGCCGGAGCGCCTGACAGGACTGGTCATTCGGCCGGCCATGAACAGCTGGTGGGTCGAGGAGGGCCAGAGCGAGACGGTTCGGGTCCACGCGGAAGCGGGGGTGATCTGGCATGAGCTGGTCATGGCGCTGGCCGAGCTCGGCCTCTGGGGCACCGAGAACCTGGCGCTGATCCCGGGACACTGTGGCGCGACGCCGATCCAGAATATCGGCGCTTACGGAGTCGAAATCTGCGAGGCGCTTGAGGCGCTTCAGGTGGTGGACCTGTCTGACGGCCGGGCGGCATGGATGACACCAGAAGACTGCGCCTTCGGCTATCGTGACAGTGTCTTCAAGGGACGGCTTGCGGGGCGGGTGGTGATCACTCGTCTGGTGCTGAGGCTGTCACGTTTGGCGGCTCCGCGCCTTGGCTACGGCGACTTGGCCGCTCGGGTCGGCGTCTCGCCCAGCCCGCTCGAGGTGGCCGAGGCGGTGTGTGCCATTCGTCGCGACAAGCTGCCCGATCCGGCGCGGCTTGCCAATGCCGGCAGCTTTTTCAAGAACCCCCTGGTGTCGGGCGAGCAGGCCGAACGCCTGCTCGCCGAGCATCCGAGCATGCCGCACTTCCTGCAGTCCGATGGTCGGGTCAAGCTAGCCGCGGGGTGGCTGATTGACCAGTGCGGCCTCAAGGGCCTTCGCGAGGCTCACTTTGGAGTGCATGATCGTCAAGCACTGGTGCTGGTGCACTTCGGTGGCGGCAGCGCCGGTGAACTGCTCGCCTTCGCCGAGCGCGTGGCCAATACGGTGAGCGAGCGCTTTGGCGTGCTGCTGGAGCGGGAGCCGCGCCTGGCAGACGCTCCGCCATAGCCATAGCCATAGCCATAGCCATAGCCATAGCCATAGCCATGGGCCTGATGGCCTGAACTGAAACGACAGCGCCCGCAGCCATGGCTGCGGGCGCTGTCTCTCCGGGGAGGGGAAAGTGGGGCCTCAGCCCTGCTTGCCCTCCTGAGCCTTGGCTTCCTGCTCACGACGACGGATCTCCCGCGGATCGTTGTGAGCACGCCGACGACGACGGTTAGCGCGTCGCTCCTCCGGCGTCTCCTCGGCCTTGGGCGCTTCGGCTTTTGCCTCGGGCTGCGCTTCAGGCGTCGCCTCGGGCTTGGGCGCTTCGGCTTTTGCCTCGGGCTGCGCTTCAGGCGTCGCCTCGGGCTTGGGCGCGTCGGCTTTCGCCTCGGGCTTGGGCGCCTCGGCTTTCGCTTCGGGCTTGGGCGCCTCGGCTTTCACCTCGGCCTTGGGCGCGTCGGCTTTCGCCTCGGGCTTGGGCGCGTCGGCTTTCGCTTCGGGCTTGGGCGCGTCGGCTTTCGCCTCGGCCTTGGGCGCGTCGGCTTTCGCCTCGGCCTTGGGCGCCTCGGCTTTCACCTCGGGCGTGGGCGCGTCGGCTTTCGCCTCGGGCTTAGGCGCCTCGGCTTTCACCTCGGGCGTGGGCGCGTCGGCTTTCACCTCGGGCGTGGGC